>NZ_AXVB01000006.1:0-373554 GCF_000482345.1 Bacillus sp. UNC437CL72CviS29 | reverse complement strand
GCTCCAGTTGGCCCAGTCGGTCCGGTAGGCCCAGTCGGTCCAGTTGGCCCAGTCGGTCCGGTAGGTCCAGTATTACCTGTTCCAGCAGCTCCAGTCGGCCCAGTCGGTCCAGTTGGTCCAGTCGGTCCAGTAGGCCCCGTATTACCTGTTCCAGCAGCTCCAGTCGGTCCAGTCGGTCCAGTAGGCCCCGTCGGTCCAGTATTTCCAGTGTTTCCGGTATTTCCAGTGTTACCCGTCGGTCCGGTAGGCCCAGTCGGTCCAGTCGGTCCAGCAGGCCCAGTTGGTCCGGGTTGAGGTAAAGGAAATAAACAATTAAGCGGTATGCAGTTATGTTGATTAAACCTATCCAAGTTAGTTCCTCCTCATCTTTTGTATAAAACTTAATAAAAATATAAACATCGATACATTGTATGAATGATAAAAAATAATGGTACCGAGTATATACTCTAAAAGGTGTAAATGAGTACATTATTTTAAGGTGGGATTTCCAAATGATTTGAGAGTCTGTTCTATATTGTACAATTGGAGTGTTTTTTGTTTTGTTGTTATATACAATATTTTCTGATAACTTAAAATGGGTTATGTGAATGAGCTTTCTCTTGTAAACAGAAAAAAGATAAGTAATCATCAGAATTGTGAGTAAATTAAAAAGGAGTATCCTGCTTTTATGAATGGTAGGATACTGATATTTTTTAAGAAATAGGAACTAGCGTTAGGATTCTTCCTGTGAAAACAGAAGAATAGGAAGCGAAAGCAGAACAAATACGATATTCTGTAGTTGGGCTATTATATGTAAAAAATCAACCGACCACCTCAATTTCATGGTAAACATGAAATTGAGAGGTGATTGATGAACTTTCTAAGCGAGTTTTTCAAACAGAATCGATGCACTGACCACAAAAGGATTAGGACCACCAGCTACTTGGTTATTCAAAGTAGTATTGCCATCAATATTTCGTAGGGTAATAATGTCTCCTTGGTTTAATGCAACGATTACTTGCCCAGGGAGCGTTTGGTTACCTGAACCAGATCCATAATTGGAACCTGCTATTTGAGTCGCATTATTTAAAAATAAAGCGAAGGCAGAAGTACCTTGTTGAGGGAATGTCTCCCAATCGATGCGGTATGTTCCTGTTTGATTAATTGTGATAGTTGTAGATGTTGGAGTAAATGTTACAATTGTTGAGTTAGCCCCGACATTATTAAATGTAACATCCTCATTTAGAGTTAGGGCTTGTGCTTGGGTACTAAAAATATAGGCAAAACCTATTGTACCAGTCGGTCCAGTTGGTCCAGTCGGTCCAGTTGGTCCAGTCGGCCCAGTATTACCTGTACCAGCTTGCCCAGTTGGCCCAGTTGGCCCAGTTGGCCCAGTTGGCCCAGTTGGTCCAGTCGGCCCGGTAGGTCCAGTTGCCCCGGTTTGGGGTAAAGGGAATAAACAATTAAGTGGTATGCAATTATGAAACCTATCCAAATCAATTCCTCCTAATTTCTTGTATGAAATTTAAAATATAGAAACTTTAATATATTGTATGAATGATAAAAAATAATGGTACTGCTTATCTTTGAAAATGGGACACCTCTTTTTGACACATTTTAGTTTGCAATATTCCTATAAGAAATGATGTCTATTCCTTATTATTGATAAATTTAAAGGCAAGTTCTTCACTTTTGGGAATATACTTTGAAGAGAAGTGTTGTTGACAGGAGGGAGAACCTTGACTAAAAAGCAAACTGAGGATATAAAAAACCAGCCTCGTCTTTATACGGCAGAACCTAATTTGGAGAAAAGTAAGTGGAATATACAACAAACGTTTATTCTTAAATTGAATCAAAGCGTTTCTGAAAAAAAGGAAGAAGTGCAAAATGTTGTGAAAGAAGAGCAAGTCGTCGAGGAAGATAAAGTAGGGCCATTTGTTCAAGAAGAAATCGTTACATCGGATGAAGAGATACTAACAGAACAAGAACAACAAGGAAGTTCAGACATTATAGAAGGTATTGAGTTAGTGGAAGTAACAGACGTAACAGAGGTATTAGAAGAAGCCGAAGAATCAACAGAGGTGGTAGATGAGCTAGCGGAAGAAAAAGAGGATGGGAAGCCACAAATTTTTTTAAAAGATTTGACGAAAAAATCGTTTAAGGATATGGACAATGAAGAGAAAATATATTTTTTTCTTCATAGACCGCATTACATTCCAAATGTAAAATGCCGCGTAATAACAGTGAAGGATATATATGTAGGGTTTATCATTTCGTATGAAGATGGTTATGTATCTATTAATTCAGCACAAACATTCGAAAAATTCCAAGTGAAGTTTGAAGAGATTGTATCGATTCAAATTATGGGGATATAGAAAAGGTGGTAGGAATACCTACCACCTCATAGTTTTTTAGTTTTACAGATTGTTCTAATCAAGCGATTATACGCCTGGAACATTTACATCACGTAAACATTGAATCGCACAGAAACAATTTAAATCAACTGTAATAGATAAATTTGTAGAGATTAATTGTGGTATTGTTTGTTTTAAAAACGCACAAACAATATCCTCAGGTGTTGCAGCCGTTTCTGGAGTAAGTCCAGGCGGAACTAATATCTGTAATACAGCGCAGCAATCATCTACACTCGCTACGCGATAAATAGGGGCACTTGCACAGATATCATCACTTGATATTCCAGGATTGTTTTCTTGGAAAAATACGGAAGAAAAAAGCTCTCCTTCTGTAGTATATAACAAGAAAGGGCGAGTGTTTGCGAATTTAGCGCCTTGATTTGCTCCTAAAAATGGAACGTCACAGCCTGTTGGGCAAGCAGAAGAAGCACAATCTTGCAATTCATCGATAAATTTTACCACGTCACATACGCAGTTTGAGCGGTGATGGTGATGATCATGTCTTTCATCTTTACAACTCATGAATTTCACTCCTTATATTTAGTTTTCATTTACACTATTAGAGTATTGAAATAGGAGCAAATCGGTTACGGTTCATAGGATGTTTTTTTTTTCGGGATAAGCCTTTATTTGTCCTCATTTAAAGGAGAGTAAAGTCTTCGGCTTTGGATGCTTCCGATATGTTTTATGTTTCGGTAAATAGAAATAAGGAGATGAGAAGAATGTTCTCCAATAGTTGGTTTTTATTCTTTATTTTTTCGTTAGCTGTGTTTCGGTTTACGCGTCTCATTGTATACGATAAAATTACCAGCTTTATACGCTCCCCTTTTATTGAAGAAGTACAAATTCAAGAACAAGACGGAACCATGTCTACATATATGAAAGTGAAGGGGACTGGACTCCAAAAATGGATTGGTGAATTGTTAAGTTGTTATTGGTGTACAGGTGTATGGATTAGTGCATTTTTACTTCTCTTGTATCATTGGATTCCTAAAGTTGCAGAACCTGTATTAGCGTTGTTGGCACTCGCCGGGGCAGCGGCTATTATTGAAACGATAATTGGACGATTTGTTGAAGAATAGAGGTTTTTAACTGATGATTAGTTGAAAAAATCGGACTTTAATAGCGTAAAAATAGGTGAACAGAAAGGATAGGCTGTTCATATAGTGAATAGATAGAAATGCACAGCAGAGGAGATGTTTGTTATGGAAGGTAATCTGCAACCAAATCCATATAGTCTTCAACAGTGGCAGCAAATGCAACAACAAGCGCAGCAACAACATTTATATCAGCAACAGGCACAACAATTACAACAGCAAGGATTCGTAAAGAAAAAGGGTTGTAATTGTGGTAAGAAAAAGAACATTTCTAATCAACAAAATCAAGGTTGAAAAACACTCATGTTATCGTGAGTGTTTTTGTTTTGTATGAAAATATATGAAAAAGAATTTTTGTAATAAGACAATGAAGCTATATTGTATCGGAGAGGGATATACCTTTAAAGCATGGCATATAGCGAAGGGGTAATTTTGCGGACATATTGAGATACTACGGTGAAGAATCGAGAAGCTAATGGACGAGAAAAATTATATATGTTAAAAGGTTATACTATGCTGTTATATGCTCAGCAGATTGTAACAAATGCATCACGCAAACATTGAATACCACAAAAACAATGTAAATCAACCGTGACACGAGAGGAAGTTGCATGCAATTCAGCATGTGGAATACTTAAGTAAGTACAAACAGGGTTTGGGCTCGTGTCAGGTTCTTTTCCTACAATAACGATCAATGCTTGAAGTACGGCGTAGCAATTTTTATCTACACTTTGTACACGGAAAATAGGAGAGCGGCAATATTTACTTGCAGAAGGAACAGATAATTCGAATGGGTTTCCTGAATTTGTGAATAAAATAAATGGCCGTGTGTTTGCTGCTTTTGCTGCATAATGCGAACCAAGGAATGGAGCATTATACTGCGATGAATAAGCAGTAGATGTGCATTCTTGTAATTCATGTATGAATTTGACAACATTACATACACAGCTTTCATCAAAGTATGTATCATGCCCGTCGCTAGAATTACAGCTCATATTGTTCACTTCCCTACCCTCAAGTTTTTACTATTAGAATATGAGTCGAGAAGAGTCGATATTACGGAGGACAAAGGTGATTCCTGTTTAAAGCAGTGGCGGATTTGACGAATTGTATTGGACAATAAGCAGGATATTATTTGAGGAATATATGAAAAAATCCAGCACCATATGTTAAGGTGTTGGATTTTTTTGTAAGTCTTTCTGGGCAATATATAAAAATCTCGATACATCTAATTTTTTTCCTCTAAAAAATTGCGGAGAGGAAATATACAGTTCTTCTTTTGCGCGAGTGATGGCGACATACATGAGCCTTCTTTCTTCTTCTAACGCTTCAGAAGTATCAGTCACACGGTCATTTGCATCTTTTAAAGAAGAAGAATGAGGCAGTATACCATCGCTTGCTCCAAGTAAAAAGACACATGGGAATTCCAGTCCTTTTGCATTGTGAATTGACATGAGAGAAACTGCATCTTTTTGTTGCATTGTTTTTAATGCTTCCATTTCTTTTTGGCTTTGAATCGCTGTGCTTACAAATTCTAAATAGGAAGGGATATCGGTAAATCGAGTAGCCGATTCCATTAATTCTTCGAGCATTTCTTCTTGTATGTCTTTATGCATCGTAAAGGAAGAGCGGTCATTGCTTTGTAGGTACTCTAGATATTTACCCTTACCTTTAATAATTTCTTTTAGTGCTTTCTTTGGTTCTAATTCTTTAATGAATTTAATGAAGTCAATCCGTTCGTTTATTTTTTTGACTTGGAATGGTTTTAAACTCGGGTTTAGCAATAGAAAATGGAGGAGGGAAGGGAATCTTCCTTCGCCGTATTTCCACTGCTCGCGTTCAATAAATGAGATGCATTCATCACGGCCGATATACATCGTCGGCAATATGTTTGAGAGCGATTCGATTCGAAACGGTTCATATGCGAGACGTAGCTGATCGAGTACGGGCTTAATTAAAGAATGCTCATAGAACGATTGGCTTGCACCGTGTTTGATAAACGGAACTTTATGAATCGTTAGTTGGTCGAGTAAAGAACGACTGACAGAGTGCGTACGATATAATAAACAAAAGTCTTTGTATTCTCGTTCGCCGCTCGCTACTTTATCTTGAATGAGTTGCAGGATTTGATTTGCCTCATCAAGAGTAGTGGCAGGGCGTGCATAAAATGGCTGTATACCTTCTTCATGAACAGAATATAATTCTTTTTTAAAACGTTCTTGATTCAGTTTAATGACTTCGTTTCCAAGACCAACGATAAATGGATTAGAACGATAATTTGTATTTAAAGCAATAATGGTTGTATCTTCAAATTCTTTTGGGAAGGATAAGATAATTTGATGGCTCGCGCCGCGCCAGCCGTATATGGCTTGATCGTCATCTCCCGCGATAAATAAATTATTTCGCGGCGAAGCTAACAGTTTTACAATCTCATATTGCGCATACGACGTATCTTGAAATTCATCGACTTCAATGTAATGGAATCTATTTTGTAATTGTGTTAATAAAGGTGCGTTATTTTCAAGCATATAGAATGTTTCTAGTAAGATATCATCAAAATCTATATATCCATATCTTTGTTTTACATCTTCATAGCGTTCATATACTTCACGGAATTCTTGTTCAACGGGTGTTTTTGCTTGTACATCTTTTGGACGATTTAATTTATTTTTCTCGAGTGAAATCATTGCGAGCATTGTTTCTGCGTCATAATCGTCTTTTAAGCGCAATTCTTTCAAAATTTTCTTTATCATAATTTGTTTATGTTTTTCATTTGCTAAAATCTGCTGGTTGTATCCTTGACTGCGAAGCAATTTTAAAAAGACGGAATGGAATGTGCCTGCGACGACATATTGGCTTGCAGAACGGTTCATTCCAGGTAAACTTGCTACGCGGCTTCGAATTTCTTCAGCAGCTTTTTGTGTAAACGTAAGTAGTAAAATGTTGCGTGGATGAACATTTTTTACATTAATTAAATAGCCAACGCGAGTTGTTAACACAGATGTTTTCCCGCTCCCAGCTCCGGCCAATGTAAGAACAGGACCTTCTGTCGTTCTGACTGCTTCTAATTGTTTTTCATTTAAATAGACGCCTTGTCGCTCTAGGGCACGAAAATAAGCTGCATCTGCTTCTTTCTCTGGGATTAAATCAACAGAGGTTTTCGGGATATGATATATTGCCTGCGGAATGCTAGCATGTGTTAATAATTTTTGCGAAAATTTCTCCATTGTCATAACTTCACCTTCAAATATGGGATCAAATAATAACTTTATCGGAAGAAAGGCGAAAAGGCAATGTTAAAAAGAGTATATGGACATGTTTGCATTCGGATATTTTGAATACTGGGGTCAGTTTTATGTAGAATTTTTGAAAAGTATAGGACATACGTTTGCGCAAAAATAAGGATTTAGAATATTAATATATTTAAAGTGCATTTTCTATAGTGGTGTATATGATAGTCTATCAAAAATAGAGAGGTCATGTATTGTGAAGAGAAGGGAAGAGAGTCTCTGTTGTTGTCACTACGTTGCATTTCCAGTTTATAATGCGCCGACAGGACCTAGGAGAGTAACAAATGAAATTTATTATGCTCTTTCAGATGGTCAGAAGTTAATTTATACAAATAGTGATGGGCTACAGGAGTATGGAACTACACAGATTTTGTCACCGAATCAAGTTTCGTGTATGAATTTATTTGTGAATGGTGTTCTTCAACCACCGATAGCTTACAGAGTTGAAGATGGTCAATTGACACTTTTAATCGACGAGGTTCCATTAAAAGGTGTGCCAATTATACTTCAGTTTATTACTGTATATTAAGGAAGGATGAGATTTAAACGATGGCGGTTTCACTAATTAAAATGGTAATTACAGCAACGAGTACGATTTCAGGAGAGGTTACAACAACGACGAATACGACCGTTACTCCTACTGGTAACAGATTTGTGGCGTTTGTAACGGCAGGGATGGTTGTAGGAGGAGTTACTACAATTCCTGCAGCGAATTTTGCAGATGATAGCGGAACGGCAGTAGTAAATTTACCTGTTATAGCAGGTGATTCTTATGTGAATCTGTACGTGAATGGTGTGCTTCAACAAGCGGATCTTATGACGACTTTATCGACAACACAAGTAGTTCTTGGTGCAGCACTTACAGAAAGTCAGCCTGTAATGCTAGAATTTATTAATGTAACAGCAGCTTCTACGTCAACTTCTACGAATAATTTAACAGTTAATACAACAATTAACACATAAAATTGATTGGTATCAGATTTCTTGATAGGGATTATAATCTGATTGAGTTATACTTCTAGCTAATAGAAAAAGCCTTAGCTCTATATTTTTATAGGCTAAGGCTTTTTTCATTAGATTAAATTTCTTTTATCATAACAACATGTGGTATATCTGCTTCTATAAATACATCAGAAACAGTTTCATATCCGAGCTTCTTATAAAAAGGTTCCGCTTGTGTTTGCGCATGAAGTTTCAATTTTGGTAGCGATTCTTCTTTCGCATATGCTTCGAGCGAGTCCATAATGATTTTTCCAACACCCTTTTTGCGATGGGAAGCGAGAACGCATATCCGTTCCATTTTCCCGATGTCATCAACGATGCGAAAGCGACCTGCCCCAACTGGAATATCCTCATCATATATAACGATGTGTTTAGAAGTTTCTTCAAATTCATCGTATTCTTCTTCAGCAGACACATGTTGTTCTTCAACAAAGACTTGTTTGCGTACAGAGAATGCGTCTCTTAGCTGCTGATCTGTTTGTACGATTTGTGCTTGCAAATTAGTTGTTCCCCTTTCCAATATGGAATGTTTCATATACTGTCCATGTTTCATTTTCTAATTGATATAGAAGGTGGAAACGGTCGATTGGTTGCTCGTAATAAAAGTCTTTCATACGTAAGCGACCTAATACATCAGCATGCTCTGCATCTGATAAATTTTGTCCAATTGTTAAATGTGGTACGAATGCATATTCACGCTCTTGTGTGAAGAATCCTTTATGCATTTCTTCATTTAACAATGTAAGTTCAGGTGTTTTTTCTACTTTGAAATAAAGAACATTATTAACAGGTGCGAATGAGCTTACCTTTCCAACATGAAGGGTAAACGGATTTGTTTTGTTTGCGATTGTATGCAGTTCTTGTACAATTGTTTCTAATTGCTCATCTGGTGCCTCAAAGGGTGCTTTTAATGTGATATGTGGTGGAACTAATGCATAATGCGGATCATAACGCTTACGCAATCCGTTCGCTTTATCTTGAATCATTTTTGATGGGAAAATTACAATGCCTAGTTTCATCTTTCAATTCCTCCCTTTGTAAGTCTAGTTAGATTTTGAGAAAAATAAATCTCTTTTTCTATTATATCAAATAATTCTGAACACTGCTCCCTATTATTTCATTGATAGAATGTAAGAAAATGCTTTTGGTAAATCATTTTGCCAATATTTCCATGTATGATTTCCCTCAAATTCTTCGTAATGCGTTGTGAAATTTTTCTCTGTAAGCAAGGCATGTAATTCGCGATTTGGCTCTACAAAATCAGAAATTTGCCCATCCGTTCTTTTCACAGCAGTTTCTTCTGTCCCAATTACATGATAAATTTCTAATGTTTGTGGCTCTGTAAAATCTTTTGCAAGGCTCAGTACGGTTTCATCAACAAATGGGGACTGCATAACAACTTTACCAAATGTATGCGGATACATAAGTGATGTCATAAAGGACACTGTACCGCCAAGGGAATCGCCAATTAATACGCGACCTTTTCCCATTTGATAAGTTGGATAGTTTTCATCAATATATGGAACGAGTTCGTGAGCTAGGAAACGAATGTATGCGCTATTTTTCACATCGTTTGGAAAGTATTTTTCTTTACGATCGTGCACATTTTTATATGGAATACCGACAATAATTGTTCGGTCAATTTCTTCATTTTCACGAAGATGCTCAATTACGCGGTGCGCTTTACCAAGCTGGAAATAATCTCTTCCGTCCTGTGCAATTACAACGGTGTGTTTGTGCAGCGGTGTATAATTAGCTGGTAAATAGACGAGAAGTGTAATCTCTTC
Source organism: Bacillus sp. UNC437CL72CviS29 (assembly GCF_000482345.1). NCBI lineage: Bacteria > Bacillati > Bacillota > Bacilli > Caryophanales > Bacillaceae > Bacillus > Bacillus sp. UNC437CL72CviS29. The sequence goes on along the minus strand of NZ_AXVB01000006.1, from coordinate 363,985 downwards.
TTGAAGTGATGTACTGTAAAATGAAAGTTCTTCTATTCTCCCGATTGCTTGACTCATGTGTGATCCCCCTAAATAAAAAATATGCTGTAGTTGCTTTGTGAGGGTAGCGCAGATAGTCAAAATGAAAGGATATATTTACTACCTGTGCTTCTCATTTTATATTTTACCATAGTAGTATGAAGAATCTAAAAAAATAGTATTCATATGATGGAAGAAAGGTTGAGGTAAAAGCTTTCTTTTTTAGATGGGAGAGAGGGTACGGCGATGGATAGAAGTGATTCAGCCCACATCCTAAGTGAAAACAAGGTGAGACAGTAAGTGCAGGTTCGTTTTTGTTTTTCATAACAAAGATTTATATGTTGAAAGATTAAATTGGGTTTATATATAATGAGGTGGGGATTTTTACAGGAGAGGGGCAAAACAACTTTGAAACAAGAAAAATCAATCGCACTACCGTTAGCAGTTTCTATTATAGCCATTTCATTTGCAGCAGTTTTCGTAAAGATGTCCTCGGCGCCATCTTCAATTTTAAGTATGTATCGATTATGGATTATTGTAATCCTTATGCTTCCAATCGTTTGGAAAAAGCGTGAAGAGTTTCGCAGAATTCAAGCGCGAGATTGGTGTTTTTTAATAGGATCTGGATTCTTTTTAGCACTGCATTTCCTTTTATGGTTCGCATCTTTAAAGTTTACAACTGTAGCAAGTTCAACGATTATTTTAGCGCTCCAGCCCATCGTATCGCTAGTTGGAGGTTTTTTTCTGTTTAAAGAAAGAACGACTTCTTCAGCGATTGCCACAATGGGGATTGCCATCTTAGGTGTAATGTGTATTGGATGGGGAGATTTAGGATTAAGTGAGCAAGCGGTGATAGGAGACATTTTATCCTTTTTAAGCGTAATTGCAGTTGTTGGTTATTTATTTATTGGGCAAACAACTGTAAAAAAAGTTTCACACTGGATTTATAGCTTTACCGTGTTTGCATTTGCGGGGCTATTTATAGCTATTTATAATGTAATCATGAGTGTGCCATTTACAGGATATTCCACATGGGATTGGTGGATTTTCATTTTGCTTGCGATTGTACCAACTGCTTCACATATGATTAATAACTGGTTATTAAATTATGTGAATGCCACAACGATTTCAATGAGTATTTTAGGCGAGCCTGTTGGTGCGTCTATACTTGCCTTTTTCTTGCTTGGTGAGAAGTTAAATGTGATGCAAGTGATTGGTAGTGTTCTCGTATTATGCGGTGTGTCTATTTTCTTGCTGCAGCAGCAAAAACGTACGCAAAAAGAGCCGGTGCAAAGTGTAGCATTTACGCAAGACCTGTAGTGTATGTATAGATAATTAGTAGGCTGTTAGGGGCGATCCTAACAGCTTTTTCTATATAAATTGAAAAACTGATAAAAAACCTTTCTTTTTGGGTGGGAGAGAGGATCCGTTCCTTTTTTAGCCGCATGCCCAGTGGAGTCAAAGAGAGAAAACGAGTGAGGATATCCTTTTTGTTGAGTAATAATAAAATTGTTTACTTACAAATAAAATCGTTACATTTACAAAAAAGATGCATGGATATAGTAAATTTATTTGGCGGGCGTCGCTGCCTGTTTTGCTCCTTTTCTTGCAGGAAGGGACTATTTCCTTCTATTTTTCACCATTCCTCTTGCAATTCTTCTCATTTGGAGCTGGTTTACAACAGGGTATACGGTAGAGAATGAACAAATTATTATTCGATATGGGCCGATGAAAAAAAGAATTTCAATTAAGGATATAAGGAAAATTTCAAGAACAAAAAATCCACTAGCAGCTCCGGCATTGTCCTTTGATAGACTGGAAATACTTTGTGGTTCTCAGTTTCAAGCAGAGCTTGTCTCACTGAAAGATAAGCAACAATTTGTTTCTTTGTTAAAAAGCATTCATCCGCAAATTGAAGTGGAATATCATATAATGAACAAGTGATAAGAGTGGTCTCAAGAGCCACTCTTATTTTTATTCTCTCGATGTACAGAGAAAAATGGGAAAGCGAGACGGAGATGAAGAAAAATCACGCTGATTTAAAGGTTCACTTTATATTTTGATGCTGAAATTTAAGATTTGCTGGCTATATAGGATGTGAAGTTGATATGTATATGAATTATATGAAAAGCAGAATAACTAAAACGGAATTTTCATAAATAGTAAAAGGAATGAAATTAGTTTTTATGTAAAAAATGGAAAAATATATAATTTGTTCTCAGAGGGGAGAGCGGAAAGAAAATGGAATTAATTAGATGGGCCGTTGAACTAGGAGCTTCAGTACATGGTGGTACACCCAATGAGCTATTACCTGCATTGGAATATTACTATGATCGAGATCATCTAAAAGCCTTTTTGATTGCAGGTCTCCTTCTTGAAATGGATCTCTCACCGAGTCAAAGAGAGGCTGTTGAGCTGAAAAAATGTATATCAGCGTACTATGCGGGATTGCATAAGATTGGGAAAAAATATGCCGATAAACTTCTAGCTGAGCATCCTGAAGTAGTTCTTTATCAAAATAATGTAAAAGCATTTGAAGCGTATTTCAACGAATCTTATGACTATTGTCTTTATATATGGCCATATACATATATAAGTTTTATTGATGTTGCCAGGGCTTTAAAATGGAAATTAGAACAGCAGGGGAAAACGGCGATTATATCAGAAACACTATTAACAAACGCGAATAATACAATAGTTTTTGGTGCACATTCATATGTCCGTACTCCTGTTGAGATTCCAGAAGATGCGATTATTTATAATTTAGAGCAGCTATATGATGGATGCCCTTATGATAATATTATTTATCGCAATATATTGAGAAATAGGATAATTTGGGATTACAGTTCTCAAAATATTGCTTGGTTGAAAAAGAAAGAATTAGGAAAAGAAGTGAAACATGTCAAAATGAATTATGCTCCTACTTTAAAGATTAAAACAGATACTTTTATAAAGCCTATCTCTGAAGACATTGATGTATTATTTATCGGTGCTATGAATAAGCGCCGTAATGCAATTTTTGATCAGTTAAAAAAGCTTGCACCAGATTTAAATATTATTTTTAATAGCAATGTATGGGGAATTCTCAGAAATGAACTTATCGCGAGATCCAAAATTGTTTTAAATCTACACTACTATTTAACGGGTATTCTTGAAACGCCGAGGGTTTCTTACGCTGTCGCGAATCATAAATTCATTATCTCTGAAACTAGTAATCCTGATGATGAAGCAGAGTGGCCAGGAATTGTTTTTGTCCCTCATGAAAAGATTGCGGAGACAGTTATAGAGTATCTCCAAAAGCCAGAGGAACGTAAAATGTTAGCAGAAAAGGCCCATGATCATTTTAAGTCACAAGGATAAATAAAATCCCTTGCTTAACAAAGCAAGGGATTTTATTTTGGATTTGTTATAAAAGGATGAACATAAACGACGCATAAATCTCGAAATTTCCCTTCGGCAGTTGTTACGATCACGACAGCTCGCCCAGGGTTCTTTCCCGTTATGATGGCTTTGTCGTCATCTGTATGAATTGTTATAACGTCATGATTCATATTTGTCCAAATAAGTTCTTGATTTGTTGCTTGAATTGGGAGAACAGAGGCAGATAATTCAGCGCTTTGTCCTACTTTTATTTTTAGTTTGTTTTTTTGTATATGCACACCAATTACAGATACAACAGAAGGAGCAAGTGAAATTCGAGGTTTTGATTGTATGTTTGGGCAAGAAGTATTTGTGATAGGTGAAAAATTTTTTTGATTTTGGTTTCTTATTGATGCCATCATTTCGAAGTCTCCTCTCTGTATAAGTGCTGATACTAATACTATAACGAAGTAGTGTTATAGTTAATTTAACGAAACATAAAGAAATTGTTAATTTCAAAGAAAAAATTGTCGAAAGGTACATAAAAAAAAGGCCCTCCACTTTTATGATGAAAGTGGAGGGTCTCTATTCTAAAAAATATTATGCAGTTTTTTCAAATTCCTCAAACTGCTTTTCAACTTCTTTTGAAGGTTTTGTTAGTAAACTAACAATAACAATTGCTAGTAAGCTTGCTGTGAAACCTGGAATCATTTCATATAGGAAATCTTTTAAAAACTTAAATTGTGTCCACGTGATAACAGTTGCAGCACCAGCGATCATTCCAGCTAACGCGCCCCATTTTGTCATACGTTTCCAGTATAAGCTTAGTAAAACGACAGGACCAAATGAAGAACCGAAGCCAGCCCAAGCATAGCCAACAAGTGCTAAGATTGTGTCGTTTTGTTTAAATGCTAATCCACAACCAATAAGTGCAATAACAAGAACGGCCATACGACCAACAAATACAAGCTCACGATCAGATGCAGAACGTTTAAAGAATGTTCTATATATGTCTTCCGTTACCGCACTTGATGTAACAAGAAGCTGAGAAGAGATTGTACTCATAATAGCTGCTAAAATAGCTGCTAATAAAAATCCAGTAATTAATGGATGGAATAAAATATTACCTAGTTCAACGAAAATTGTTTCTGGGTCAGAGAGCTTTAATCCTGCTTTTGAATAGTAAGCGATACCGATAAGACCAGTAAACATAGCTCCCACTACAGAGAAAATCATCCAGCTCATACCAATTCGGCGTGCGCTTTTAATTTCTTTTACAGATGAAATAGCCATAAAGCGTACGATAATATGAGGTTGTCCAGCATAACCAAGACCCCAGGCGAATAATGAAATAATACCTAATACGGATGTTCCTTTAAAAATATCTAATAGTGCTGGGTCAATAGATTTAATTGTATCAAATGCTGGTCCAAGGCCATTTACATTCATAATTGTTACGAGCGGAACAAGGATAAGAGCAACCACCATGATGATTCCTTGAACGAAGTCTGTCCAACTTACAGCTAAGAAGCCGCCGAATAATGTGTAAGCTACAACAACGCTTCCAACAATAAGTAATCCAACATGGTAATTTAGTCCAAATGAATTTTCGAATAATACTGCACCTGAGACGAATCCTGAAGCTACATAAAATGTGAAAAAGATCATAATAACAAGTCCAGAAACAAGGCGTAGCATATGAGATGCATCATGGAAACGATGCTCTAAAAATTCTGGAATAGTAATAGAGTTGTTAGCAATTTCTGAGTAGGTACGTAAGCGAGGAGCGACATAGATCCAGTTTGCGTATGCGCCAAGTGTAAGGCCAATCGCAATCCAGCTACTACTTAATCCAACGCTAAACATAGCACCGGGTAATCCCATTAACAGCCAGCCGCTCATATCGGCTGCTCCAGCACTTAATGCTGTTACTGCGGGGCCTAGTGTACGCCCGCCAAGCATATAATCTGTTAAGTTGGATGTCTGTTTATAGGCAAAATAGCCAATGACTAGCATCCCGAGCATGTAGATAGAGATAGAAGTTAAAATTAACATCTGCGTACTCATGTAGTTCCCCTTCCTTTTGTAATATCTTTTGATGAATTTTGCATATTTATAATCTATCATGATTATTTCAGAAAATCCATATACAAATACGAATTTTCTGAAATGTAAGCGTTTTTTGACATTGTTTTATTTTTCGAATATATAATTTTCTGACAAAAAACTTTGATTTTAATAGAGTATTTATTATATTTACATAAAAACGGGTTGTTTTGTCAATATAATATTGAATGAAGAAAAAATATTTTTTTTTTGAAAAGCGTTGACTTTTCGGAAAAGTAGAGAATATAATGAATGCAACTTAAAAAAATGCAAGCGTTGATGAAGAAGAGTACGTATTATGAACATGTCAGAGAGCTGATGGTTGGTGCGAATCAGTATGGAATTAATATGGAATGGCCTTCGGAGCTTCCAAACCGAACCGAAAGAAGTAGGCTTTGGCGACATGATCTCATCGATACAAGAGACACGTATTAACTTTTGATACGGCAAAGTGCGTTACATGTGTAACGAATTAAGGTGGCACCACGGGAGTACCCGTCCTTTTTATAGGATGAGTACTCCCTTTTTGTGTATAAATATTTGTTCAAAAAGGAGGATACGGAGTGTAGATAGAACTACATGAGTACCAGACTGGCGACGCAGGCGAAGAAATGCGAAAGCTATCTTTACCGGACTTTTTGAATATCCTGTATAAAAATAAATGAACTAAATAAACTAAATCGTTTAAGTAAGAAGAGTACGTATATTGGAGACGTTCCAGAGAGCCGGGGATAGGTGGGAGCCCGGTGCGGTGCCATATACAGAATGGGCTTACGAGAGGTATGCTGAACCGAAAGAAGTAGGCAACCCGGGTTCCGCCGTTACAAGGATAAGGTATATATTTGTACCTGAATAAAGAGGGATGCTTTTGCATCCAAACGAGGTGGTACCGCGGTAAATTTATCGTCCTCTGCATATTCCGATATGCAGGGGACTTTTTTATTTTAAATAGTGAGGTGGCAGTCATGATAACGAAAGAACAATTTCAACAGAAGCAAGGAAAGACATTTTTGGTCATTGATGAAGAAGAAGGAGATAGTGTGACACCGATTGCTTTATATCGCCGGATGAAAGGTGAGAAAAAATTTTTACTCGAGAGCTCACAGCTTCATCAAGATAAGGGACGTTATTCCTATTTAGGATGTAATCCATACGGAGAAATCAAAAGTAGTGGCACAGCGGTAGAGATTACGATAAATGGTAGGAGTGAACAGATAGAAGAAAACGTATTGCAAGCATTGAAAAAGATACTTGCGCCATCGGAGGTGGAAAGTCCATTTCCATTTTGCGGAGGAGCAGTTGGATATATTGGTTATGATGTGATTCGGCAATATGAAGATATTGGAGAAGAACTGTTTGATCCGATAAATATTCCAGAGGTTCATGTATTACTATACCGCGAGTTTGTTGTATACGATCATTTACGTCAGAAATTATCGTTTGTATATGTATACAGAGAAGACGATACAGACTCTTTTGAAGAAGTGTATGAGAGATTGCAGGTATATAAACAAAATGTGTTACATGGAGAAGAAGAACAAGTAACAGAAATGCAGTCTTCTTTATCCTTTACTTCTTCTATAACGGAAGAAAAGTTTTGCGAAATGGTAGAAAAGGCACAAGAATACATTCGAGCTGGTGATATTTTTCAAGTTGTATTGTCTCAGCGTCTGCAAAGTGAATTTATAGGCAATTCATTTGCATTATATCGCAAACTTCGTATTGCAAATCCATCACCATATATGTTTTATATTGATTTCCAAGATTATGTTGTGCTTGGTTCTTCACCAGAAAGCTTACTGTCTGTACGAAATGATAAGGTGATGACAAATCCGATTGCAGGAACAAGACCACGCGGAAAAACAAAAGGTGAGGATGAAGAGATAGCGAAAGAGTTGTTAGCAAATGAGAAAGAGCGTGCTGAACATATGATGCTTGTAGATTTAGGGAGAAATGATATCGGGCGAGTAAGTGAAGTCGGTTCTGTTAGATTAGATAAGTATATGGAAGTAGAGAAGTACTCGCACGTTATGCATATTGTATCTGAAGTTTCCGGAATATTAAAAAAACAAATGAGTTGTTTTGACGCATTAGCTTATTGTTTGCCAGCTGGCACTGTATCCGGTGCCCCGAAAATTAGAGCGATGGAAATTATAAATAGATTAGAAAAGGAAAAAAGAAATGTATATGCCGGAGCAGTAGGATATATAGCTTTTTCTGGAAACCTTGATATGGCGCTTGCGATTCGCACAATGGTTGTAAAAGATAAGAAAGCATATGTGCAGGCGGGAGCTGGTATTGTCTATGATTCAGATCCAATTGCTGAATATGAGGAGACATTGAATAAAGCGAAAGCACTTTTGGAGGTAATGAAATGATTGTACTCATCGATAATTATGATTCGTTCACTTATAACCTGTATCAATTGTTGGGGGCGTATTACAAAGAGATAGTGGTACTGCGAAATGATAAAGTGACGGTTCAAGAACTTGAAGAAATGAAACCAAAAGCAATTATTCTTTCGCCAGGACCTGGAAAACCAGAAGATGCAGGGATTTGCATCGAAGTAATCAGGCATTTTTATAAACAAATTCCGATTCTTGGCATTTGTCTTGGACACCAAGCAATTATTTCGGCATTTGGTGGGGAAATTGTAAGGGCAGAACATATAAAACATGGGAAAACATCACGGGTAAAACATAATGGCACATCGATATTTTCATATGTCGCGCAGCCGTTAACTGCGATGCGCTATCATTCACTCGTGGCAGCGAAGCATACGATTCCAAAGTGTTTCGATGTACTAGCAACAGCGATGGATGATGGGGAAGTCATGGCAGTTTGCCATAACTATTATCCACTCTTTGGATTACAGTTTCACCCGGAATCAATTGCGACGGAAGAGGGCGGGAAATTAATGCGTGCATTTTTATCTAATGTGAAAGAGGAGGAGCGAGTATGAACAGTTATCTACGAAAATTAGTAGAAAGCCAGAACTTAACGGAACAGGAAATGTATGAAGCAGGCCTTGCACTCTTAAGTGAAGATATATTAGAAAGTGAAATTGCTGCTTTTTTAGCATTGTTAAAGGCAAAGGGTGAAACAGCGGATGAAATATATGGTCTCGTTCGTGCTCTTCGGGAAAAGGCATTACCATTTGCAAGTCATATAAAAGGAGCAATGGATAATTGCGGAACAGGCGGAGACGGTGCACAAACATTCAACATTAGTACAACATCTGCTTTCGTACTTGCCGGTGCTGGTGTAAAGGTGGCAAAGCATGGGAATCGCGCTGTTTCTAGTAAAACAGGGAGTGCGGATCTATTAGAAGAATTCGGTGTCAATATTGCATGTACGCCAAGAGAAATTGACTATTTATTAGAAAAAGTAGGCATAGCTTTTCTATTTGCACCAGCGATGCATCCAGCACTTAAGCGCATTATGAAAATAAGAAAAGAGCTAAATGTACCGACCGTTTTTAATTTAATCGGTCCGCTTACAAATCCGATTGATTTAGAAACACAGTTTGTTGGCATATACAAACGAGATATGCTCATGCCTGTAGCAGAGGTATTGCAAAAGCTCGGTAGAAAACAAGCGCTTGTTGTAAATGGGAGCGGATTTTTAGATGAAGCATCTCTGCAAGGAGAAAATCATGTGGTGATTTTAAAAGATAATAAGATTATAGAAGCAAGTATTACGCCAGAAGAATATGGGTTTTCTCGTGTGAAAAATGAAGAGATTAGAGGCGGAGATGCAAAAGAAAATGCCAATATTACATTCGGGGTACTACAAGGAAAAAAGAGTGTATATCGTGATACGGTGTTATTAAATGCAGGTCTAGCCCTTTTTGCAAATGGAAAAGCAGAGACAATTGAAGAAGGGATTCATATTGCGGCTCAAAGTATAGATTCGGGAAAAGCACTAGCGAAATTAAATGAATTAATTGCAGCTAGTAATAAAAGATTAGAGAAGGTGAACTAAATGGAAACAATTTTAGATAAAATTGTTAAGCAGAAGAAAAAAGAAGTAGGAGTGCTGCGCGAAACATATACACCGGTGAAGAAAAAACGGAAGTCACACTCCCTTGTAGAAGCGTTGCAGAAATTCACAGTCATTGCTGAAGTGAAGCGAGCTTCACCATCTAAAGGGGATATTAATTTACATGTAGACGTAACGAAACAAGTGAAAACGTATGAAGAGTGTGGTGCCGGAGCTGTCTCTGTTTTAACGGATGGTCAGTTTTTTAAAGGATCTTTTCACGATTTAGAAACGGCACGATCAAATAGTAATATTCCGCTTCTATGTAAAGACTTTATCATCGATACGATTCAAATTGATCGGGCGTATGATGCTGGAGCGGATTTCATTTTACTTATCGTTGCTGCCTTGCCGAAGCAAAAGTTACAAGAATTATATGCATATGTACAAGAGCTCGGATTAGAAGTAATTGTAGAAGTACACAATGAGGCAGAATTAGAGATAGCGCTAGAACTAAACCCTCATGTGATTGGAATAAACAATCGTAATTTGAAAACATTTGAAGTAGATCTCAGCACAACTGAAAATCTAGGAAAACGGCTAAATGAGGAAAATATACTTTGGATTAGTGAGAGTGGAATTCATACGGAAGAAGATATCATGCGTGTGAAGAAGGCCGGGGCAAAGGGTATTCTTGTTGGGGAAGCGCTGATGACTACACCTTCCGTCGGAGACTTTTTCCAATCGCTGAAGGTGACAACATGAAAGTGAAGATTTGCGGCATTACCGATGTAGAAACAGCAAAAGTAGCTTGTGAATACGGCGCAGATGCTATTGGATTTGTATTTGCGAAAAGCAAAAGGGAAATTACACCTGAAAGAGCAAAACAGATTATTGATGAGCTTCCAGTTGATGTAATGAAAGTGGGTGTGTTTGTAAATGAATCGGTAGAAGTCATCCGGAAAATCGCAAATGATTGTGGCTTAACGCATGTACAACTACATGGGGATGAAGGGAATCATCATGTTAGAAGATTGAATATTCCGTCTATAAAAGCGATTGGTGTACATTCGAGTGAAGATATAGAGCAATCACCAGACTATGAAGCTGATTTTCTCTTATTTGATAGTCCGAAAGAAAAGTTTCATGGCGGAAATGGCAAAACATTTTCTTGGCAGTTACTAGATGGTATGCCAGATGAAATTCGCAAAAAGTGCATTTTAGCTGGTGGATTACACATTGAAAACATTAAAGAAGCGATTGAAATTGTTAAGCCGTATATGGTAGATGTCAGCAGCGGAGTAGAAACAGATGGCAAGAAAGATCATGAGAAAATAAAACAATTTATTAGAAAAGTGAAGGAGTGTTAGGTATGAAGTATGCATATCCAGATAAAAAAGGTCATTACGGTATATATGGAGGACGTTACGTTCCAGAAACGCTCATGCAGTCCGTTTTAGAATTAGAAGAAGCGTATAAAGAAGCGATGCAAGATGAAGCCTTTCAGCAAGAATTGGAGCATTATTTACAAACGTACGTTGGAAGGGAAACACCGCTTTATTTTGCAGAGAACCTAACAAAGTATTGCGGCGGGGCGAAAATTTATTTAAAGCGTGAAGATTTAAATCATACAGGAGCTCACAAAATTAACAATACAATTGGGCAAGCGCTTCTTGCAGTACGAATGGGTAAGAAAAAGGTTGTAGCTGAGACAGGAGCTGGACAACACGGAGTTGCAACGGCGACGGTATGCGCATTACTCGGTCTAGAGTGCGTCATTTTCATGGGAGAAGAAGATGTAAAACGCCAAAAGTTAAACGTCTTCAGAATGGAACTATTAGGAGCAAAAGTTGAAAGTGTTGCAGCGGGTAGTGGAACGCTAAAAGATGCAGTAAACGAAGCGCTTCGCTACTGGGTTGCACACGTGCACGATACGCACTACGTAATGGGATCTGTTCTTGGACCGCATCCGTTCCCGCAAATTGTACGTGATTTTCAAAGTGTAATTGGGAAAGAAACGAAGAAGCAATATGCAGCGCTTGAAGGGAAATTACCAGAAGCAGTTGTGGCTTGCATTGGCGGGGGAAGTAATGCGATGGGGATGTTCTATCCATTTGTACACGATGAAGAAGTTGCTCTTTACGGCATAGAAGCAGCAGGGAAAGGCGTTCATACAGAAAAGCATGCAGCAACACTAACGAAAGGAAGCGTTGGCGTCCTTCATGGTTCGATGATGTATCTCCTACAAAATGAAGAAGGACAAATTCAGGAAGCACATTCTATTTCAGCAGGGCTAGATTATCCAGGAGTTGGGCCAGAACATAGTCTGCTAAAAGATATTGGCCGTGTCTCTTACAACTCAATTACAGATGAAGAAGCGCTGGCTGCATTCCAGTTACTAACGAAAAAAGAAGGAATTATTCCTGCGTTAGAAAGCTCACATGCTGTAGCGTACGCACTTAAACTGGCGCCTACGATGAAGCAAGGTGAAGGACTTGTCATTTGTTTATCGGGCCGCGGTGATAAAGATGTTGAAAGTATAAAACGTTATATGGAAGAGGTGTAAATGATGGGAGTAGAAAGAATTACGGCAGCGTTTCAAAATGGAAAAAAAGCATTCATCCCATATGTAATGGGGGGAGATGGTGGCTTAGAAACATTAAAGGAACAAATTCGCTTCTTAGATGAAGCAGGAGCGAGCATTGTTGAAATTGGTATCCCTTTTTCTGATCCAGTTGCAGATGGACCAACAATTCAAAGAGCAGGAAAACGAGCATTAGATAATGGCACAACGCTCGGTGGAATCTTTCAGGCATTAGCGGAAGTAAGGCAAGAAGTAAATATTCCATTTGTACTTATGACCTACCTAAACCCGATTTTAGCATTTGGAAAAGAACGGTTTATCAGAAGCTGTCTTGAAGCTGGAGTAGATGGAATTATCGTTCCAGACCTGCCATATGAAGAACAAGATATTATTGCACCACTTCTTCGTGATGCGAATATTGCTTTAATTCCACTTGTTACAGTAACGAGTCCAGTTGAACGGATTGAAAAGATTACGAGGGAATCGCAAGGGTTTGTTTATGCGGTAACGGTAGCGGGGGTCACTGGGGTTAGACGTGACTTTAAGCAAGAAATTCATAGTTACCTAGAAAAAGTAAAAGCGCATGTAAATATTCCAGTAGTTGCTGGATTTGGCATATCGAAGGCTGAGCACATAGAGGAAATGATTACTGTATGTGATGGAGTTGTTGTTGGGAGTAAGGTAATTGAGTTATTAGAAACAGGAAAGCAGAATGCAATTTGTGAGTTAATCGCTACAGTGAAATAATAAGAAGAGGCTACCTGTTAAGGGGCCTCTATTTTATTAGGAAATAAAGGTGTTTGTTATGTATGAAAACACATGAATCAAACAGCTGAACAATGAGGGACTTTCATTAGAAGCAGACAATCTTTATCAAAATATACGCACAATCGAGTGGAATTTCCGTAACACGAATGATTGACGTAAACCAAAGGTGTTGTTAAAATTATTTCTGGGATTAATGTGAAGTTATTCACAAATTGTAGTTGTGAATGTGAAAACATTCACAAAAGTTGAAAGTGTTTCTTAAAAATATTCTTTAAAAGGAGTGATACGTTATGAAAAGAATCGTAACACTAAGTACTCGTAAACTGACAGATACAGTAAAACATGGCGGATGTGGTGCATGCCAAACATCTTGCCAATCAGCTTGCAAGACGTCTTGCGGAGTTGCAAATCAAAAATGTGAGAACACAATGAACAGATAGAAAAGAAGAAAGATACCGCCCAACTGCTTTCCGGATGGGCGGTCATTTTTATCCCATATGAACAAGAAGTAAAGGCTCCATTAACGGAAGTGTTACTTTATAGATAAAAGGAGTTTGATTATTAATCATGATTCATCAATATAAACTAAACGGGTACAACATTGTACTCGATACTTACAGTGGATCAGTACATGTTGTTGACGACCTCGCTTATGAAATCATCGCGCTGTATGAGACTACTGCTGCAGAAGAAATCATAACAATGATGTTAGAAAAATACGTACATGATTCCGATATCTCTGAGAAGGACATTCGGGAAACCATTGCAGATATCGAAGAGCTAAAAAATGATGGGCAACTCTTTACTGAGGATGAATATAAGAGCCTCTCAATTAATTTAACAAATCGCCAAACTTATGTAAAGGCTCTTTGTCTCAATGTTGCACATACATGTAACTTATCATGCGAATATTGCTTCGCCAGCCAAGGGAAATACAATGGAAGTAGAACGATTATGAGTTATGAGGTTGGTAAAAGAGCTATCGATTACCTATTGGAAAGCTCCGGTCACCACAGAAACCTCGACATCGACTTCTTTGGCGGAGAGCCGCTTATGGCCTGGAAAGTTGTAAAACAGATTGTTGCTTACGCAAGAAGTAAAGAAAAAGAGTACAAAAAAACGATACGCTTCACCTTTACTACAAATGGTATGTTGCTAAACGATGAAGTCACTGATTTTTTGAATAAAGAAATGTACAACGTCGTATTGAGTCTTGATGGAAGAAAAGAAGTCCATGATCACCTTCGTAAAACAGTAACTGGAAAGGGAAGTTACGATTATATCGTTCCGAAATTCCAGGAATTCGTTAAAAAACGTGGAGATAAAGAATACTATGTGCGTGGAACCTATACTCATAACAACGTTGACTTCACCAATGACATTTTTCATATCGCAGATCTTGGTTTCGACAAGCTCTCGATGGAACCGGTTATCTGTAATCCTGGGGAACCATATGCACTCACAGAAGAGGACCTTCCAGATATTTATAACCAGTACGAAATTCTTGCTAAGGAAATGATAAAGCGTGAGGAAGATGGTAATGGATTCACTTTCTATCATTACATGCTTGACCTTTCAGAAGGCCCTTGCATCCAAAAGAGAATTTCGGGCTGCGGCTCAGGAACTGAATATCTCGCTGTTACGCCATGGGGTGAGCTTTTCCCTTGCCACCAGTTCATCGGGGATAACGAATACAGCATGGGAAACATCTGGGATGGGATTACAAAACAAGAGATGCAATATCAATTTAAAGAAAGCAATTGCTACTCGAAGCCAGAATGTCAGGACTGCTGGGCAAAACTTTACTGCAGTGGCGGTTGCCCTGCCAACGCACTGCACGCAACCGGCTCCATCAATGGAATCTACGATTTCAGCTGTGACATCTTCCGTAAGAGAGTAGAATGTTCCATGATGGTTAAAGTAGACGAATCCATGAGAGCTATGGAAAGAAACAAACAAGCCGTGGCTCAATGAGCATAAAGATATGATAAGGCTGAGAGATAAGTCGAAAATTTGATTTATGCTCAGCCTTTTTAAAGGTGTTCTTTTTTTTAGACAAAAAAATCCTCTCTAAAGGTGGAAAGCTTCTTCACTTTTTTAAACATCGCGACTTTAGTTCAAATCTACATTCCCTTACATAATTACAATTCTAATCAATCTCTTATCCGTTTTCTAATCTCAGCAGCTAGGTTAGTAGGATTATCAATTTCAAAAAAGACATATTTGTATTTTTCATGACCATCTAGTTCGATCATTACAAGAGGTACTTTGTTTTCATAAGAGAGAAAATACCATTCATCAGCATATTTAAAACTACCTTCAAAAATGTTAAGTGCTGAAATGGAAGTTCCAGGCATTCGGAGCATCCATTGTGGAGCATCAAAATAGTCAACATATACATTTTGAATCGTATTATAAGGGATTTTCAATTTCAATTTTAGGGCAAAGAACCCTGTTACTCCATTTAATTTTAGCGTCATACTATCGTTATCAAACTGTATTTCTCTTCCCATATGCCCCCTCCTCATTTTTGTGAAATGGAACACCGTTATCTAAATTATACCATTTAGATAATAACAACGAGGGGTATTTCTCGACTTAGATTGTATATACGCCAAGGTAACATAGGAGTATTATGTGTCTACTACTGCATCACATAAAGGGATTTGAAGAACTGTTACGAATGAATTGAATATTCTGCTAACTGTTATATAATAGTTACAATTGTACTTTATAAGAAATGAGATGATGGTATGGCTGTTTTGTTGGCTCTTATTCCAATTATGATGATCTTTATTTGTTTATTTGTATTTAAGCAAACATCGCTTAAAGCTTCATTAATTTCCTATGCTGTATGCGGTGGAATCGTTTTACTAACGCCAATGTTTCGACTGCAAATGGGAGAAATTGTACATGCAACGGTTAAAGGCAGTTTAATTTGTTTTATCGTCGGATATGTTTTGTTTTTTGGTATTCTTTTATTTCACCTCATGAACAAAATGGGTTACATTGACCAAGTTGCACGCTTTATAGAGCATGTTACACGAGATCGATTATTACAAATGCTCTTAATGTGTTTTGGGATTTGTCCACTTATTGAATCAGTAAGTGGATTTGGAATTGGTTTTATGGTGTCAGCTCCTATTTTTCTTTCACTTGGCTATAAACCGTTTCAAGCAGTTTTGTTATCCTTTATCGGTTTACTAGCAAGTTCATGGGGAGCGATGGCAACGGGAACAATTATCGGATCGCAGCTTATCAATATGCCATTAGTAAACTTAGGATCTAGTACAGCACTACTTAGCATTCCGATATTCGCGTACTTTATTATATTTTCTTTGTATGTAGTAGGTGGGTGGTCTGCGGTAAGACAGAAATGGAAGGAAGCAGTAGGGTTTTTTCTCTTATTTTCTGTAGCTATCTATCTTTCTAATACATATGTTAGCGTTGAACTAGCTGGGATCTTAAGTTCAATTGTAACAATTACATTTGGCTTCCTTATCATTAAAATATCAGCAAGGCAGGAAAAGGAATTGTTATCGGAGCATGCTGCAACGACGCAGCGAGAAGTTTCTATTTTAAAAATTATAAGTCCTTATTTATTTTTAACAGTTTGTATTTTGCTTTCTCGTCTCATTCCGTCATTACATAATATATTGCAATCTTATGCTATTCTTGATTTACCAACGTACTCTTATAAACTAGCATTATTATATTCACCTGGATTTTGGCTTGGGGTTACATGCTTATTTACCATTGTGTTCTTCCGTATTCCTTCTACTATTCTAAAACAATCTTTATTGCAAACACTAAAGCAGTGGATACCGTTTGCGATTACAACGACAATGTTCATTGCTATTTCAGAATTAATGGGTGCGGCGGGTATGCACACATTGTTAGCAGAAGCAGCAGGGCAAATATTTGGAACGATATTTGTTTTTGTTGCCCCGTTCATTGGTGCGATTGGTGGTTTTTTAACAGGAAGTAACGCAGGATCGAATGCGATGTTTATAAAACTACAAATGCAAACAGCGCAAAACGTAGGGCTTCCGTGGCAATATGTTACGACGCTGCAAAATACAGCATCATCTGTAGCGACGATTGCTTGTCCATCACGGATTACACTTGGGGCCTATTTATGTAATATCCCGCACTGTGAGAATGAATTATTAAAGAAGACGACGCTTATGATTTTTGGAGCGGTGTTGATTGTGGTGGTAGAGGTTGCCGGGTGGTATGCATTGCAATAAAATATTTGATGAAATCCTCTGCTTTAGGAGGATTTTTGCTTGTTGGTGGATAATTTATAAAAGAACAAGTGTTTCTATTTTGTGAAGAGGAGATGATCCTATGCCCCTAAAGAACTACGGCGTTCTAAAAGGTATAGCACGACAATCCATGATTGGAAAAGGGAAAACACCTCATTATCAAGTTCATTTGCAAGATGAATTAGGAGTAGACTACCGCGTGGCAATGAATGTGAAATCGCAGAGTTATCCATCAGAAGTACTATATTATGCAAGTGAAAATATAAAATCGAAAGCTATTAAGATTTTACCGACATTACCATTTGGATTTACAGAAATTAAAAATAATGAACCAAAGGTAGCTTTAGATTATGTGCGGGGAAATTTATTTGATTCAAAACAGATGATTCTTTTGCCGCCAGAAAAATCGGGAACTGACAATGATTTAAATGAAAAAATAGAATATTATATAAAACGAGCAATAGAAGAAAAGGCAATTATTTATGCATTTGGAGAACGATGGGGTCCGGAAAATAATGTGCCTGATCGATATTTTCATTTTAAACCTGGTAATGGGATACATGATATTCATATGAATCAAGGGAATGTAGAGAAGTGGCAAGGGGATGATGGCACATGGCAAGATGGCGGCCTATTCATCCATTTTGAGAAAAAGCAGCAATGGATTGGGATTTTCCTTGCGTTTCAGTCGCAGTCTTGGTGTACAGACGAAGAGGGGCATGCTCGGGTTCCAGTGGAGCAGTGTAATTATATAACTAAAACTTAATGAAAACAGCTAGTTCATTTTGAACTAGCTGTTTTCATTTTGTAGAACATAAAGCTGATGATGTTCCAGTTATAAAGTGTATTAAACTGAACTTTATTGATACAATCCTATTCTTCCTTTTACTCTCACCATATCTCATAAAATAAAAATTTAGATTCACTATTATATGTTACGAATAACTAATAGGTTGCATTCAAATAAAATAGTAGACTCAATAGCAAATATACTATTTTTATATGGGAAATAAGGACAATTCTGAGAAAGCATACTTCATAAAATACGTATGTATACATGCTTACATAAAGCTTTCAAAAGAGAAAAGGGTTTACTCCGTGATGAATAAAGGAGTAGCCTCTTTGTTTATTACGTATAATGAGGTGTTATGTTAACCTCACATGAATAGGGCATAATATTTATGCTTTTTTTGGGGACAAGTAAAGACAATGGTACAAGAAAACTGGCTCGTTATGCATTTAATATACTAAATGCAAAAAAAGGAGCTTGATTATTCATGTCATCGAAAAATAGAAAATGTTTCAATCCCTGTTTATTTGCTTTTCCCCTTCCAGAACCTATTCCAGAGCCTATAAAACCAATAGAACCTATCAAATTTGATTATATCGTGATTGGTGCTGGAACTGCTGGAGGGGTAATCGCTAAAGAATTAACAGATGACAACAGTACGTCTGTACTAGTACTTGAAGCAGGAACGAATATGACGAATGAACTAAGTAGTGGTTCTATTGAAAAGGCAATTGATTTAGCTAGTGATAATAAGTTTACCTTTAATATTACTTCTACTCTTGAGCAAACCATTAGACGTCCACTTCTTTCACAAAATGGTCGGGTGATTGGAGGAAGCTCAGAAATTAATGACATGTATGCAGTGCGCGGGAGTAAAGAACTTTATGACCAGTGGGCAGGCCTAGTTGGTGACCAATGGAGTTACAATCATATTCATTCCCTATTTATACAAAATGAAACTTATACAGGAGCGACACAAAGCCCTAATGAGAGGGGATATGAAGGTCCTATTTTTGTTAGACAACAACTGATTCCTCCTCATGGGTTGATTGAAACGTTGACTAACGCAACAGCGCAGGTTTTGGGTATCGACATTGTTGAGGACTATAATACAGGTGTAAGAGATTGTACATTTTACAAATCACAATATACCCAGCATGAAAAAAATGGTCAATTTGTGCGTTCATCGACAGCAACAGGCTACTTAAATGACCATATTGTTAGTCAAGGAAACCAGTTTCATCCAGATGAGTTTGGAGTTGATGGAAGAAAGTTGGTTATTTTAGCTAAAACAACTGTTAACAAAATCTTATTTAAGAATATACAGGGACGAAACGTTGCAATTGGTGTTGAATTTGTCAAGGATGGTGTTACACATAGAAGATTTGCAAGAAAAGGTATTATCGTCTCTGCAGGATTTTTTTCCTCAGTCATTTTACAACGTTCAGGAATCGGCAACTCATGCGATTTAGCTAAAGCAGGTATACCAACATTGATAGAGAGTCCAAATGTGGGTTACAATCTTCAAACTCAAGCGTATGTTGGAATGGGAGTTAGGGTAGACACCTCCCAACTAGCACCGATATTATTGACTGATCCTGATCAGCCCATTGCCTTAGGTGCTTTTAAAGCAGAAAATCCGGCGAGCCTTGAAGGGCGTCGTCTCCAAATGTTTGGAGCGCCCGTAGCTTTGTTTCTCCCTATTCAAGATGTACTCGGAAATGGCTGGAATTTTGATATCTCCAGTGGTACCAATATCATGAGTTTCGGCATTTTAGATCTTAACCCGAAAAGCAAGGGGACGATTATGGTAGCACATAGCGATCCGGAAGCTCCTCCATCGCTCACCTTCAATCCGTTACAAAATCGTGATGATATAGAATATCTGGTGGATCAATATATAAACACATACAATATTGTTAAGCAGGCTCAAGTAACACCAAATAGTGGCATACATGAGGTTGTCTATCCTCCTGAATATATTTTTAATTTACCTGAATTAGACAAACGAAAGCAACTTGAGAATTATGTCCATGCGTCTTATTCGAACTTCTTTCATTTTGGAGGGCAGTGTAAGATGGGACGAACGATTCAAGAAGGGGTTGTAGATGGATTCTTAAATGTTTTTGGCACCCAAAACCTTAAAGTTGCTGACCTTTCTATTTCTCCTATTTTACCAGATGGCAACACTTCAATCCCTGCTCAGATGATTGGTTTAAATGCGGTACGATTTATCCAGGAGGACCCTCACCCTTACGTAGTGGATGATAAAGAATTTGAGGATTATAAAGGATAGCGCTCCTATTTTAATATTTTTGTACACTAAGAGATGCTTAAAACTCAATATTAGGGATAGAAGGAATAAGCGTGCTATAAAGTATAAAATAGCTTACTGAAAATGGGAGAGCATCTTCAATTTTAAAAAGAAGTGCTCAACATGCACTTTCATGAGGACACTTAAAGGTCATATCAAGCAAAAAAGTACACTATTAAATATATGAGCGAAGTATCTTATCTATCATGTGCAACATGATAGATAAGATACTCGTTTATAAAATCCCATGTACTATCACTTGTTTTTAATATTATAGAGTGAACTAGCTGTTTTCATTTTGTAGAACATAAAGCTGATGCATACAGCGATACATGAAAATAGTATGGCAATACTAGAGAAAGCAAGTACATACATATTGTATTTCACTACATTCCCTATTAGTTGATTACTATCATAATGAAACAGCCCTGCTATCGTATTGAAGAGGAAAAGAACGATAAATATAGTAATTACACCATCTAACGAACCTTCTATATCCGGTTTGCTTAAGGCGATGTGTGCAGAGATACAAATCGCGATAAAAAGAAAAAGCCAAAACAAAGGATTAAATAAGTTGCTAACTGTAAAGAGACTTTTTAATAAGAGAATGGATGATAATAAAATATTTTGTAGCATATTGATATTGATAGAAGCGGTTTGAGTATTTGTTTCAAGAGCATGCATAAATACTGAATAAGATTGTGGTACGAAATAATACATCAAAAGTATCAAGGCGACCATCCCTGAAAAAATAGGAGCAATTCCGATGAAAAAGTTCCCTATTCTTTGATATATGCTTCTTTGATTATATTGATGCTTCACATACCCCAAAAAACCGTTATTTGTATTCGTAGGGAACAACTGAATGGCTACAATTTGATGCCGGAATAAGATACACATAACAGCATGTCCTAATTCATGAATAGGAACGCCAATCCAAGCTGATAAAAGGAATCCTTTTCTACCAAAAGCTTTCGTCCAATATGTTCGTGTAAGAGATTCTAAATATCCTAATAAAAAACCAACCAAAATGATGATACCGATTAAAGAAAATAGTTGTACCAAACTAGTAATGAATATTTGAAAAAGTGTGTGTGCGAGTTCCATAGTTTTTGTCCAATCTATTATTTTTTTATGGTGTATAAACTTTTACATATTGTATATAGATAGAAAGGTTTTTGTCAAAATGTTGCTAGACAGAAGCATGGGGTTCTTGTAGTCATGTTTTGTCTCCTCGTACATATATTAAAGTTAGATCGTAGCGGAATGGATCCTGTGTGTACATGGATTATCGCATATATATTGATTGGTCTTATATCAAAACAATAGTCGATACCTTAAATAGAGGGATAACGAACTTCTAACGAAAAGGTGGCTGAATGGATGAAGGTTTGTGCAAAATGTGGTTCACAATTAATGGATGGCGTGCAATTTTGTCAAAGTTGTGGAACGAGAATAGTTGAGCACGAGCGGAGAGGAAGTGAGAAGGAACCACAGATACGAAAGAAAATGAGCCGAGGAAAGATAATATGGATTGGGATTATCGTTCTTTTTGTTGTTAGTTTTGGCGGAGCATATATGTATGGAGCAAAGTATTATTCTGCAGAAGCACAAATCGATAGAATGATTACGATGTTACAAGAAAGGGATGCGGAAAAACTAATTGATATGGTTACAACAGATGACCCGCAATTTGTAGTAGATAAAGAGAGTGTAGCTCCGTTGTTTTCGTATATAAAAGAATATCCTTCCTATGTTCATGATTTAAAAGCTTCTATACAACAGCAAAAGAAGAAGGAAAATAATGTAGAAAAAGTAGATTTTGTATTAACGAAGGATGGAAAATACCTCTTTCTATTTGATCGATATAAATTGAAAGCAAAAACGTATTATGCAACGCTCCTTACGAATGAAAAGGATGCATTGTTAAAGGTAAATGGGAAAGAGTTAGATAAGACAACTGATAAAATGTTTGAAAAGCAATATGGACCATTTTTTCCTGGGATTCAAACGTTCCAATCAGAGTTTAAAAATGATTATGTGAAGCTAGCGCGTGAAGAAAAAGTTTTGCTTATGAAACAAAATCAAAATAATGTAACGGTTGATCTATCGTTACAAGGGCACTACATTACCATTCAAACAAATGTAACAGGAGCAACATTATATGTAAACCAGAAACCGATTACGACTCTCACAGGGGAAGAATTTAAATGGGGACCGGTCGCTACTGATGGGAGCATTTCTATTTATTTAGAAAAAGAGGGCGCAAGTAGAAAAGAACGAACAAAGGTGGAACATATATCAACAAACCAATACTATACATTATCGTTTCAAAAAAAATCTGAAGAACAACAGTCATCATCTTCTTCGCCACCAGTAACAACAAAGTATGTATATAACGGATTTTTCTTTCCTGATAGTCATATTCGTAAGTTAACAAGTGCAGAGCTAAACGCTTTAACAAAAGATCAATTGCGGATTGCGAGAAATGAAATATACGCTCGGCATGGGCATATTTTTCAAACGAAAGATATGCAGGACTACTTTTTAAAACAGTCATGGTATCGGGAAAATCCATATTATTCAGGAGGGCTGAATGATATCGAGACGTATAATGTTGAACTTATAAAGTCAAAGGAGTAGGCAAATGAAATTCATTTCCTTGTTATAGAAATGAAAGGTACATCAAGGATCATGGTGATGTACCTTTATTATTTATATGGTTGCATTTCATGTAACAAATCCTTTTATGTTTCATGGTAACGATGACATGATTCCGGTTGAAAAATATAGAAGAATTTAAAGGTGAAATTCCCTTTTTATGATTTCTGTAATGGTATGAGGGGAGCTCTAGCTGGTTCGCGAGAAAAAAAGATATGAAAGAGAAAATTGACTCTACTTGCTCTGCCAGTTGTGCTAGCTTGGACATTGGCTAAAGAACTGGAAGAAAGCATGGCTTCAGAGTTCGGTGGAACAGTAATCTCGAGTTTACTGCTTAATTCTTCTGATGTGACAACTGTTATTGTGTCGTAAGAGAGGTTGATAATTTTAAGGATACCAAGTGGATAGACAGCCTCGTCAGGCTGTGATGTGGATGCAAATAGGGTAGATTTCCAAATTTCTTGAAAAAAGGTACTGCTATCAGCTGACCAAGCTTGTGCACCGTAGAGTGTTGCGCTAATGCTGAATTCCTGTTCAAATGATTGAGCAACTTTTGGTTCAACAGGAGTAGAGATAAGAAAATTACTACACACCGTTTTTTTCACCTACTTTCTATTACGATTGTTATAGCATATTAATAATCGAGTTTGTGAGACACGACATTTTACCTATAGCCGTTCAAAGGAGAGGAAAAATAATAAAAAACCACTCTTTTTTGGGGAGAGCAGCGTCCACCTGTGTGTAGACGTGGTAAGAGCCCTATTGTTTTCAAAGTATAAGTCAAATGGATCTATATACAAAGATGTACGTTGTTATGTTTGGAGGAAAGGGGTTTATTTGTAAACAAAAGGAAGAAAGTATTATACTTTGTATAAGATACGTATAGAGAAAAAGGATTTATTTATGATCAATTTGGAAAATGTAAACAATAGAGACTGTAAGAAGGAGTGATTTGGTGAATTATGTAATCATTGGTGGAGACGCTGCTGGCATGAGTGCAGCCATGCAAATTGTTAGAAATGATAAAGATGCAAAAGTCGTAACGTTAGAAAAAGGTGAAATATACTCCTATGCGCAGTGTGGACTTCCATACGTGATTAGTGGTGCAATTGCTTCCACTGAAAAATTAATTGCACGGGATATTAAGACATTTCGTGATAAGTATGGAATTGATGCTAAAACACATCATGAAGTAACGAAAATTGATACTGAAAACAAAATTGTACATGGTATACATACAAAGGAAAAAGTGAAATTTCAATATAAATATGATCGATTATTGATTGCAACAGGAGTTAGACCTGTTATGCCAGATTGGGAAGGAAAAAATCTGCAAGGTATTCATCTTTTAAAAACAATTCCGGATGCCCATAAAATATTGGAGACGTTACAGGAACAGAATGTTGAGGA
This sequence comes from Bacillus sp. UNC437CL72CviS29, assembly GCF_000482345.1. NCBI lineage: Bacteria > Bacillati > Bacillota > Bacilli > Caryophanales > Bacillaceae > Bacillus > Bacillus sp. UNC437CL72CviS29. The sequence goes on along the minus strand of NZ_AXVB01000006.1, from coordinate 339,725 downwards.
CGTAACAATTATCGGGGGCGGGGCAATTGGTCTTGAAATGGCTGAAACATTTGTGGAACTTGGAAAGAATGTGCGAATGATTGAAAGAAATGATCATATCGGTACGGTTTATGATGCTGATATGGCAACGTATATACATGAAGAAGCAGCAAAGCATAATATTGAAATTGTGACAAATGAAAATGTAAAGGTATTTAGGGGAAATGAGAAAGTTGAATTTGTCGAAACAGATAAAAGAACGTATAAAACGGATCTCGTTCTAGTATCAGTTGGTGTGCAGCCAAACACGGAGTTTCTTACAGGAACAGAAATTCGCAAGAACAAAAAAGGGGCGATAGAAGTAAATGCATATATGCAAACGAATGTGGAAGACATCTATGCAGCAGGAGATTGTGCAACGCATTATCACATCATAAAAGAAACGCATGATCATATTCCACTCGGTACTACTGCGAATAAACAAGGGCGCCTTGCTGGACTAAATATGATTGATACACGAAGAGCGTTTAAAGGAACGCTTGGTACGGGCATTATTAAATTTATGGGACTCACATTAGCAAGAACAGGTTTAAATGAAAAAGAAGCAAGTGGGTTGAAAATACCATATAACACAGTGAAGATAGAGGCAACAAGTATGGCTGGCTATTATCCAAATGCAACGCCGCTTTATGTGAAATTAGTGTATCGCTCTGATACAAAGCAACTATTAGGTGGACAAGTAATTGGAGAAGAGGGTGTAGATAAGCGAATTGATGTCATTGCGATGGCACTCTTTCATAAAATGAGCATTCATGATTTAGAAGATGTTGATTTAAGTTATGCACCGCCATACAACAGTGTTTGGGATCCGATTCAACAAGCAGCACGGCGAGCGGAATAGTACTTCTTATAGAAGTGCTATTTTTTTTGAAAACAGCCAATTATACAAAAGAGACACGAAAGCATATTTTTCCTTGAAAAATGTAGTACTTATCTATTATATTTTCATATAGTATTTATTTTTTACATACATAAAAATATGATAGAAACAAGTTAGCACTGAATGATGCAGGAGGATAAGGAATGTCGATCAATATGAGAACAGTAGAAGAGTGGATTGCGGAATCAAATGCAAGACATGAGGAGGACTTTGGAGAAATTGTCCAAGAAATAAAGGAATTATGTGTTGCGGTTGATAACGCTACATTAATTTACCCGAAACATGTATTTTGTTTTGGGAAAAAAGCGGAAGTCTTCTTCTTTTTCCAAGATCATGTTGTCGTTGGTCAAACGAAAGAAGAGTACATTGAAGTTGAAAAATTAAAATATGAAGACATTACAGATATAAGTCTAAAAACAAATGATAAAAATACAACGTTACAGTTGAGATTCTCAAATGGGAATTCTATCATGCTGGATAGTTTAAATGATAACTGTGGAGCGAAAAATTGGTTGTTTGCAAGACAGATTAAAAGTATTTTTAAAGTAATTTAATAGAAAAAGCAGACCTTAGAAGGTCTGCTTTTTCTATGATTTGCTCCCCACTATACAAAGGCATCCTTTTTCTTCGTAACATTTCACATGTTGAAAACCAGTTTTACTGAAAAGGTCTACTAATTCTTCTGTTGTCTTAAATTTTTGCATATGATAATTGATTTTGAAGGTTTCAGCGACAATCATAAAGGAACCATTCGGTTTTAAAACTCGAAATACTTCTTTTATATCATTCTCTAAATCAGGCCAAAAATAATGTGTTTGAAAGGCCGTGATGAGATTGAAAAACTCATTATGATAAGGAATAGAAGATACGCTTGCTTTACGAATAATGACCTTTTCATTTTTCACATCTTTTATATTGGATTTTATTGAATTTTCTACTGCTTTTTCTGAATAATCAATGCCGTATATTTTTCCTGAGGTATTTATTTTAGACAGTGTATGTATGGTTCGGCCGCCTCCGCAACCAATATCGAGTATGATTGAATCTTTGGGGATATTTATTTTCTGTAATGCCCAATTTGTTAATCTAACGTGCGCTGTATTCATAATACAAAGCATGGAAGAACCGATAGAACCTCTAGGGTTTTTAGCTTGTTCAATTAACTTTTGTAATACACTCAATCTGACCTCTCCTTTTATATAAATTACCTAAATTTGTATATTCGCTTTGAGCAATTCTAATCCCTTTAAAAAACACGCCCTTTGCTAGCACATTGTACTGAGCGAAGGGCGTGTTTTTAGCTATGCAAATATCCTTTTAACCAAGTGCGATGGCGATAAGGACCAACTGGAATTTGAATAAGGGTCGTTTCTCTTTTTGTATCAAATTCATACAGTTTGTCACATAAGTTTGCATCAAATCCTAAGAGCGGATGTCCTCCCATATCCATAGCTGAGGCTGCTAAGACGAGCTTTTGAACGAGCATTCCAGCTTCCATTTGTTGAATTCGATATCCTCTGTAACCTAAATCGTTTTTTAAATAATCTTTAGTTCCTATTACATGTAAACAGAGTGGTACTTGAAAGAGATTTACATTGTCCATTGTCATACCGGATTGTAAAGGGTGACGTAGATCTCCAGTTTGAATTTGTTCTAATGCATGAGCATTACTGTCATAGGAATAGGCACCATTTGGCACACCTTCTACATTATAAAAGCATCCGTACAGTGATAATCGCGATTTTGTTTTTATATGTTCTCCATCTAAATCATTTTGATAAGGAAAGGAAAGGGTTGCTTCATGAAGCAAAGTAGCTAGTTGTGTAGCGCTTATTTTCCTTAAGACAAAATCGATATCAGGTGAATAACGTTTTTGACAAACAGTTGCGAAATCATATGATAATGGCTCTACCATGGGGAGTTTCAAAGTTTGTGTGTAATGTGGAACGATTGTCTCTTCAGTTATAGTTCGAAATAGGTCTGTTGAATCTAACATAGATGCTGCATTCATTCTTGTTATGAGAGAGTAATCAGTAAAGTTCTTTGATCGAACAAAGTGTTCATGCTCTAAAACGGGAAGCTGTTGTAAGAGTTCATCAGAAGTGAAATTTGTACTTGTATTACTTTGATAAAACCATTCTTCTGTAGGCTGGGTAGATAACGGAATAACTGCATACACACTTTCTTCTTGTTCACATAGTCCAAGTAAATGATTGATAGCCCGATCTAGAAATTGAAAATATACACCCGATGTATAGCCAAATTGCTTAGAGACTTCTAGTAATTGACCGACGAGGACACCAGTATCGAGACCTTGGAGGCGATACGAAAAATTATTATATTTAAAGAAGTTTTTCCAAAACATTGTTGATACGAAAGCGGTGCCGAAACAAGAAGAGAGGTTGCAGCGATTTCCAAGTGCTTCTGTGAGATAAGAGTCAAAATTCCCTTCACGTAGTAATACGAGACGATGATGCGCTACGTCATAATGGTAAATTCCATGCGGATAATGAATTGTTTTTAAATACAAATATAATTCATTTGGATATAAAGCTCCTCCAGAAGGAATAAATCTTCGGTATATATTTGTTGTTGATTGTTCTTCTAAGCCGAGGGAAGGCTGGCAAAATTGAGTTAGGCCAAATGTATACCAAAGGCAATGCCCAATTTGTTCTATGGTAGGTTCATTAGATAGCTTTTGATCTCGTAATGTTAGAGGTACCTCTAGAGAAAGAGGAATGACAGGTAGATTACGGTATAGCTTATAGGGAAGGGGGGCATCAGCCCAGTTGATGTCCTTGTCCTCGGGCATGACTTCATCAATTGAAAAATGTAAATGGTGTAGAAATGTTTCTAGTTGCATCAACAAGCCTCCTTATCAAGCAATAATCCCCCACATTAAAAATCAGCAAAAGCAAAGAAGAGAGGTGGGGGAGGAAGAAAAACTACTGATTCAAGCGCTACTTTACTGTTTCTTTATGGAAATGGATGCGGATGTGGATTTAGTTGTTCTAATGTAAGTGGTTCACTTGTATATCCAAGTTGCATTGGTACGGTAAGTGCTCTTTGGAGTCCTGTTGTACGAGTAAGTTGATGACCAAATGTCATTGGCAACATACCAGGAATTAATACTTTCACACAAGATAATCCGTTTTTCTGTATGAGAGGAACAGTTTGGTCAATGACAATTACTTCAAGCCCTGAGTGATGTAGTAGATCTAGAAGATGGCGAAGGTCTGAAGTTATATCCCGATCAATCGCTTTTAGCTGATCCATTTCTTTAAATGTTCGCACAGCTCGATTGTCATTTAGTAAAAATTGAAGGCGTTCTTCAGCTTCTGGTAAGCCATATACCATACTATGATCTTCCATTTGGGTAACGAGATAGGGATCGCGTAAACATTGTTCATATTTTTGTTTGTTTGCTTCAAGTTTCTCATCCAGTATAAGCAACATACCTGCTAATTCATGAATAGCACTTTTAACAGCTCGCAGCGGTTCTATATGAGCACCACCTGCACAGACGAGGTTCATTCCACCCTTTTTTGTATTTTTTGCAATTGCCCATATACTTGGAATACCATGCTCCATCGTTGCATCAAAAACATGTAAATCATAACCTGTAATGGTCCGCATTCGTTCAATCATCAATTGTAATTCCACATCGCCTGCGGAAGCTAGATCAAGGCGGGGGAGTGGCAATTGTGCATACCACGTTAGCAAGAAAGCGTCGCGTTCGACTATTTCTAAAATGCCATGGAAAATCGCTTCTTCTAAACTACCTCCAATTGCACAGCCGTTTGAAGTTTCATAAACAAAAGCGTCCCTGTGCCCTAGGCTATAATATGCAATTGATTCCGGAACTAAGATGGGACGGTTTTGTGATAAAGAATAACCCCATACCCAATCTTGAGAATAATCGGGATCAAATGGTCTGAATGGAAAATTCTCTTTTTCATAGTGTTCATCTGTATGTACACCAATTGTAAGAGGATTGATGGCTTTATCTTCTAATTCTCGATAGCTGCCATGAACATTTGTCCGCTTCCCGCGAGGGGCCATTCCGCAGTATCTCTCTAGTCCTTCTAAAATCGCAGTTGCCTCGCTTATCCTGAATGAATGTGTTCGACCTGCAACTCCTTCGTTACCAAAAAGTAATGGCATATTTACAATAACATCAGCGAATGGTAATAAGGAATGCTGCATCTTTCCATTCAAAAGTCCTGTTCGATAATCTAAATAATCTTTCGTTAAAAACGTATTTAAATCTTCAATAGAACGACATCGGTAGCTTTCAGTACTCGTTTTAAAGCTCGGTTGCAGAGATAGATAAGCAGAAGCTTCAGTGTCATCAGGTATTGTGCTACACACCGGACATACAGGATCAGGAAGAAACGAATGACGTGAACATTGAAGAGTTTGCATGTTAAGTAAAATCACTTCTTCAGCTAAAGAAGTACCCCCTTTTGTTACTATCTTTTCTGTTTCAGCATGAATAAGGTGACACATTTGTAGTAATGCACTTTGCGTTGCGCATATATCTCGTTGCACGGCAGCATCCTTTTTTAAGGAGTATTGCCGCTGTAACTCCCACATTTCTTTTTGATCAAAACCAGCTATAAACCGTCTTGCATCAGCACAATGAGAACATCCTGCTGCATGTGGCTGAACATAAGGGCCAATGATCCCTTCGCCAAATGAAGTAAAACCTCTTAGCCAAGGAATGTTAGCGGATCGAAACATTTCTTCAGCTTTATGATGGATAGAGGAAGGAGAACCATCATGTAGTACGAGAGCAAGTTTAATGTTTTCAGGGAGGGGTTCTTCAAGTGTGTTTTGATGAATGATAGAGTAGTGACCAGATAATTGCTGATTTACATAGCTTGCAAGTAGGCCATCTCCTACAATTAGTATTTGACGCTCCATCAGTCCACCTCCTCTTTTATTACCACACCAACTACACCACCTAATCCTTCTTTTAAAAATGGTTCAATTGCTAGGTCGAGGACGTAGGGATAAAGATTATGTTCCTTTAAATTCTGTAAAGCGAGTTGTAAGGATTCTAATGGTGGAATTTGTTCTTCTTTTTGTACTTCAATTCTAAACGACTCAGCATCGTGTAAAAGAATAGATGATTCCGATAATATATTAGAGTTATAGGGGATTTCGTAGTTTTGTGTATGAAGAAGTGCTTGTTGTAATGCGTCTCTTAGAGCTAGTGTTATATTTAAGTTCGCGCTACCATACCACTGATTGTGTATACGGGCCCAAACAACCGGAAAACCTAGTACATTTTCACCAATCCCTATCTTTGGTTCCCCGTGTATCACGGAGAGTGCACGTAAATAAAATTGGCAGTGGTTGTCATGAATTTCTGTTACTTGTAGTGGCACAATTTCTTCTGTTTGACTTAACTTCCTCGCTTGTAATGTGTGGGTTAAATGATTTTGTAGCGCACGATACACACCTTCTAACATCGTTTCCCCAGCTCCGATTCCAATGAATTCATCTTGGTCAGGAATAAGGAAATTAACCATTTGAGTTACATATGTTTCAATTCCAGTTAGACCTGCCACGCGGCGTGCTTCATCATGAGTTAATCCGCCACAAATAATAGTAGGGAGGAGGGAAGTAGGTCCTTCTGATAAGGGATTGGCAACTTGAACATAGCACTGGGACAACGGTAATTGGTTGAGATCTTGTTCATCCCATATGTGAAAAACACCAGCTTTATTTGAGGTTAACTGGTCAAAAAAACGAAAAAGCTCATTTGAATGTTTTTGATCTGCATGTCGTTTTAAAGTGTCATCAAGGTCTTGTATTAATTCTATCGTAAAATTTTCAGGGGCTATAAGCGGGTGCTTCATAAATGGATGCCAATTTCCTTCGAGCGTTTCAAAATCTAATAGAAAGAAGTGCTTCTTTGTCTTCCTATTTGAGGAATCTGTAACATGTTTGAATAACTCAAAAACAATTGTATTGGCTAACATAGCACAAGCAATTGGAGAGACGGGATCTGGTGTTTGATCTTTTTGAATAGCAGTTTCATGTATACGGTGCCATGCGGATTCCCAGCATTCTTCAGAGTCAGAAGTAATGACAGGACCAGCTAAGCCTACATGCTGTAAACATAAAGCAGGAAGAAAGTTTTTCTTCTCTTCTCTACAAATCGCATGTATGGCCCTAAGTTTTTCGATATTGCCATTTTGAGATACATATAGAATCCAATCAAATGGATGAAAAACTTCCTGTAAAGAATAATTTCTCGTTGTATCTATTTCTTGAACAAGTACATCTGCATCAGTAGCATGTGCTTGTTGTACAAGTTCATTTAGCCGCGAGAGATTTGTTGCATCAGGATCGGTAATTAGGTAATGAAATTCAGGTAGACCAGATTCAAGTAAAGAAGAAATTAATGAAGTGAAAATAGGTCCAGAGCCAATCGCCAACACTTTAGATTGGCGATACATTTGAAACTTTAGAGGACCTGAGTGAGAGTAAGCCTCTAAAAATTCAATTTGCGGTTCGTATCTCTCAAGTAATGCATTTTCTAATTGGTGAGGGGCATCTTGATTCAGATCTCGAACAAAACCATTTTTGTGCAAAAGTTCTCCAATTTCAAACACTCTATTTTGATAAGGGAGGGGAAGCCCATTTGTTAGCTCTTCTAAAGTGTGTTCTCCATTAAACATAGGCATTAATTTTTCAATCCATTCATAGATTCCATTACCTTGTATCCGGAACGAACTGGAGTTATTTCGAAAATAAACACCCCCATTGGAATCGGGGAGAAAAAAGGTATCCTTGTTCATTTTTAGCTTTGTGGAAGCTTGCAGCGTACTCATTCTATTCCTCCTTATCAGTAAATTCTAAACACACATTATCAGTGTATGTACCGTGATTTGTCCCTTATGAGTTATTTTGATTATTCACTATATAAATCACTGTTATATAAAAAAGGCTACACGAAAGAATACATTGATTCTTTCGTGTAGCCAGTATGATTTAGAAAGTCTATCAACCTTCTAATAATAATGATTTTGGATCTTCAAGCATTTCTTTAACAGCAACTAGGAAGCTAACTGCTTCTTTACCATCGACGATACGGTGGTCGTAAGATAGTGCAATGTACATCATTGGACGGTTTTCCATGCGTTCTGCATCGATTGCAACTGGTCTTACTTGAATTTTATGCATTCCAAGAATACCTACTTGTGGGCTGTTTAGGATTGGTGTTGACATAAGGGAGCCGAACACACCACCGTTTGTAATTGTAAATGTACCACCTTGTAGTTCTTTTAATGTAAGTTTGTTGTCGCGTGCTTTTTTACCTAGTTCACGAATTTCGCTTTCGATTTCAGCGAAGTTTAATTGGTTTGCATCACGTACAACTGGAACAACTAATCCATCTGGAGCTGCTACAGCGATTCCGATGTCATAGAATTTTTTAATGATAAGCTCGTCACCTTGAATTTCAGCATTTAACAATGGGAATTGTTTTAATGCTGCCACAACAGCCTTTGTGAAGAATGACATAAAGCCAAGACGAACATCATGTTTTTTCTCGAACGCGTCTTTACGTTCTTTACGTAATTCCATAACTGCAGTCATATCAACTTCGTTAAATGTTGTTAACATTGCAGATGTTTGCTGAACTTCTACAAGACGTTTTGCAATTGTTTGACGGCGGCGGGACATTTTTACGCGCTCAACTGGCTTTTCAAATTCAGTAGTTACTGCTGGTTTTGGACTTGTTTTTTCTTGTTTTGGCTCTGCTTTTGGTGCAGCAGCATGTGCTTGTACATCATGTGGTCTCACGCGGCCAAGTGGATCAGTGCTGCGTACTTCATTTAAGTCGATTCCTAATTCACGCGCCATTTTTCTAGCAGCAGGTGATGCGATAGGACGATCTGTATTTGGAAGACCTTGTAAAGCTGTTTTAGTTGGTGCAGCACTTGGAGCCTCAGCTTTAGGTGCTTCAGTAACTTCTTGTTTTGGTTGTTCTGCTGCTGGAGCAGGTGCTGATGTACTTACTGCAACGCCGTTTGCATCTAAAATTGCAATTACGTCACCAACTTCAACTGTATCTCCAGGCTCTCCTAGTAGTTGTGATACAATACCTGAATCTTCTGCAATGATTTCTACATTGACTTTATCTGTCTCAAGCTCAACAACGCTGCCACCTTTCTCAACTTTGTCGCCTACATTGATAAGCCATTGTGAGATAGTTCCTTCTGAAATAGATTCTGCAAGCTCAGGTACTTTAATTTCGATCATTTTAAATGTCCTCCCCTTATTTGCCTAACGGTGTGTTTTGTCTTCTTTTCTCTTCGGTAATCTCAATGCTTCAAGCCTGATTGGGCAGAAATTCTTTACAACTTAGTAGGTAAGGAACTCTGCCCAAATGAGCTTGAGTAAATCACTTTCGTTTTTAGTTGCTATAAACTTCTATTTCTTGTTTGTCTTGACGGAAGTTGTACTTTGTGTCTAATGCATGTGCAACGATAAGTTCTTGTTCCGCTTTGTGTGCATGTGGATCGCCGCCTGATGGACTTGAGCGATCTGGACGTCCAATGTAGCCTGTTTTTACTTTATCGCCAGCAAGTTCAAACAGAATTGGAGCCATGTAATGCCATGCACCCATGTTTCGTGGTTCTTCTTGTACCCAAATAATTTCTTCTAAGTTTTTAAAGCGTTTCATGATAGATTGAACTTTTTCAGCAGGGAATGGGTACAATTGCTCAATGCGAACAATATGAACTTCATCTAAATTGTACTCATGTTTACCTGATTCAACCTCTGCTGCTATATCAATTGCCATCTTACCAGTTGTTAAAACAAGACGTTTTACTTTATTTGGTTTTGTACCAAGGTTTTCTTGCTCTAGAGCCATTTGGAAACGACCTTCGCTTAATTCTTTTCCAGATGAAGTAGTAAGCGGATGACGTAATAAGCTCTTTGGCGTCATAATGACTAATGGTCGAACAGCTTCTGTACCAAGGATTGATGCTTGACGGCGTAAAATATGGAAGTATTGTGCCGCACTTGTTAAGTTTGCAACAGTCCAGTTGTTTTCAGCAGCTAGTTGCAAGAAACGTTCTGGACGTGCACTAGAGTGCTCTGGTCCTTGACCTTCATAACCATGAGGCAGAAGAAGAATTAGACCCGATTTTTGTCCCCATTTCGCTCTTCCTGCTGAAACATATTGATCAAATAATGCTTGCGCAGTATTTGAGAAATCACCATATTGTGCTTCCCACATAACTAAAGTTTCTGGAGCGAACACATTATAACCGTATTCATAACCGACAACAGCAGCCTCAGATAACGGACTGTTATGAACAGAGAATGATGCATTAATATTCGGTAAACGATGAAGTGGTGAATATGTTTCGTTTGTTTCTGTATCATGTAATACGATATGACGGTGTGCGAACGTACCACGTTGTGAATCTTGACCAGTTAAACGAATTGGCGTACCTTCTTGTAAAATGGTAGCGAATGCTAACGATTCAGCAAGAGCCCATTCCACTTTACCGCCATCTTCAAGAGCATCTTTACGACGTTCAAGAATTTTCTTTACTTTAGGATATACATTAAAGCCTTCTGGCCATTGTAATAGTCCTTCGTTTAATGCACGTAAAGTTTCAATTGGAAGACCTGTATCAATTGGTTGAATACCTCTTGCAACTACGTCTGGAACTTTAACGTGTATTGCTGCATCACTAGTATCAGCAGGTGGTACTTCCGCATACTCAGCTTTCAATTGTTCTTGCACAAACTGTGTAATTGTTTCGACTTCATCAGCATTTAAAACACCATCAGTTTGCAGTTGCTCTGCATAGATTGCTCTAACTGTCGGATGGTTTTTAATTTTTTTATAAACTTGTGGTTGTGTAACTGCTGGGTCATCCATTTCATTATGGCCGTAACGACGGTAACCGATTAAATCGATTAAGAAGTCTTTTTTGAACAGCATACGATATTGAATTGCAAGGTCAGCAGCTGCAAGACAAGCTTCTGGATCGTCAGCATTTACATGGACGATTGGAATATCGAAACCTTTTGCAAGGTCGCTTGAATATTTTGTAGAACGAGAATCATAGCTATCTGTTGTAAAGCCAACTGAGTTATTTGCAATAATATGAATTGTTCCACCAGTTTGGTATGCGTTTAGTCTGCTTAAGTTTAATGTTTCAGACACGATACCTTGACCAGGGAATGCAGCGTCACCATGAACTAAAATTACGAATGATTTCGAAGTATCTTGTTCAGGATGACCAGCTTTTTTACGATTTTCTTGAGCTGCACGTGCATAACCTTCCACAACAGGGTTAACAAATTCAAGATGGCTTGGGTTGTTCGCTAACGTTACACGTGTTTGAGCATCTTCAGCCCCAACAACTTGCTCTCTACCTAAATGGTATTTCACGTCGCCAGTCCAGCCAGCATTACTATTTACACCTTCTATAGTTGCATGTTTGAATTCTGCAAACATGTGACTATATGGTTTTTCTAGTACGTGAGCGAGTACGCTAAGGCGCCCGCGGTGAGCCATACCAATCATAACGTCACTTACGCCGCCCTTAGCACCTTCAGAAATAATTTCATCTAGTACAGGTACAAGCATATCAACGCCTTCAATAGAGAAGCGTTTTTGACCTACAAATGTTTTATGCAAGAATTGCTCAAAACCTTCAACAGCTGTTAAACGTTTTAAAAGAGCAGTTCGTTTTTTATTTGGTAGTGGTTGACGCAAGGAATTTGATTCCACCATTTGATGCAACCACGCACGTTCTTCACTATCTTGTATATGAGAAAATTCATAGGCTAAAGATTTTGTATAAACATCTTTTAATCTATTAATTACATCAAGAGCTGTGTGAATACCAATTGGTGCATCTGGCCATACTGTTTTTGCTGGAATCGCTTTCAAATCTGCATCGCTTAATTCGCTCATTACTTTCTCGATGAGAGATTGTCCGTTTGTTAGCTCTTCCATTGGATTAATATGAGCCAATGTATGACCGAATGAACGGATATTCTCAACAAGTTGAACGACTTTAAGAATCTTTTCAATGTTTCCTGTGTTTTGAGGAGAAAAATTTATTTCTGTGTTGTCCCCTGTTACGACATCTGCTTGGAATGTAGGAGCCCCAAAAGTTTCAAAAAGCTCTTGTAATTCCGGATCAACTGAACCTTCATTAGTCACGTAACGATCATACTGTTCAATAACATAGCCAAGGTTCGGACCATGGAATTTGGCCCAAGGGTTTGTCGATGTATTCTTCCTCGTCATTTGTTTAAACCTCCCAATGCATGTAATCCTTTTTTCATAATGTGAAAGAATGCATTTTGCTCTTTTCATAATTGATGAACCAGTAATGAATGTAAATGTTATCTTTACTCTTATGTTATTACAATAATTTACATAATACCAAACATTATTACTTATCCGTTTTGTAAAAAAACATTCACAATTACTTATCACCCAAGTTAATCTTTCATGTTATAAATTAATTTTAAGGAAAAAATAGGTGATTTCATCTGGTACATCAGTATTTAAAACAAAATCTTCCAGATGAAAGTATAGGATAAATTGAAAGAATGTTTCGACAAAAATGATTTGATTTATGTATATTAAAATAATAAGCGCTTTCAAGAATATTATACAACAATATAATGGAATATAGTATAAAAAATAAAAAATTATGAATTTATCGTAAACTTTGTTTCGATAGTGTTAAATATTGAAAGGAAAAAAGAAGTATTTGCTTATAATTGGTGATTGTCATTTGAAAATGGTTCATAAATCGTTAGTTTTTGCAAATATAACTGAAAATTGCTCGAAAATGATAGCCGGCTTCATCTCTATAGGAGAAGAAGTGTAATATTTTAAAAAGATAAAGTGCTTATAACAATATTAATTTTTCCTAATGATAGCCGATTGATATAGCAAATTTCTTTATGTAGATTAAGTAATAAGGAAGTGAGATATTATAACAGAATCGTTTAGAGTGTTCTTATTTGTTATGACTCTCCATTTTTATACTATTCAACAATTGTTTAAAATGAAAAGTGGATAAAAATGGGCAGGAAAGAAATAAGGGATCAATATGAGAACTAGATGAAGGGGATTTACGAAAGTATGAATGCTGTGTTCCTTTTGCGTAGAGATACATAGGAGCTGTGAAATGAAAAGGGAAACAGATAATGGGAATTTTGGTGTTCATGTCATTCGGCTGATAGTATTTTCAATGGTTCTATCGATAGTTGGTTTAGTTCTATGCATTCGTTATAAAAATCATCTTGATTAGAAATAAAAGATGGGAGTAGGGAGCTTTGAGGAGTTTATGTAAAGTAAACTTGACGTAAAGGTTGCTTTACATTTATACTCTGTGTAAGGAGGAGGGGAATATTTCCTTGGAAAACAAAATGGTAGAATACAGAAAAAAGTTTGGCCTGTCACAAGAGAAGTTAGCTGAAAAACTTGGCGTTTCTAGACAAACTATTATTTCAATTGAAAAAGGAAAATATGATCCATCACTTCCTTTAGCATTTGAAATTGCGAACACATTTCAGACAACGATAGAAAATGTATTTATTTATGAAGGGAAAGAGAACTAAATCTACATAGGGGGGAAAGAAAGATGAACTACTCACAAAAATATTTTTTGATTATGGGGATTATCTTTTCTGTTATGAGTGGATTTATGCTATTTATAGGTATAATGGCGCATTCTTCACCACCGTCACAAACGTACACATTACTAGCGATGACAGTCATGTGCTTTTGCTTAAGTTATCTCCATCCACAATTTAAGGAGAAAGATGAAAGGATGAAGTTAATTCGGCAAAAAGGAATGTTCTATTCTTATTTTGCGTTGTTAGCGTATTATATTCTATTTTCAATCGGATTAAATTTAAAGATCATTACATTGTCTGCTGCAGAACTGCTTAACATTTTAGCAGCATTAACAATTTGTACGGTCTTTATTTCATTCGTTATTTTGTCTAAAAAATATTAAAGCTGAAATGAGAAAGGTGAATGAGATAGATGCAAAGTATATTTGCTTTTGGGATCGGGCTGCTTTTATTTTTAGCAGTGTACTTATTTATTCGTAAGGATATACAAGGGAATACATTGACCAAGAGAGGTTTCTATAAGTTGATGGGGTGTTTAGTAGTCATGCTTATAGCAATTGTCGTAATGATTGTCTTGGTGAGTAAACAATTATAAAAAAGTATAGAATAAAGCCCTGTTTTTGTTTAAGTGTCAAAAGTAGGGTTTTTATTTTTCTTTAACATGGGGAGTACATACTTTGGTAGATAAGAAACAAACTACTACCATAGTGAACGAGATGGCAGACGGAGATACTGGTGGTTGATCTCTTGAATGGAAAAACAAATGGGAACAAGGAAAAATCCTTGTTTTATTTTTTTGGACAGAATTATTAAGTAGAATATTAATAAATGAAGATGTTTGAAGGTGGTACTAAACTCTTTTCTTCCTTATTAGTCTATGCGATAGATATAAATATGCTTGGACAACGAGAAAAAGGAGTTTGATTTGATAAAGTTTGTATGAGTTCGCAACCGAAAAATATAGGTTGCGTTTTTTTATTACTATGATTTTTAGTTGGAAAATTAGATTAATAGAAAAGGAAAGCCCATTAGATCAATTTGCACTTTATATATTATTTGTTGGTACTGCAATAGGCATTTGGTCTGACCATGAGACAAGCTCTGAATATGATAATAATAAAGGAGATGTTGAATAATGGGGTATATCGTCGATATTTCGAAATGGAATGGTGATATTAATTGGGGAGTAGCAGCCCCGCAGCTTGACTTAGTGATTGCTAGAGTGCAAGATGGATCAAACTATATAGACCCAATGTATCAATCATATGTGTCTTCAATGAAAGCATATAATGTTCCGTTCGGAAACTACGCTTTTTGTAGATTTGTTTCCGAAAATGATGCAAGAGTAGAAGCAAGAGATTTTTGGAATCGTGGTGACAAAAATGCATTGTTTTGGGTAGCTGATGTTGAAGTGAAAACAATGGAAGATATGAGTGCAGGAACACAAGCTTTCATTGATGAGTTACGCATACTCGGTGCTCAAAAAGTAGGGTTATATGCGGGACATCATGTGTACAGCCCATTTGGTATGGAAAAAGTAAATGTTGATTTCGTATGGATCCCGCGTTATGGGGATATCAAACCAGCGTACCCATGTGATATGTGGCAATATACTGACGCAGGGAATATATCTGGTATTGGCAAATGTGATTTAAATCGTTTAATTGGAGATAAGCCTTTATCATGGTTTTTCGGAGATAATGAGCCTGCACTAGGGTTTCTTCCTCCTGATTGGAAAACGAATAATTTAGGTTCTATCACTGTAACAGTAGCTATAGCGAACATTCGTGAGGCGCCATCCCTACAAGCAAAAGTTGTACGTCAAGCGACAAAAGATTCTGGACATGTATACCTAGATTGGTTTTATGATGGTTCTCATTTTTGGTATAAAGTAGCTGAAGAAAACTGGATGCGCGATGACGTATGTAAAATCAATAAAGATGGCAAAACAAAAGGAGTCGTTTGGATTTCAGGAACGAACATCAATCTTCGTAAAGGAGCGTCCAGAAATGACCAAGTTGTAGGAAAAGCGAATAGTGGAACTTGGGACGTTCATTTTAGATACGAAGATTGGATTTACGTATACAAAGATGGCATTGAAGGATGGATGTATTTTGATGAATCCTATGTGAAATGGATTAGATAAAGTGAAACTTTAATCAGTGGAGGGCTTCATCCCCCCACTGATTATTATTTGAACCAGTTTGTTCTGCTGCACAAATGCATTTTTACAAGTTAAGCTTCTCGATAGTTAATGATGCAGCATTAATTTTGTGCCCGTTTAGAATGGGGAGTAACACATCTGTAGTTGATCCTATATTTCGAAGTTGTAGTGTTGAGCATTTGGGAATATGGATAATAGCCTGTCCAGAAAGCATCAGACTCGCTCCAGTCACTTGTCTTTGTATACCATAATTAGTAAGTCGCCCACTTACTAAAGAATCATTTAAAATTAAACCATATATTGAAGTAGAAGCAGGACCATCAATTAATAATAGATATTCGACTTTATAGTCGCTTGATTTAGGTATTATTAGGGTGTCACTAGGTGGGGTAAACTCTATACGATTTAATGGACCATTTCTATTAAATTCTATGTTTGCACCTGGTTTAATTTCTATAGGATTGTTACCTACAAGTGTAACGTAACCATAAGCTGGTTTCGACATTATTATGCATCTCCTTATTTATTATTCTTATCATTGTATGCGATCAAGTTAAAAATGATTGAATGTTAGTCTAGTAAAAATGAATTATGTATCCCCTATCTATGAGTGAGCATTATAAATAGACGTATAAATCATTCAAAGTACAGTGAGTAATACGCGTTTGTTTCAGACTTGTTCCTTTTAAACGATTTGAAGACAAACAAAAAACGCCTGTAGCGAAGCAGTCTGCTAACTGCGAACTATTTTTTGTAAAATTTCTATAAGTATGAAAAATGTTGTTCTGTGTAATTACTTCCTCATGGTAAAATATTCTATATAAATATTTAAAAGCGGAATGATTATGGGGAATATTAAAGTTACTCCTGAAGAGTTGCGCAAGGTTGCATGGTCTATTCGATCAACAATCACCAATGTAGCGGCAACACAAGAGCGACTAAAGAAAGATATTGATATGCTTTGTAATGCTTGGATGGGTGCAACCTATATGAAATTTAATACAGATTTTCGAGATTACTCTTTAAGAATGGCTCGATTTACAATCATATTAGAACCGCTGGAGAAGTTTCTTCTTGATTCTGCTAATAAATTTGAACAGGTAGATAACATGGATGTTGCTATTGCAATGGCTTCTGGTATTTTAACAGGAAAACCATTTAAAGGGGATGTTGAAACCCTTACAGGTTCCACAAAAGTAAATACAGAGGATCGCTATCGTATTAAATTAGGAGGATCGTTGTTAGAGGGAGAATATGAACTTTCTGAGAATAGTAAGCTGGGATTCAAAGCTGGGCATGCAGAAATAGAGGTAGGAGCTCCTTACAAATTCAATACGATAAAAGAAGATTTATTAACGGGAAAGATTATTGGAGCAAAAGGTGGAATTACAGCATTTGAAGATGGTCTTTCTTTTAAAAATCCTTATGTTTCAGAAATATCAGTAACACAAAAATTCATAGATGCTTCAGTCGCATATGGAATTGAGGAGTATACGTTTAAACAAGATGCAGAGGTGACAATACAAAAATATGAAGCAAAGCTAGACAGAATTGACCTACCTGATTTTATTCAATTTTTTAAGGATTACGATCTTGAAGTTTGTGCTGAATTTGGACTAGGTACATTCGGTGGTAAATTCCATGGGGGTCAAGAAGTTGGTGTGTATATTGGTGGTGGTTTATTTGCTAAATTTGTTAAGCAAGGAGAAGAATAGTTGTGTTTAAACAAGCAAGAATTATTAAAATTTTTGGTTTTTCAGCCTTACTTATATTTAGTTTGTTTGCTCCTTATGGATGGGGAAAAAAATTGGCACTTATTGCTTTTGTACTTATAATAGCCTTTTTATCTTTTGGTACAACAAACTTATTGGAATCTATAACTCATAAATTTAAAAAGGATCGAGATAAGTATTTTAATTGTTTTAGGATATTTTTATCCCATATTTAAAGGCGGACTAAAGTTCTGTATGGGCTTTCCCGTATCGCGAAATCTGTTACTGTGATATCGATATTTTCTTGTTCTTTAAAATATTGGATCGCTATTTTTTTAGCTTTAGACGCTATTTGTTCTTTTTCTTAATTATCTTTGTAATCCAT
Source organism: Bacillus sp. UNC437CL72CviS29 (assembly GCF_000482345.1). Taxonomy (NCBI): domain Bacteria; kingdom Bacillati; phylum Bacillota; class Bacilli; order Caryophanales; family Bacillaceae; genus Bacillus; species Bacillus sp. UNC437CL72CviS29. Next base: position 321,900 of record NZ_AXVB01000006.1, on the reverse strand, counting down.
ATATTTATAGCATCCTAATAGTATGACTGAAATAATAAGGATAATTACTATCGATTTTCTATTCAAGTAAAGTCCTTCATACTTATTTATTTTTTTCTTAATCCGTATCGTAACCTATACTTTCTACTTTATAAGTATCTCTATAGTTTATATCTGCAGATACTCTACGTGTTGCATTATGAGTAACATACCCATATACAAAAACTACTCCAAAGTCTGAAGGAGCAAATTGAAAATCTGTTACTGTAATGTCCAGATTTTTATCCTCTTTAAAATATTGAATTGCAATCTGTTTAGCTTTTTCTTTTATTACTTCTTCATCATCATTTTTCTTATAATACATATATTTATATCTTCCTATAACAATTGAAATTATTATAATTGCAATAATCGGAATTTTTTTCTTCAAGATATCCCCTCCAGAATAAACTATATAAGTAGAATAAACTATTTAGGAGTGAGAGAATAGGGAAAACGTAAGATACCAGGGTTAATGTGTAATTTCGAAAGGAAATATGTATGGTAAGTGATGTTAACTCAATAGCATAATGAAAAAGAAACCAGCTCGTTATTTGAGTCGGCTTTGTTTATATACTTGTTGGTTTTGCTATACCCCGTATGTCATTTCATCCAAAAATTCCCCACCATTTCTAAGACATATTACTATCCTAGAAATTGCACAATTAAAATAATGCTTTCTTGTTCCGATGGATTCTTCTGGAACAGGTTCTAAATCATAAAACATTTCCTCTTTTTTATGAAAATACATTTTCCCAACTTTTTCTGATGATTCTGATGGATAATATTGATATACAACTATTTCTTCATCTTCAAATTCTTTATTCATTGTTATATGGATTGCCATAGTTTATCTCCTCCATTTCAATTCTTCATCTATATTGAGTACTTTCCAAGGGCAATCTGATCTTAAAGTTGCATTGTGTGCTGTTTTATAATCTGTTTTAAAAATCCCTTCAAATCGAGATTCAAAATATTCCTGTTCTAAAATTATGTAGGAAAGGGAAGAGGTAGTAAATATAAAAATGGAACTACTAGTTACGTTTTATAGAGATAATGATTTAGCAAAAAAGGGGGCTAAAGAGGTAATGATGAGCAGGCAAAATATTTCTTAAATCACAGAGGAAGTAATGCAGAGATAGTTGAGTTTGATATACCTAAATGGTTAGATGATTTTATAAATGAATATGCAATACCTCAAAAAGGATATAAATCAAATTCACTAAATCAAGGAGGTACTGCACCGAAAATAGTTGACGCAACAATGCCAGAAAATTCTTATGAATTGCCAGTGCCTCGGATTGAATGAATAGAATAATACGCCCAAAATGGTAGGATTACAAAGTAATAATAAAAGGAGGATATTATGATGTTAGAACCACTTTATGCAGAAAATATTGTAGTGGCAGTCATCTATAATAATGAATTTAAATGGTATGTAACAGATAAAGAATTATGGTTTTTAGATTATAATAAGCTAAATAATGCATATAAAAATTTAGGCGTAAGCATTGAAGATAATGACGAAGCTGAAGAAAGAAATGGAATGAAAGTATTAGATAATGAAAATGTAGAATTGTTTTTACCAAGGATTAATAAATATATAACAACTAAAGAGGAATTAAATTATTTATTACTTGAAAATATTAAAAGTAAAATTGAAGGAGAAGATTTATTAGATTTTAGTCCGGTATTATTAATTAACTTTGATGATAAAAAACTATATTCAATGTTTCCAGAGCCAGCATCATATGAAGAATATGTACCAAAAGATTGGAATGGTAAATATGAAAATTTTACTGAGTTAATACCTAAATTAGAGAAATATTGGATAGATGAGTTTAATAATAATCTATTATTACTATAATTTAAAAGAGATAAGGATAGTGAGGGAATGAGTAATGAAAATGTAATAACTATATTAAATGAGGAATTTGAAAATGATAAAACTGGTGAAAAGGTTCATGTGAATTGATATGAGATAGAGGGTATAATTGTTTATTTTGATTGTAAAGCAATTGAAAGAACAGGAGATTATAGAATGTAAGGCCCAGACGAAGTTTATCTATATTCTTTATCTGGGTTTTGTCTATGTATTTGATATTATAGAGGGTGAAAATGTTATTAGAGAAAAAGGTCAATTTGCAATATTAATAACCTATATGACCAACTGTATAATCATTACTGTAATCTATACTTGTAGAAAGCTCCTTCTTTTTGTCATCAGATACATAAATCCTACTACCCGAGATATCTGGAGAAAATTTTATTTTTAGTATAAAGGAGTACAATAGTAATGAAATATCCATATAGTTTTGAAGTACTTAAAAATAGAAAATTAGTTATGAGGCTTCCTCAAGAAATTAAACTTGTTGAAACTTTTTTAGGCGTTGAAGTTTCTGCGTTTGGAGATTGGATTTTAGAGGAAATACATAGTGTTTTAAACAGGGAAAAAGATTGCATAGTAGTAAATGGCAACATTTGTGGTATAGAAATTCGAAAAGATACAACTACTGTTCTAGACAATTTGGCCGAAGATGGTAAGGGAGAATTTTGTGAGATAGAAACGATTGAATTAGTAGACTTAATTCATATTTGGCTAGATAAACAAAAAGAATATAAAAAAGGGAAAAATAAAGAATTGTAATAATTTAAGTGGCTGACTTCTACATGAAGTCGGCTTTATCTATTATTTCACATACCTCCCATTATCTTACGTTTTAAAGTCGTTTTCTCTAGGGAAAACGACTTTAAAATACGAAATAATAGGTTTTCTTTTACGCTTCTATATCTTTTCCCTCTGTTACCACTTTATCTCTCCACAATACAAGTAGTTTTCTAAATTCAGAGGTCTCAATTTTACACTGGTTATTTGGGGGATTCATAAAAAAGTTAATAGCACTTGTATAATTAGGTTCGATGTAGACAGCTGCCACGTTTCCCTCAATTTCATATTGTAGGAATTTTTTGTCTACTACATCATCTAAAATCTGTATATATTCATCCGCCTCATCATCTGAAATATCTTCTAAAAAATGAGAAATAATGGAAATCCCTTTTGGCAAACGTATTCTTAAACCGCCAAGTCCATCACGACAAAATTCATATGTATATTTCATTTTTTCCCTCCTTGTATAAACAGGATACGCGGTTATTATCTCATTGTCTTCTATAATCATTTCTACTTGCTACCTTAACAACTTTACTTACTCCTTTATCTCCTAGAACACCCAAAGCTAATTGAGTCAATCCGTATGTAAAGAATTTTGTAAGGCTTTCTGCATCGCCGTTGACAACATCTTTATCCCAAGATTCAGAGACTGCCTGCCCCATCCCTTTTAGTGTGTCGATAGGATGCAACAGAGAATTGCCGAGGTTTTCCCATGTTTCTGCATCACCTAAAGATTTAAAACCGTCTACTGTATCGCTTACAGTTTCACCAGCACCAGACCAATCTCTATCTATTATTTTCTCAAATGTAGATTTTTCTTTTGGGTTTTCTTGCTTCACTGCATCGCTAGCATTTGAAAGTGGGCCACACGTCGTGCCTGGGATGGTGTTGGTCCATCTAATGGAGAAAAGCTATCAACTTGGGAAAGATTTTTAGATGGAGGAATGGTAGTAGCTGGTTTTATCCCTTTTGGAAAGATAGCGAAAGTCGGTAAGGGCGTGAAAATGACTGCAAAAGTGGCTGAGGTGGCTGATACAGCTACAAAGGCAGAAAAAATAGGCACTGGGCAAAAAATTAATCAAAGCTTAACAAGAGAAATGATTATTGAACAGTTAGATGGAGTTACTAATCAGTCTACAAAAATTGCAGAAGGTTTACGAAATGGAGATATTAAATTAAATGTTCTTGGCGATGAATTATTTGATATGTATACTGGTGCTACAGATGCTAAGGAAATTCAAGTTGGAAATCAAATGTAAGTAAGAAGTAGTTCACAACCCATTGTAAGTGATATAGTTCATGAAGGCACACACATTATAGACTATAACAACAAATTTGGGATGTCCGGTGTTTCATCCTGGTCTTGGGAAAAGAGAGCGTATTACTATGAGCGGCAATTTCAAATAAACTCAGGATTAAAATCAAATTTTAATAATTTAAATGACATATAAGTACACATTTGGAGTAATTACAAAAATCAAATATATGATTCTTATTAATAAAATAAGAGGAGGTTTGTAATGGATAATTTTATCAAAGATATAGTAACATACACTAAAACAGGAAATTCAAATATTCTTTTAACCAACTATTCATCAGAAATTGTGAATACATTAAGTTTTAATACTGCAATTATTGATGTATTGAGCTGGTTAAAGCTAGGTTATAAGAGAGAACAGTGGATGAAAGATAAAAAGTATATGAAACATAAACCATTAAAAATAAATATGGACCATACTTGGTGTGAAATTTTAAAAGAACTAGTAGAAAACGATGACCGATTTTCCAATTATTTCACAATTAATGATACAGCTTTTGATTTTAAGGAAACCATATCAGAAGAAATACGATTAGAATCTAGAAAAACAGCTTTTAATTTGTATAATCCTCAAATGAGAAAATAAATTGATGTTTTGTTAGATTCTGAAGACAAGGAAAAGATATTTTAAAACACAAGATAAAGTGTTGACCGCCAGAAAACATATAGAAGTAGATTAAAATAAAGCCGCCTTTAACTGAAGTGCACCCCGATTGTTAGACACAGTCTAACAATCGGGGTGCACTTCCAATTCGTGAGGTATTTGAGTAGTAACCTTAAATAAGTCCATTTCAACCAGATTTTAAGCTAAAAAATTTGATAAATCCTCTATCCATGCTTTAAAGCTATCACAATAGTCTTCGAATCTGCCTTTATCATCATAGTAATAATACACCTTCGATTCTAATCTATGTAAGCAAAAATAATCGCCATTTCCAATACCATAGAATGGGAGCATATTTGAATTCCAATTACCATTACTCATTTCATAATTATATACCTCTTCGAGTGTATCATTTCCATTTGTTTTACCTTTTGACATATTATAAATATCACCTGGAAATGACCAGAATGTCATCAACTCAATAAAATATTTAAATTCATTACTAAACGAGCAATTAAATTTATCACTTAATTCTTTCCATTCTTTATCTGTTGGCTTGTCTAATACCTCGGTTTCTCTTTCTAGAATATTTGATAATATAGACTCTACTTCACTATAATTCATTTGTTTTCACCTCTATTTTTAATTGTAAATACCTTCTCCTGGTAAAACATACTCACTACCATGTTTTTTCCAATGTTCCCGTATTTCCTTGGCTCTTTCTGCTGAAGTAAGTTCAGATGGTTTTGTGTGCCTTGTATGATTACCACCACGCCTATGTGTATATTCTTCTAAATCATCCAATATTCCATCATTTTTTGTTGACCTTTGATCTCTATGATGTGCCTCTATATTTCTATCTCCATGTGTAGCTTTAGTTGTTGGACCTTTACCTTTTCTCATTCTCTCAACTTCTTCTATTGTTTTAGGCTCATACCTTACAGGTGGTACCGTAAAGTCTGGATTTTTTGAAGAGTATCCTGAGCATTTTGAATTGATTTATGCCAAACATATCCACCATGTGTAACAGCACCAATACCAGCCGCTGTAGCAACTGCATCTAATGGAAGAACAATTGGTGATGCTAACCCGCCACTTTCTACTTCTGCGACGAAGGTTAAGAAATTAGCCCCGCCTATGACTGAAATGCCTTCAAAAATTTCTACAATAGATCCTATCGTTGATATAACGTGTCCAGTCAACCTTACAGCTTGATAAGTTGCCTTGCTTTCTAAATTATCATTATCAGGTGGTGTTAGTCCAATATAGTCTTCTGCTACTGCACTGCCAGCGCCTTGTATAAAGTCCCGAGCACTTTCATAAATATCTTCGACACCATGTTTAAACTTATCCAGTAAAGATTCATCTTTTTTCTCACTATTTAATGGACCGCACATTGCCCCTTTTTCAATATTATCATCCGAAATCTTTCCGTCATAATTCTCATCCGCATTGCGGAATTTTTCAGCAGCTTTTTCAAGTTCTTCAGCAACGTCATAAAATGCCATTAAAACAGTGAACATTTTTGGCTTTGCGTCATTAAAATCTTGATAAAAACGTTGACTCGTTGCACCACTCCACATTGAAGATATATATATGGTAGTATTTCTGTAGATGAATGGTTAAGACGAGATGCCCATGCTGTCAAAACGTATGAAGAAATTAGAAACTCCTCTTCAGACGTTCAGTCCATAGCTAAAAATACAGGAATTCACGAAATACATGTAAGCAGGGCTAAAGAACATGTATTTGTCAAAAAACATGCTTTAGGAGAGCAAGGATATAATAGGTTTGATCCCGATTATCCAATAGCTCAAGGGTGGGAGCGTCTTGAAAGCGGTAATTTCTTAAAAGAAGACATGGATTTACTTCGTCATGAAATTTTTGAATCAAGATTTGAAGGTATTTTTAAAACAGATTACAAAACAGCACATAACGCAACTGTAAGATCAGGTCGCCCTTGGGAAATACCTGAAATTGATAAAGAATAAAAACAATAAAGGAGATAAATTATGGCAATTCATATTACAATGAATAAAGAATTTGAAGACGAGGAAATAGTTGTATATCAATTTTATCCCTCAGAATATCCAGGTAAAGTTGGAAAAATGTATTTTCATAAAAAAGATCAAATGTTTCATGAAATAGATCCAGTTCCGGTAAAATCAGCTGCAACAAGTGAACATTACTTTCATTGTGCATGTAGCAGAATAATGAAATGTATCAAGAGTGGTGGAGAATTCTTGGAAGAGATGACGTACGGAGTATAGTCAAACAAACGAACATATTAAAAAGCCAGCTCAAATAAAGAGCCGGTTTCTTTTCATTATGTTATTGAGTTGACATCACTTACCATAATACCGTACATATTCCCTTTCAAATTTACTCTTTAAAGTTCATTTCCCTAGATAATTATCAGCCAAATTAAGTACGTATATTCGTGGCAATGTAAATACACAGAAGAGAATTATAACGTAAGAAACACAACGAATACACTGGCGATTTCTGAAAACCTCCCCCTCGATAGATTCACTTTTGTGTATAACGAATCAGACCTGTATCTTAAACAAGAAAAGCAAATTAGAATACCTTTAGATCACTTATGTAGTGACCTAGAAGGTATTCTAATTTGCTTTTTATTACTCGTAGGTTACACACATTCGTAGGTAATGCTCGAAGGTGTGCTAAATAGGTAAACCCCAATCTCGATGCGATCTTTTTTAGCTAAACTTATATCAAAACTATATGGAGTAGTAGTAGCCACGTGTTGTCTCAATCCGAGATATCCTAGCTCTGTAGCATACGCATAGTCATTCCTTAGAGCCTACTCCAAGATTACATAAAACGATGCTGATGTAAAATGAAACAAACATTAAAGGGGTATCATCGGTTTTATTGGCTATTGTTTTAGTATTATCGATTGCAACAAGTGCATTTGCTGACAGAACGCTTATTATTCCCGATTTACCGAAACAACCATATCGTTATGGTGTTGGTGCTTATGAAGGTGTTGTTGCTCACAGTACAGCAACTCCAGAAGCTCCAGCTATTAATATTCAAAAATACGAGTCTCGTACATGGCGTTCAGCATTCGTTCATTATGCAGTCGATTGGAATGAAACAATTCAAATTGCTGATACAAAATACATCGCTTATGGTGCTGGACCAGGTGCAAATAAACGTTTTGTACATGTTGAGCTTTGCGAAACACGAGATTATGATAAATTTAAGCGCTCATATGAGAAGTACGTTAAATTATTAGCTAAAATCTTAAAAGATAACAATCTATCTGTAGAAAAAGGATTGTGGACTCACTATGATGTAACGAAGTATCTTGGCGGTACAGATCATAAAGATCCACTTGATTATTTACGTAGTCATGGTGTATCAGAAGATCAATTCCGTGCTGATGTACAACGCGCATACAATAATTCTAGTGTTGAAGTTTCTGTTCCAAAGCAACCATCCAAGCCAGGTGAACCAATTACTAATGTGGAAGGCATTGCATATATTGAGGGTTATAATGTAAATCTTTGTAAAGGACCAGGTGCAAGTTATTCTGTTATTCGTCAGTTAAACAAACCAGAATCCTATAAAGTATGGGGAGAAAAAGACGGATGGTTAAATCTTGGTGGGAATCAGTGGGTATATAACAATCCTTCTTACATCAAATTTGAGAAGAAAGAACCAGTTAATCCGATTGCAGGAAAACGTGTTGTGTCTAAAGTGGACAATCTACGTTTCTATGATTCTCCATCTTGGCAAGATAAAGATGTTGCTGGTACTTTAGATGTAGGATTAGGATTTGCAATCGATGAAAAAGTAACTGTCAATGGATCATCACAATACAAAGTACACAATTCAAAAGGCAACACGTTCTACATCACCGCAAGCAATTCCTATGTTAACGTACGCTAACGCAAAAGAAACCGGCTCTTAATTGAGTCGGCTTTTTTAAGGATATTAGTTAGCTAATCTAGTATTTCCAGGTGTGTATTTAAATATTTTTTCTCTTCTTTCCTCAAATTCATCATCCCAAATACATTTCACTGTAACGAATTGGCTACTAATAAGGTTAGACCTAAGTTCAAATGTAACTGCTAAACCTGTACTAATTTCAGTTGGAACAAAATTTGTATTCGAATCAGTTAATTTTAGTCCATCAAAGGAATAACTAGTCGGATATGAATCTCCTGGTACTATATCATTCTTTTGTATTTTTTCTAATTCTTTATCATTGATAGTGATTCGAAAGTTTTTTGCATCGGAGTTTCCTATATTACTTATTTCTATTAATTTAATACCGTCTAAACTACTATTTCCTCCTACCTCTTGCCAAACTATATTAGCTTTCTTTTTATCATCTTGCTCATGTTTAAATTTCTTCTTGTTAATGTTAGTATTCTGCCAATTAAAAAATAATGCTAAACAAGATAAAATCAAACTAATAACACTAATAACACCAGTCCAGTTATTTATTAAAAAATCCTTCAAAAGAAACATCCTTTCTGCAAAAAAATAACACTATTATAATGTAACAGTTAAAAAATTACTTTTGTAAGTCAGCTTTTTTTTATTTACTTCAAATCAGATATCTTTCTAACTTGTTTTTCCTTCTTTTTAAAATCCTTCTTGTATTGCTTAAATTCTTGTTTGGTTACCATAAACTTTTCCCCAGTAGCTACATTTTGAACTAAACAATTTTTAGTAACGGCTTCTTTTATTAAAAAATAAAATCCATATAAACCAAGTGATAATCCGATTGTTGGAATCAATAAAATAAATGCAATAATACCTAACCACATGTCTAAATGAGTATTAACTCTTTTTAACACTAAACGTTTACCTGTTGCAGCCTGAGCTTGTTCCAATTGTTGCATACGTTGTAGCGATGCGACCGTATCATAACTCATGAAAAGACCTCCTTGAATTAATACCTAAATCATACCAATTTTAAGTAATAACTGTAAATATTACATTCTCGTAGGTTTACAGTTGAAGAGTGGCAGAAACCTTATTGAAAAGGTAATCAAATTGAACTCTACGTTTTTGACAAAATAAAACACCTCAGAATTTCATCCCAAGGTGTTTAAAGTATCTATTTTTTAAATGGTTAGCTATATTTCTTTTTAATTATTACATCCATTTTTGTTTTTTCAGAATCCTTTAGAGAATTAGTTAGTAAAGTGAGAAATTCTGTTCCTCTTTCTGTAGTATGATATTCTGCTAGGTTAGTTATATTAGCAGGGATTTTATCTCCATAAGGTGGTCTTTTGGTTATGTCCTCAATGTCCCATATTACTTCTGATGGGGGTATTTTACTTAATGTTTCCCTAATCTCTTCCACATTTTTTAGAGCCTTACTAGCATTCTCCCACTTTAAATTCTCAAAGTATAAATCTTTCATTAATAGAGGATATTTTGTACCCCATCCATCAGGCTCACAATGGTATGAGATAGTTGAGAAAAAGCTGTGTACAAAGTCAGGGTGTCCTGCTTGATAGAAAAATATATCTACTTTAAATCCTACAATTGACATTTAGTATCAATCCCCTTTTATAAATTCTACTTCAGGTAATGTATTAGCTTTCTTGCTTATTCCTGCTACAATCTCCCTTAAATGTTCATCAGGAATAGTTTGTCCCCTTGTATCAATAATAACAGTTTGTTTTGTACCTTTAGGTAAATGAATATCCCTGTCATTTACTTGCTTGACAATTACATTCACTAGATTAGTTCTTTTTGATTTTCATGTAGAAGGTCATAATTTTTAAGCTCTACACTATGACCTTCTACATGAAAATCAGGTCTAGTACTCCCTTTTGTATACCTAGATACTTCCTGTCTATCTTTAAAAGCCACTTGGTCATTATATTGAGGGTGCATCTCACCAAACTCATTTTCAGAATTTTTCCATGAAGGTCTAGCGAACATAAGATAACCACTTAAATAATTACCCCAGTGTCCTGATGGTGGAAGCGTACTAAGTATTCCTTCACCAGTGAGAGCACCACCTGCAAAAGCAGGCTGTAAGCGTGGTGGAAAGGCTTCTGTTACTTTATATATACTCGTTCCTCTAGCAAGCTTAGAAACTTTATCAAGACCTTTCCCTCCGATAAATCCTGTCGCAATTGATGTTAGAAAGTAAGAACCCGAATGGAATCTACTTTCAACATCTCCATTCCAAAAATCATTCATGAACGAATCAGAAAAAGTATTCCACATTGCAGGAAATGTTTCATCATAGTTTACGACAGCATCCCACATATTTGACCATGTTTCACCATCTCCTAATGATTTGAGACCTTCCCAAGCATCTCCGACTGCTTCTCCTGCCCCGTCGTAAAGCCCGTCCCACGCATCACCTAAACCTGTTGTAAAACTATCCCACGCATCGGCCATATCATCCAATATATCATCAGATCCATCTGACCCAGAGGACTTCTTGTCTGTTAAGTCTTTATTAGCTGAATTGCCTTCATAACTTTCATCTGTATTACGAAATTTCTCAGCAGCTTTCATTAGTTCATCTGAAACTTTGTCTAGTTCCATTAGAACTGTAAACATTTTTGGTTTTGCATCGTTAAATCTTTGATAAAACTGCTCACTACTTACTCCATTCCATTCTGTAGCGATATGTTCAATTTGATTATATAAGTCTTTATGTAAATACTCTAAGAAGTGTCTAGTATTGCTTACTGTTTTTGCAGCCTGTTCTAACATTGCAGGCGTTACTTTTATTAATACCATACCATCCCTTCTTTGCATATTGATTAATATGTAAATTATACCATATCAATATTTTTCTGTAAGAGGGATTTTGTATGTTGGCTTATGCCGGACACATGAATTCACTATCAAAATAAAACTTATCCATTAGGTTATTTACAATACCGTTGAAATAGGCGAATTTACTATTTTCTATATACAAAAGTATATATGGTAGAAAGTTAAACCAGTTTAGTTTTCTACCATATACACATGAGTAACCTATGCCATAAAAGGAAATGATATATAATATAGAAGAAACATAAAAAACACCAATTAATAATTGATGTCTTTTATGTTGGAGTGAATGTGGTCAAAATGTGGTCAATTAGGATTAGGAATGGAAAAATGCGATTCTTTATGTTTAAAGAATCGCATTTTAACAAGGTTTTTAGTATGACCCCGGAGAGGCTCGAACTCACGACCTCCACCCTGTCAAGGTGGCGCTCTCCCTGCTGAGCTACGGGATCGACTATATAAGTAGACTAACTCGTTGTGAACCACTTAAAATAGTATTTGTTGAGTAAAATTCTATAGTAGTTTGAATTATAAGTCAATAACAATTAGGAGCGACCTCCACAGTTACCTTTTGAGGTGCTACCTCTCAAGCGCTACTTGATGGCACGCCATGTAAGTTAACCACGATAAAAAGAAATAAATGCAAAACTATCGAGGTGGGACTAATAGAGATGGCTACACAACAAAAATAGGGAAAGAAGTCGTAGATTCTCTTAGTGAGAAAATCTCACTTAAAGAAATTAAGACTACTCCAGGGAAATACACAGTAATAACTGATAATGGATTAAAACTTATCTTTGCAAATAGAAGTAACGCACTTTTTCCTAAGAGAGCAATCTTACGAGTTGGAATGCTATTACGTGATAGTGAGGTTGCCAAAGAGGTTCGTAATCAATTATTAAACATCGAAGAGAATACATCTACAGAGATTAAAACTTATGAGATTGACAACGAGATGGAGATTAATGGGGAACTAGCGAGGAGGACTAAATAGTTAAAACCCCCACCTCGATAGGCTCACTTTTCCATAATACGGATTTAGAATAGATGTTTATATGAACTTGAAAGTTAACTACCATTAGTAATACCCTATGTAGGTATCCTTACTCACGTGTACCTATGTAGAAATACATGACACAGGTAACTGCATAAGCATAACTAACGAGTAAGCTTATAGTATCAACACTTGTTAGCTTTAACCTGTATAATTCGTTCTCGTTTATACAATCAATATACATACCTAACGAATACTACTGTCATGCAGATAATATTCACTAGTATCCTAGCGAGCTGGTAACCTATTGGTACAGCTACATGAGCATACCCTATGTAGCCTACCTACCTAGTTTACATAATCAAAGTTATCGGAAGTTAACGTATACGTTAGCCTTGTTGGTTACCAGCTCGTAAGGTCTATGCATTAACTTATACATACGAGATAGGATGCTCTATAGTATCACTCACGAGAATCCTCTGTAGCTTGTTCTGATGAGGTGATAAGAGGGATTATGTACTCTGTAGGGCAATAACACTCAGAAGGCAATCTGAACAGTCTCAGCTATATGTGTGTGCCTCCAATAGTCCTATCTCGGTGGGTCATGTACCTTCTTTCCTTACCGAGCCAGCCTCCTTCGTTCCCTGTCTATTTGTATCTATATACCTCAATATTATAACATACGGGGGTACGGATACGTTCGATAGTAAACATACAAAGAAATCATACCTCCCAAAGTCGGGCTCGTTAGAAGGCGTCAACTTGACGCTTACTAGGCATACCTACAAAGGGAGTAGCTAATCGCTCACCCCTGGAGTTGGAGTCCAATTAGTCTACCTCAAGATGAGGGACACTAAATAGCACGTTCTCAGCAGGCACACCCATGAGACAAAACCAATTAGTTTAAAATATAAAATTTATTCTTGGGAAGTCGAGCCTATGTTAAACATAGTACGTTCTCACCAAGCATACCCATGAGACAGACCCTAGAGTTATCCTATCTATCACTTCCTAGTTAACTTGTGAGATGAGATAAACCAGTAATATGACAGATTAACTCCCTAAGTTACATAATAGTCTTCCTCAAGTGTAGAAATATCGGAGTGAAATACTTGAGAATTAGCTAAAAGTGTTGCGCTTTTCTCATATATACTAATGAGTTTAACTTTATAGTTTAACCAATAAGTAATCCTCGATAAAAAGAAATAAAAAATAACTATCGAGACGGATACGAATTAGGATTACCTCTATAGAATATACTCTTCGGTGAAACCGAAAGATAAATCCATAGAGTATAAACTAATTAATCCTACCTCATATAGGTATTAAGGTTTTAAATAATTAAAAACAAAAAGAACTATATGAGATGGACAAATAGAGAATTTCTATCAGGTTATAATCTTCTCGTAAACGAGATAGCCAAACCTTGATAGTAAAACTTAATAGATCACCGTCTCAGGTTTTTGTATTTATTGTTTTGAGAAGAATGAACTCTAGGAGTTGCCACTAAAGGGTAGCTCATTTTGTTATGCCTACGAGGACGGACTATTAGGTTATACCTTTAATGTTATATTGTTGTACGTTTTGTACACATTAGAATCACCTTGAGAACGGATAAAGTAGTTTGTCTTCAAAGGTAAGACTTATAGGTTGCTGGAGAGATAGCCTAGTTGGTTTCTATAAGATAGAAGAAGGGTTCCCGCGCCAAAATAGGCTCTATCCCTTGTGGCTCTAAGGCTGAATCCACTTTGAATCGGGAAGTTTTTTTTACACTTTTGGGATAATCGGGAAGTTTTTTTTACACTTTTTATTGCAAACACTATTAGAATGTACTTAAATAGCAATCACTACATGTAGATGTTTTTTGTATAATCCAAACCATATATTGATTTTTAACCTATTTTATGGTAAAATATAGGGGTGCAAACAAACGAGGAGGGGAATGAATGAAGTTAACAACAGAGGAAATAAAAAGTATGACTGTAGAGGAAATAATCGAGTTAGGGTATGACTTTAGAAGCCCAGCTCAACAGGAAGCTTATAGTAAATATTTGGACAAGCAACGCAGTAAAGACATGACTCATCACAGTAGACTTATTAAGGAAAGATATGAAACTATCAAGGAAAACCTAACATTACAACAACATGGCTTACTCCTATATTTAGCAACCTGTATGAGGTTTGGCGAGGATGGAAAGTTATTTACTGATAGAGGAAAACGTGTAAACGTAAAAGAGTTAGCACACCACTTAGGCAAGACTACAAGGCAAGTAAATAGTATCCTCTCTGAGCTAGAGGTCAATGGAGTTATTCAACGAGTGAAAGAAGGGAAGACAACCCATATAGATATGACCGATGCGGTTTACATTTGTGGAAAACTAGAGGGAGAATACAAGACAGTTAAACTATTTAAAGCACATCTCCACGAGAAAGCAAAAGACCTACCATTGAACACTCTCGGATTATTCGCTCTATTGTTAACTCACATGAACTGGAAAACGAATCTTATAGTAGAGAATCCTGATGAGCAGGACACAAGAAAGCTTGTACTATTGAAGCGGTCTCACCTAGTTGACTTACTAGGGTTGTCTAAACCAACTGTAAATAAACTCATGGGAGAATTAAACCGAGCTAGGTTGATAGTAGAGGTGAAAACTATAACAGATGCTATTTGCTTAGATCCCAAAGCGGTAAGCAGACAAGCTAAGAAGATAACTTTCGAGGAGCTTCTTGATAACATTGAGGAAGCTTCTCTTTCTGTAATGAGTTTTAAGAAGGCAAACAAAAAGGCTACTATCTTTGCAGAGACAGTAACCAACTAATTTAAATATAAGTTATGTAGTTTTAAACTGGGTAGGCATTGGTAGTGCCTACCTCTATATTACCAAATACCCCCCGAGAACGCAAATACTTTTTGATAATTTAGAAGTTGAAAACTTAATTGAACAAGCCAGAGTCCACTGATTAGTGGGCTTTTTTGTGTTTTACTACCGAGGTGTAACCCCAATTAATTTGTAATAAAACTGTAATCTTAAGAGTAAGAGCATCAAAGGTGCATGGCTGTCAATTTTTACTTTTAGTAAGTGAAACAGTTTTGGTAAGTACCTTATAGAGGCATCTTTTGAGAGACTAAACACTTTTGGTATCTACCTATATGAAGGGGTAATTTTGAGAGTTTTAAAGATTGGTTGTCCTATTGAGATAGATAATGCCACGACTGAGTGGGGACTCAAGAGCGTTGCTATCTCAGATTAAACATATATATGACCTTCCTGAGAGGTTTAGCCTACATGGTTCCTGAGGCTATGTAGGTACTTTTTTACTAACAAGGTTCAATAACTAATGAACATGATTATATAGGGGGATGGATTAAATGAATGACCGAATGAATGAACAAGTGAGAAAGGAACTAAAGAGGTATCAAGAGAGGCACGGTACTACATTGGTTTTTATTGCTACAAAAGTCGGTCTCAGTAAGTCTGTAATTTCTAGATGGAAAAACAATAAGTTCAATTTCAGCGTACAAACGTTAAGACGTATCCAACAGTTTATCGGTACTCGTGAGCAGGATTAATCAATTATTCGATAGAGGCAGCAAGCCTTTGAAGTTTAACAAACTAGGTGCGGAAATCCAACAGGATGGAGCTGAAGAGTTGATTCGAAGGTTTGCTACTTCTATTGAATAAACAGGGGTTGGCTCTCACCTTGCTGTAAAACTAAAGTAGGCAAATACATTTGTAGCTCCCTCGAGAGGTTGAGCACAGGAGGACAATATGGCAGATTTAACTTTAGGACAACACCCACTACTTAAGAAGCAATTCTTAGACAAACGTTTCAAGGATTTAACTCAAAAGCGTTTTATTGCAGATGTACTGTTTGCAAAAGCTAGTGTAGACTCTTTAGCTATCAAGTACTTTAAAGATGCTGATGCAGATGTTAACGGCTTATATGCTTATGAAGAAGTACCAGAGGTAGGTGAAGGCTCGGGATACAAACGTGTTGGGCTTAGTGAAGAAGCTAAACTAGCTATGATCCGTAAGTACGGCTTAGAGATGGCGTTCTCGTACGAGATGCAACGATTTGGAGCTAGTAGTACCTTTGAGCGTGGCTTCAACAAACTATCCAACTCTGTAGTTAACATGGTCAACTCGCTTGGGTATGATCGTATCGAGAACGCTGTCGGTAAACTTGGACGTACTAAGACAGGCGCTACTACTGGTACAGTCGATGCTTTCTGGAATAATGCAACTCTTGGAGCAGACCAAATGATTAGCGACATTGTAGATGCTCAAACAGAAGGTATCAAAGCTGGCTACGAGTACGACACGATGGTAATCTCCCCTAAAACACATGGTCTCC
The DNA here is from genome assembly GCF_000482345.1 of Bacillus sp. UNC437CL72CviS29. Taxonomy (NCBI): domain Bacteria; kingdom Bacillati; phylum Bacillota; class Bacilli; order Caryophanales; family Bacillaceae; genus Bacillus; species Bacillus sp. UNC437CL72CviS29. Next base: position 305,150 of record NZ_AXVB01000006.1, on the reverse strand, counting down.
TAGTGAAGAACAAACAAATCCGCGATGCTCTAAAAGTTAACAATACAGATATCGCTTTATTAAAAGGTTATATCGGAACTATTTTAGGTTTGGATATCTTAGTTGATATTAATTTTGGTGACGATAAAGTCTTATTTGTACAGCGTGGTATGATCGGTGATATTGCTGATGCTGACGGTGGCTTACGCTCTATGACATATAATCAAGATGAAGATGAAACGACTATTTTACGAGTTAGCCGCTTCGTAGAATGCTACATCACTGACCCTAAAGGTATCTACCTTTTACAGAATATTGAAGGTTAATTGAAACTATAGGAGGTAGCCGTCTCGGTTATCTCCTATCTTTGATTATACACTAACGAGGTGAAACATATGAAACTCATGAAGTTCGACAATACAGGTGAATTAGTGGAGTCATTCTCCGAAGAAGGTGAAGACTTACTTAAAGATGCCGAGCTTTTCTCCACAGGTAACCACAGAGGTAAGACTTACACTGTAAACCATCTACAAGCCCTTGCTGATTCGTTTAACTCTGAGGATATGATTCCTATCCAGTTAGACCACTCAGAGAGTGTACGAGACTCAGTAGGCTTCCTCGAGCAGGTATCTGTAGTAGGGGGAAAGCTGATGGGGAAACTACGCATTGTAGAGGATTCCATTAAGCAGCGTGTACAAAAAGGATTAGCTAAAAAGGTTTCCATCTCCTTCTACACTGACGAGAAAGACAATCCTTCACGTATTCGTGAGGTCAGCTTGGTAGCATTCCCTCAAGTAAAGACTGCTCGGCTCTTTGGAGAAATAAGTGAGGAAGAACAACTTATGGAGTACAGTCCCGAAGAAGTTTACCGAGCTATTAAAACAACTTTGGATACAATTGCTCAAGAGAAGGAATCATTCCAAGAGGAATACAAAGCTTACGTAAAATCACTAGGTATTAAATAGGAGGTAGATAACATGAGTGAAAATCTAGGACAATTTAAGTCTGCTGAATCAAAAGCTCGATCACTAGCAAATTTAACACACCGTAGTGGGCCAACAACTCCCGAAGGTAAAGCACGAGCACTAGAGAACCTAAAGAAGAATGGTAGCTATGGAGGGAATCACTACGTACATGGCATCTATGTGAAAGACTTTGTAGCAGATCTAACTGAGGAAGAAAAACAATGGTACAGAGAAACATTCGATCATTACAACGAGAAGTACGAGTTAGACAAACTAGACTTAGAGACACTTGACCTAGCTCTCATTAACCTTATTAAGGCTCGTAGGAAGAATGCTAATATGAAATATGCGGTTAACGAGAAGGTATCTATGGCAGACTTCGAGAGTCGCTATATCAGATTAATAGACGAGCTTGGCCTGTCTCGTAAGTATCGCTTGTCTAAAAGTAACGTGGAGAATCCTTCCGATGTTAACTTAAGTGCACTGTTTGACTTCGGAGGTGAAAACAAATGAGGTACATGCGATTAAACGTAACCTATACATTTAACTCCTCAGATACGATCTACAAACAAATACATCACATCAAAGGTGAAACTATTGAAGACCTCGAGCAAGCGCATTTCCCTTTAGTTGACATGCTAGCCGCTCTCGTTAATATCCAATCTATTAAATCAGAAATCATTAACGAGATGGAGTATCTAGTAGGGCTAGCTGAGGAGGAAGCTCGTTTGCGTTTCCTTCAATTAGAAACTGTATCAGATTAAACTTAAGGAGTGATGCTATATCAATATGTATCTAGTGGAAGTTGTATACTCACGAGGTGGTCAAGTTCACCTAGCTCGTCACGTAGCTAACATGGACGAAACGAACGAGCAGCAACTTATGAAAATGTACACTGATAGATATACGAACGCTTTCAGATATACGATAGATGGTAAACTCCTAGGAATAAACATTGAAGCTGACTCACGAGGAGTCAGCTATTTTTGTGTACATACTAGAAAGAGGCTGAATTCATCGAGAATTACTTCCCTAGTTTCTCTGAAGATGTAAAGAAAATGATGGTGCTCGACTTACCCTGTAGTGCTAGATATTACCTCGTTATTACTATATTAATACATATTAATAATATGTTTACAGGTGGCGAAGACAACCATATAATGAAAATAAATACCACCGAGGAGGGATTTTGATGTTTAATATCATAGAATCAGAGTTCGGAAATTTGAGAGCTCGTGAGGAGAATGGTACTAGATGGTTCGTGGCAAAAGATATTTGTGACATGATAGGTTATAAAAATGTTACGGATGTATTCAAAGAAGTGGATCCTAAAGAGCTTGCCAAAGATAAGATGCCTGGTGGGTTTAATTTAACAATAGTAACATCCAAAGGTTTAAATCAATTCTTTGTGGCTAATAAGCATTCTAGGAAAGAAAACTTTAAGAGCGTAAGAGAGTGGGCTTTTGAATCTAATCTTGTTCAAACCCATGAGGGGAACAAAGAGGGTATAGCTAAATTATCAACTCTAGGGGAGTGTCTGCTTATGATGAGTTTGGTGAACATAAAGCTCTTGAGATTGATGGTAAATCACAGCTTTCAGCTATGGAGATAGTTTTAACTTTAGACTATAGCAAAACAAAGGAGCCGACTCAGGAGGCCGGCTCAATAGTTATTACTTCTTAAGTTAAAAACTCTCCTCAGTTAATTCATTCAGGTTAAAACTAAGAGTTTTAGAGATTGTACCAGCTCGGAGGATAACTACATATGTAAGGCCTAGTTGAAATGTATCCACTTTGCAAACTTTATTAGTAATACGAGATAGTGAGTCTTGGAAGGTTGAAACTAACGTGTCAATCTCCTCCATTACCATATCCATTTTAGTTGGTTGAATAGTGTTTGTTGTCATAAATAATCTCTCCCTTTAGTTTTATTTACACGAGATAGGTGATGCTTACAGGTGTACAATCATGAGTGAAACAATGTAACCGACTGCATAGAGGAAGCTTATACTGCCGCCAGCTACTAAGGTTGACTTAACCCAGTCTTTGAGTTTCAACTTATTCGCCTCCTATGAGGTCGAACCTTTACAGCTATTCCTGCTCATGATACTATAGGGAGGAAAGAGCCTTTTAGGTTCGACTGAATTGCGTAGCCTTGTTCGGTGTACTCGCCAAAGTACAATCACCGAGCAGGGTTATTTGTGTTTACTTATCCAATATAGATTTACCTTCATTGATGCGCTCAAAAGCTAGATCTACTAATTCCTTACGCTTACTCTGTGGTAGTAACTTGAGAGCGCTAAACAGTTTGTAGAATCTTTGAGCCTCTTCAATGCTATCCAGCGAGTAGGTGTTCATAATCTTGGTGAAATATCTGAGTTGTTTCTCCTGCATGTGTTCACCTCCTTGCTTATGTACTCATAATAACATGGTATAAAAGAGTTGCGCAACCCAATTATTTAACTTTTTTGAATTTATTTTCTTTAGTGAGGAAACATCACTAGAGTTTATACTGAGCAGGGAGAACTCCGTATACGCATCTTATAGGCTTATACAAATGAGATGGGTTAAACAGATGCAAATGCATAGGTTACCTTCGTAGAACCTCGTACAAGACAGTTTAAGAGGTCATTCTCGATTGTGTGCCTGATTAGTTGCCAGCTCTGTAGGTGCAAAACCCCTGAGGACGGCCCTAGAGAGCCACTACTGGACAGCAACCTGATTAGTTACCACCCTTGGCATACAATCGAGCATTAACAATATGAGCCAGCTCAGTAGATCACACGATGTAGGACAACGACCAGTTGCTAGGGATTATTACTGATAAGTAATAATAATGTGTGGTTCTTCTCAGGTTAACCTTGTAGGAAATCAAATAGCTTACACTTAAGCTTTCTTTGCTCAACAGACATCATCTTTGCGAGAACGCCAAACAAGTAACCTTTGAAGTCTTTTCTAATTTTGCTCATCTTCAGAGCAAACACAGATTGTTTAAATGCTGAGATTGCCACCTCAGTTGTATCAACTAAATCAGGTGCGTACTTGTTAGCAGCCAATTTAACTTTTCCCCACAGAGAATAGATCTCCTTAGCTGTACCGAAGAAAGGGGATACTGTATTGATAAATTCCACAGGTACACATGAGCTAGCCAAATAAGATGAATCTAGCTCATCAATACTAAGAGGTGCGCTATTACGTATCTTTAATTCTTTAGGGTTTGTTTTAGAGTTAATGGCTTCGTTCTCGTGAGATGACTCCTCAGGTTGCTCGGGAGTAGGCTCAGTAGCTTCTTTACGAGGTGCCAACTCATGGTGACGCTCGAAAGGGTTAATTACACAGATAAAAGCTGAGTAGCCACCCTTAACAGGTTTAAACTGTTCAATGCGAGTAATGATACCTAATTTGCTGAAACGCTTGAGGGCACGCTGAATAGTACGCTTAGAGTATCCTGTTAGATCAGCTAACGTGTTATTCTTGAGGTAGCTAACTCCAACGAATTTACATGAGTAGTTTGATAGTTTTAGAAGTATTACTCGTTCGCTGTCCTTTAAATTATATTCCTTAAGAGTCCGGTCAATAGTTTTGTCCATCTCAGCAACAGACTGAAAGCTTTCATATTGCCTTAGTTCCTTCATTATATAGTCCTCCATCTTTATAGAAGGAACAACCCTTGAGCTAGTACCAATGAGCATGATACAATAGCAAATAAGGAAGCTCCTTCAGAGTTTCTGTAGCTGTAAGAGAGCCCTTTCCGGTCGCCAAACTAGGAGGGCTCTCTTTTTATTTGTCTTAAATCTCAAGTGAATTAAGTGGATTAAACTTGTCATTCTGCTCTCGTAGAGCTGTTCCCCACAGAGATAAATACCTTTCAGTCATTCTGAGGTTTGAGTGTCTGAGGAGCTTCTGCAAAGTAAATACGTCCATTCCTTGCATGATACATCTGTGAGCAAAGCTATGTCGGAAAGTATGGCAGCTTAAACGTACGTCATTGAAGTTCATTACCTTAGATAACCTCTTAAAGATCAGCTTTACTGCATTAGGTGTAAGTTGCTTTCCTTCCCTCGAGGTGAAAAGATATTGCGGTAAACTCCCCAGCTCCTTCTCTACAAAGATTCTCCATTCACATATTTCCTTTGTTAGCTTATCTGTGATAGGTATACTTTGTTGTTTCCTCGCTTTACCAAAGAGGACGACTGTTTGGTTTATTAAGTCAATATCCTTCCACTGTATATTCACGAGTTCACCTAGACGGATTCCCGTACTCAGCAGCAGCACTATGATAGCGTGATCTCTGTAACCAAAGAATGATTTATCTCTAGTTTTTAACCTACGGTAATACCTAAGCATTTGTTGAATGTGATAATCTGTGAAGACTTCTATCTTAGTATCTTCCTTAGCAGGTTTGAGCTTCCTCACAGGGTTGTCCTTGTGTTCTATTACCTCCTCGTTTTGCCAGTAGTTAAAGAATATCCTCAAGTGGTGTAACTTTGAGTTGCAAGTGACTACACCGTTCCCTCTCGTTTTCTTGCAGTATCTGAGGTAGGACTTTACAGTTACCTCTCGAATATCTCTTAAATCAACTATCTCCAGCTCGGAGCAAAAGTTACGGAATTCATTTAGTGTAGCCATGTAGACCTCAATTGTCCTATGAGATAGGTTGTTGTATTCTTTCTCTTCCTGGAACTCCTTCATAGCAAAACGTAATAGCATAACTCGCCAATCCTTTCTATGTAGTTGCACACAAAAAAGAGGACTACCTAGCCAACCTTCACAGGTTAACTTTAAGTAGTCCTCTTTACGAGTTGAGTGTTTATATAGAACCCCCACAGTTTCAGCTTTTGGGAATAGCCTCTCAAGTATTGATACCATTGAGATAGCAGACTCCCCAATTTTGGGGACTCCGATGACAAAACTGTCAAGGTGGCGCTCTCCCTGCTGAGCTACGGGATCATGATGAAAAAGTTTCTTTTTGATATATCTGATAATTCTGTTAGGTTGATTATACAAAATTAAGTGGCACCTTACAATAGTTTTTAACTACAATATTAAAAATGGAATTTGATAGAATACCACGCCTATATTTTATTGAAGGCACATTTTCATGTAGTTTAATAGTAAATAAGCGAATGATTTACTCATAAAGTTGAAGGGATTTTTCGCCTTTTATCAGATTGAGTAGTAGCTTTATCCTATAATGTGATTTGAAATTGATATAATTTAAAATAGGGGATAATTTGAAGGGGGGTGTCACTTTGTTTAGAAGGAGTGGAGAATGGACTGTTTTTGTTATGGGTGGGCTTGTTTTAAGTGGATTGATATTTGGTAGCATTATGTTTTTTACTAAAACAGATAAGGCGGAAATGAAAGCTGAGGAAACTGAGCAAATCGAAGAGGTAGATAAATCAAAAGATATTGGAATGAAGATAAGAGAAATGCATAGTGATTTAAATTCGATTACAGGTTGGGAAAGACATGAGAATTTTGAGAAGGCGGATGCTCCAGCTTGGGAAGAGAATGAATCGGGATTCAAGTTAATTGATACCACTTTAATAGAAGCTGCTTCATTGTCTAAAGGCAATTTAAAGGAAGATTTAGAACGAGCTAGAATATTGCTTCGTATTTCAATTCAAAATCATGATACAACAGCTTTAGTATATGTTCACCGTATTTTACACGATCTTGATATCGGACAGAACAGATTGCAATCGAGAGATGTGTTTAACAGTGCGAAAGCTGGTGCTGGTGATGCTAGTGCCATACCTGCATATGATGATTATATTAAGCAACATAGCAAGTAAATATAAAATTTATATTTGTTTTGGTAGGATCTTCTTTTTACAATTTCGTGGAAATAGGGTATAACAGAAATAGAAAATAGATTTATAAATACATTATAGATTAAAGAGGTATATACAAATGGTAAGAAAATCTTTCAAGATGCGTGTACCCAGAAATAGAACGATTTCAATCAATGGTGCGATTCTTGATGTTGATGTCTCTCATGATGAGTTTTTAGATGAGTTTATTGAATGGATAGATTCAAAAGGGTGGTCTTTTATGGGAATGACCGATGAGATTACAGAAGAGGAAGCCGGGAATAATTTAATAGATTTATTGGCCGATGAGAAGGATAAGAAAGAATGAGTCCTTCTTATTTTTATTCGTATGATTATGTCTTTCTATGTAAAATTATGATATAGTGAACAATGGTAATTGAGTTTCCATTTTAATACCAATTTCATGTCGGATTGGTAGAATTAGTATATAAGGCAAAAGAAAATAGAAGAGGGAGAGTCATATGGTAAATTGTAAGAAAATTATGGTTTTTATGGTGGTGATGTGTGTCTTCTTTTTAACACCTATGACATTGTACGCCGAAACTGGTACTGGGGCGGTGCCGACACCAACACCAACACCAACACCGACACCTGGTCCGAATGTATTTGGTCAATTTGCAGTTTCAATTGATGCGAAAACAGGAGATGTTTTGTACGACAAAAATGCATATCAACGTGCATTTCCGGCAAGTATGACGAAAGTGTTGACGGCTATTTTATTAATGGAGCATGCGAAGCCAGAGGATCAATTTACGTTTTCACAACTTGCATTAGATCAGGAAAAGAGTAATTATCAACTTGAATTTCAAGTAGGTGAAACAATCGATCGTAATACAGCGCTAACAGTTTTAATGGTATTAAGTGCAAATGATGTTGCGTATGCGATTGGTGAACGGATTGGCGGAAGCATAGAAAACTTTTCGAAGATGATGAATGAGAAAGCGAAGCAGTTAGGGGCAAAGGATAGTCATTTTATAACGCCGAATGGCTTACATGATCCGAATCATTATACGACGGCATATGATATGGCAATGATCACAAGAGGGGTTCAGCAATATCCTGAAATTTTACAAGCTATGAATACGAAACGGACAACGGTTACTACGTCTAGACAAACGGTTTCTATTTTTAATAAAGCGAATTATTTTGAAAATCCATATAGTATTGGCGGAAAAACAGGTTTTACAAATGAAGCTCGCAATACGCTTGTATTATTAAATGAGAAAGATGGTAACCGTATTGTTAATGTTGTGATGGCATCACAAAAACCAGAAATTTACGAAGATATGCGTCAAATTGCGGATCATTCCTTTTCGCAATTTGCGAAGCAAATGGTGATAGATAAAAATAATTGGCATCAGAAGGCAACGTATTTAGATAAAGACATAGATTGTGAACTAGAACAAAGTGCGGAGTTTATGTTAAAGAAAGATGAAGGAAAAAATGTTAAAACTGTTTTTCGAACTACTCCTATTGAGAAAAGCACATTGTATCAAAATGGAATTCACCGTGGTGAAGTAGTTGGAACAGTTGATGTTACAAAAAATAATCAAACAATAGGCAGTATTAATGTTCTTTCTAAAGAAGATGTTACATTTGCAATGCCGAAAACAAATATAAAACCAGCTGAACCTACGTATCCTTTTGGATGGATGATAGGTATTGGAGCTGGAATTATTAGTGTAATGATAATCGGTTTATATGTGGTAAGACGGGCTAAAAAGAAAGCGGCTTCAGAAGTGAAATAGGCAATGATCAATTGCCTATTTTTTATTGTGTTTTTTGTTCGTTCATTATAGTATTAATTTAAGTTCTCTTTTAAGAACGTCTTGGGATATCCTAGTTTTTACGTACATATACATAATAAAGAGGAGGAGATACGGGTGAAACTAGTTTGGAAGATTATTAGTAACGTCATCTCATTTGTTTTATTTGCGTTGATGGTTTGCTTGGCGTTTGTTGTTATTTCATCCAAAGCAAGCGGCGGGGATCCGACTGTAATGGGATATCAATTTAAAACGGTACTATCTGGATCAATGGAACCAACATTTTTAACAGGATCAATTATTGCGATTGAACCAACGAAAGATGGATCTAAATATAAAAAAGGTGATGTAATTACTTTTAAAGAAGATGAGAAAAAAATTGTAACTCACCGTATTATTGGTGTGAAAAATGCAAATGGGAAAGTCATGTATGAAACAAAGGGTGACAATAATAATGGGCCAGATTTAAAACCAGTCTTAGCGGAAAATGTTATTGGAAAATATGCAGATATTACAGTTCCATATGTAGGATACTTGTTAAGTTATGCGAGTTCAAAAGCAGGAGCTGCCTTACTATTAATTATTCCAGGTGTATGTTTACTCATGTATTCTGTTATTACTATTTTCAGTGCAATTCGCAGCATTGATAATGAAAAGAAAAACAAATCTACAGATGTTGGACAATCCGTGTAATTCCGTTATTTTCTCTATTATAGAGATTATAAATATATAGATGTCATTGGGGGATATGGACATGACCTTAAAGAAAAAAATAGGAATGGGAATTACATCGGCAATTATGGGAGCTACCTTAATTGGAGTAGGAACATTTGCGTACTTTAGCGATAAAGAAGTCTCAAATAATACCTTTGCAGCTGGTACACTTGATTTAACTACAAATCCAACAGCAATTATTAATGTTAATAATCTTAAGCCTGGTGATACAATCGTACGTGATTTTGAATTGGTAAACAGCGGAACATTAGATATTGAAAAAGTCTTATTAAACTCGGAATATATTGTGAAAGATGCGAAAGGTGATAATACTGAAGATTTTGGTAATCATATTAAGGTAACCATCTTAAAGAATACCGATAAAGGTCATAATATTATAAAGGAAAAGAAACTATCTGAATTAGTTGGGAAACCGTTAATAATAGTGAATAATGATGCACTTGCTGAAAAATTAGATGAAAAAGGTATTAAAGCTGGGAACAAAGACAAGTTTAAAGTGAAATTTGAGTTTGTGGATAATAAGAAAAATCAAAATCAATTCCAAGAGGATACACTTGAATTGAAATGGACATTTGATGCACAGCAAACAGCTGGTATAGAGAAGTAATCATAGGAGCAGGCTATCAGATTGATAGCCTGCTCCTACTATAGGTATTATTTTTGAACTAGTATACAAAAGTTATATATAACAAAAACAGGAAAATTTTCTATGATTTTCGGATTCTATTATTTATAATGAAAGTATGTTCTTTATAAAGAATCAGATACGAGTAATGGGAGAGGTTGGAATGCTAAAATCATCAAAAAAATTAAAAACGATGCTTATGTTTCCTTGTATGTGTTCAATAGTCTTCTATATGGGATCACAAGTAGTTACGTATACGGAGGCTGCTTTTGTAAATGAGACAAAAATACATTCTACTGTTTCAACTGCAATTGTATTTCCAAAAACGATTGATACTTTGGTGAAAAAAGCAGAGCAGCATGAGAGTTTGATTTTAAAGGTAGATGAAGGAATGAATAAGGAAATACACGCTGATTCTATAGAAATACTTGAACCAAAAGTGAAAGAGTTGAGAGAACAGCTTGAACAAGTAAAAGTCGAACGTGAAACGTTGCAACACATATATGCAGAAATAGAAGATTATTATAACCAATCAATAGAAAATGTAAAAGTAAATAATAGCGACTCAAGTAAGGAAGTACTTCAATATGTACAAGTTGGTTTTACGAAAGTAAAAAGTATGAAGGATAATGTTGATAAGAAAATATCGGTACCAAAAATAGAAGAATTTATTCTAACTCTGCAAAAGAAAATTGAGGATGAAAAAGTGAAACAGGTTTCTAACACGCCTGAAAAAGTAGAGCAAGAACAAGTTATACCTCCTTCTGAGCAAAAAGAGTTACAGAAACAAGAAGAAATAAAGCAACCATTAAAACCTAAACAAGAGCAAATCAATCAAAGCGAGCAAACGGAAGAAACTAATCGAGTATTACAACAACCTGAGGAGAAGAAAGAAGAAGTACCGCAACAAGATTCAGACACTTTACATGAAAATCACTAATTTTTTGGTTATACCTTCTACAGATATAGAGGTTAACATAAAAATGTAATTCAAGAGAAATGCGGAAGGAGGCAACAGGAACAGTAGGATTAACTTTATGTACAATATGAATTCGTAGACAATAAACAAAATGAAAGTGAATTCCAAGGTAATCAACTTCAGCTGAAATGGACTTTTGAAGCAGACAGAACAGAAGGGTCATAAAAATAATCGAATTGATAAAAAAAAGGTAGGTTTCTCCTGCCTTTTTCCATAGCAATTCGTGTTATATGAGGGATGCAGATGAATAAGAAGTGGATATTTATTATGAGTACATGTCTAATTTTAGTATTATTCATTGGTATTACAAAAAATATTGACCAAGTCTATGCGGAGGAGCGGCGAGAAATAGATATAAGCCTTGAACCAAAAGAAGTACTTTTTCATGTTTCGAATATGAAGCCAGGAGATTGGGCAAATCGAAGTATACGTATTAGTAATGATGGGACAAAGAAATTATCATATAGTATAAAGAGTGAGGTTTCGGAAGGGTCTACAAAACTGTATGAAGCTCTTAAGGTCACTGTAAAAGAGAAGCAAGAGGTGTTATACGAGGGGAGTCTAAAAGAACTTCAAAGTATGGAAAATCGTACATTAGCAGCTGATAGAACTGACGAGCTTATCTATACGATACATGTTCCTAAAGAATTAGGAAATGAGTATCAAGGGTTACAAACAATAGTGAAGTTCATTTTCTATGCGGAAGGACCAGAGGGAAATGGTGTAGGTACAGAAAATGAAACGGGAAGCAATCAAGCACAACCACCTACTAATAGTAACTGGCAGCTGCCGCGTACAGGCGTACAACAAAGCAGTATGGTCTTAATAGGTATTGGCTTAGTAGGGTGTGCGTTTTATTTTTATAAAAGATATATGCAAATGAAGTATGGGAAAAATTAAGTTTTGTAGATAACAAAATTAATATTATTTTATAGTTGCAATTATACCCCTATGTTCTTTATAATGAACTTATGGTAGCTTTTTAAAGAACAAGAGAATTCAAGGGGTATTGTACATACATTGGATATAGAAAGATAACAGTCATTCTATTAGTTATACCTCTTATCCTTATCCTTAAGAGATAACAATAAAAAATAGCTAGGGGGAATTTAAAGTGAGTTTAAAGAAAAAATTAGGTATGGGAATCGCTTCTGCGGCATTAGGATTATCTTTAATCGGTGGAGGAACATTTGCTTACTTTAGTGACAAAGAAGTATCGAACAATACATTTGCAGCTGGTACGTTAGACCTTACTTTGGACCCTAAAACAATTGTAGATATCAAAGACCTTAAACCAGGGGATACTGTTAAAAAAGAGTTCTTATTAAAGAACAGTGGTACATTAGCAATTAAAGATGTTAAATTAGCAACGAAATATGCAGTTGTAGATGCAAAAGGCGATAACGCTGGTGAAGACTTCGGTAAACATATTAAAGTAAAATTCCTTTGGAACTGGGATAAGCAAAGTGAGCCTGTATATGAAACAACTTTAGCGGATTTACAGAACGTAGATCCAGATGTTTTAGCAAAAGATATCTTTGCTCCAGAGTGGGCTGAAAAAGGCGGCTTAGAAGCTGGAACAGAAGACTACCTATGGGTACAATTTGAGTTTGTAGATAATGGTCAAGATCAAAATAAATTCCAAGGCGATGCATTAAACTTAGAATGGACATTCAATGCAAATCAAACAGAAGGCGAAGAGAAATAATAAATAACACCAAAAAAGCGGGGATTCCCCGCTTTTTTTCGCTTTTTTTATAAATAAAAAAAGAGTGCTCCCCAGTTTGCACTCCTTCGCGTATATGTTACTTCTGGTTTTTCTTCCATTTTGTAAACTCTAAAAATTCCCGGAATTGCTCTTTTGAGACACCGGAATTCATAGCTTCTTTGACGAGGTGTGTCCATTCCGAATCCAGTTGGTTTTCGGATGATGTTTCGTCATGAAGGAGTGTGTCCATTGGTACTTGCAGAACATTTGCGATTTTTTCAAGAAATTGAATGGAAGGGTTCTTTTGCAAATTACGTTCAATGGAACTAATATAAGACTTTGCCACACCTGCTTTTTCAGCAAGTTCTGTTAAAGAAATCCCTCTTTGCAACCGAAGGCGTTTTATACGTTCTCCTATCATCTTTGCGCACCTTTCTGTAAGTATGTAGTCGGCTTATGATGTCATTATTATAACACAAATTTCGTTAAAAAGAACGTTTCTACTACTCTGCTAGTTTCTGGTAGATTGGTTCATACGTTGGAAAAAGTGTTCGATATCTTGAATAGCGATCCCCGCATCTAAAGCTTCAAGCATTAAATCAATCCAATCCTGATCTAGCGTATCTGCCATTTCTTTGTACAAAGTGTATTCCTCCCTAATGTGTAATGAAGCAAAAAATAAACAATCTTTTAAGTACATTATAATATTTCGAAAAGTTAATTTGGTGAAAATAATGTTAATTTATTGTATATTTTGCAGGTGAAATTAATAAAAAGCTACTACTTTGTTATTCTATAAAGAAATTGTAATAGTTTTATCAAAAATTATCAATATCTTCAGAAATAACTGATATATTGAGAAATTTCTGTATGAAAAATATATGATTTTTACAAAAATATTACGAAAGTTACAAAATAGAACAAAATTAAACAAAATATTGAAAAATTACTGAATTTTTATTATTATCTTAATATTGGTACATATTTTATTGGGGGAGGAAAATAGGGATGAAAAAGAAACCATTTAAAGTGTTATCGACACTTGCTGTAGCAGCTGTTCTTGGTTGCTCATTTGGAGCTGGTAGTCAATCTGTTTATGCAGAAACACCTGGAAAAGCAGCAGCTACAAGTCCAATTGATGATCATCTAATTCCAGAAGAGCGTTTAGCTGATGCTCTTAAAAAACGTGGAGTAATTGATTCATCCGCTTCTAAAGAAGAGACAAAGAAAGCTGTCGAAAAGTATGTAGAGAAAAAGAAGGGTGACAAACCTGGAAAAGAAGCAGCAACTGGGGATACTGTTACAAAAGAAGCATCTGATTTCCTGAAGAAAGTTAAAGATGCTAAGGCAGATACAAAAGAAAAGTTAGAAAATCCAGCAAATGGAAATGGTGCAGGGACAGGTCCAGTTAGAGGTACATTAAATGGTAAAGTACCAACGGCTCCTGCAAAAGCAAAAGAGTATAATGGGGAAGTTCGTAAGGATAAAGTACTTGTTTTGCTTGTAGAGTATGCTGATTTCAAACATAATAATATCGATAAAGAGCCTGGTTATATGTATTCTAGTGACTTTAACCAACAACATTATCAAAAAATGTTATTTGGTGACGAACCATTTAAATTAGAAGATGGGACAAGCATTGAAACATTTAAGAAATATTATGAGGAACAATCTGGCGGTAGTTATACAGTAGATGGAACAGTTACGAAATGGTTAACAGTTCCAGGTAAAGCAGCTGATTACGGTGCAGATGCTGGAGATGGTCATGATAATAAAGGACCATTAGGACCTCGTGACCTGATCAAAGATGCATTAAAAGCAGCGGTAGATAGCGGACTTGATTTATCAGAATTTGATCAATTTGATCAATATGATGTAAATGAAGACGGCAATAAAAATCAGCCAGATGGTTTGATTGACCACTTAATGGTTATCCACGCTGGTGTTGGACAAGAAGCTGGCGGCGGTAAATTAGGTGACGATGCAATTTGGTCACACCGCTGGACAGTTGGTCCAAAGCCATTCCAAATTGAGGGAACAAAGGCGAAAGTACCGTACTGGGGCGGTAAAATGGCAGCATTTGACTACACAATTGAACCAGAAGATGGAGCAGTTGGTGTATTCGCACATGAATATGGTCATGATTTAGGTCTTCCAGATGAATATGATACAAAATATTCTGGTGGGGGCGAGCCAATTCAATCATGGTCTATTATGAGTGGCGGTAGCTGGGCAGGTAACATTGCTGGAACAACGCCAACAAGTTTTTCTCCGCAAAACAAAGAGTTCTTCCAAAAAACAATTGGTGGAAACTGGGTGAATATTGTGGAATTAGATTATGATAAGTTAAACCGAGGAATTGGTTATGCAACATACTTAGATCAAAGTGTAACAAAAACGGATCGACCAGGCATGATTCGTGTTAATTTACCAGATAAAGATGTAAAAGGAATTGAGCCAGCATTTGGTAAGAAGTACTACTATAGTACAAAAGGTGATGATCTTCATACTACGTTAGAAACACCTTTATTTGATTTAACAAATGCAACAAATGCAAAGTTTGATTACAAATCATTATATGAAATCGAAACAGACTATGATTTCTTAGAAGTACATGCAGTAGCAGAAGATGGATCGAAAACATTAATCGATACAATTGGTAATAAAAATGTAAAAGGTGGAGCAGATACAACTCTTGGAAAATGGGTAGACAAATCTTATGATTTAAGCCAATTTAAAGGTAAGAAAGTGAAGCTTGTATTTGAATATGTTACTGATGGTGGTTTAGCATTAAATGGATTTACCCTTGATAATGCAAAATTAACAGTAGATGGTAATGTTGCATTCTCTGATGACGCAGAAGGCGATACTCAGTTTAAGTTAAATGGTTTTGTTGTTTCAAACGGAATTGAGAAGAAGGGCCATAACTATTATGTAGAGTGGAGAAACTACGCTGGTGCTGATGAAGCGTTAAAATATGCTCGCGGTCCAGTATATAACACAGGTATGGTGGTATGGTATGCAGATTCTAGCTATACAGATAACTGGGTTGGTGTGCATCCAGGATACGGATTCCTTGGTGTAGTTGACTCTCATTCTGAAGCAATTGCAGGAACTTTAAATGGTAAGCCAACATTTAAAGATAGCACACGTTATCAAATTGCTGATGCAGCGTTCTCTTTCGATCAAACACCAGCATGGAAAGTTGTATCACCAACTCGTGGAACATTTGAATACAATGGACTACCAGGTGTTGCAAAATTCGACGATTCTAAAGCTTATATTAATCAGCAAATTCCAGATGCAGGACGCATCTTACCAAAACTTGGCCTGAAATTTGAAGTAGTTGGCCAATCGGATGATAAATCTGCAGGTGCAGTTCGCTTATACCGTTAATTATGAAGAAGCTGTTGAAAGTTTTCCTTTCAACAGCTTTTTTCATGAGTAAATATATTTTAAATGAAATACAAACTCATATATAATGATACTTTAAGAAGTGTTTTTTAGGTGGCAGAGAGGCTACGGTCAAGCATAGAAGCGGTCAGTTCCTCTTTTAGCTCCATGCGAAGTGAAAACAGAGAGAGAAAATGAGTGTAGGTCACATGTTGAACAATCAAAATGAATGTATATAAACATAGAGGGAGGGATAGTAGATGGATATCACTTCTATTGTGAACGAGCAAAAGTCATATTTTTATAAAGGTCGCACAAGAAATATAGAAGAAAGAAAGAAACATTTACAAAAGTTATATGAAGGGATTCAACGTTTTGAGTCTGATATTTTTCAAGCGTTAAAATTGGATTTAAATAAATCAGATCATGAATCATTTACGACAGAGGTTGGATACGTATTAAAGGAGATTTCCTTTTTAATGAAACATCTTTCTTCATGGAGTAAGCCAAAGCGCGTGCGTACAGCACTTACACACGCTGGTTCGAAGGGGAGAGTCGTTCCAGAGCCCTACGGTGTTACTCTTGTAATGGCTCCGTGGAATTATCCATTTCAACTTGCAATTGCACCCCTTGTAGGAGCCTTAGCAGCTGGCAACACGGTTGTATTAAAGCCGTCAGAATTGACACCTAATGTTTCTAGTCTTCTTGTAAATATGTTACAAGAGTTATTTCCAGCTGAACTTGTTACGGTTGTTGAAGGCGGTATTGAAGAGAGTACAGCACTGTTAAAAGAGCCGTTTGATTATATTTTCTTTACTGGTAGTGTAGGGGTTGGCAAGATTGTTATGGAAGCGGCAGCGAAAAGCTTGACACCTCTTACGTTAGAGCTTGGTGGGAAAAGCCCATGTATTGTGCATAATGATGCAAAATTAGAAATAGCGGCAAGGCGTATTGTTTGGGGGAAATTTTTGAATGCGGGACAAACATGTGTTGCGCCGGATTACATATATGTTCATTCTTCTATAAAAGAACAACTTATTGAAGCACTGCGAATGGAAATTAAAAATCAATATGGAGAAAAACCTCTACAAAATGAAAATTACGTTCGGATTGTCAGTAAACGTCATTTTGAAAGGCTATGTTCTTTTTTACAAGATGGCAGTGTTGAAATTGGCGGAAAATACAATGAAGAAACTCTACATATAGAGCCAAGTGTTGTAACGAATATTACGTGGCAGGATTCTATTATGGAAGATGAAATTTTTGGTCCGATTTTGCCGATTATGGAGTATGAAAATATAGAAGATATCATTGGGAAAATTCAACGACAACCTAAATCATTAGCTTTATATGTATTTTCAGAGAGTAAAGAAATTCAAAAACAAATTACGCGTAATATTTCATATGGCGGTGGGTGTATAAATGACGTTGTGTATCACCTTGCTACGCCATATTTACCCTTTGGTGGCGTTGGAAGCAGTGGATTAGGAAGTTATCATGGGGAGCAAAGTTTTCGAACATTTTCGCACTATAAAAGCATTTTGTCTCAATCTACAGTATTTGATATGAAAATTCGTTACTCTTCTACAAAAAGTGCTTTAAAATTTATACGAAAGTTGTTAAAATGATGATGGTGTTTATCAGTAGGCGTAGCCGTATGATAAAAACCCCTTCTCGCTTGAAGGGGTTTTTCTGTTCGACATGTGTATCATGCGAAAATGAATCAAACATACTACATAAAGAATAGAAGAGGACGCTGTTAAATAATTATTTTTGTTTGGATCGAAACAAAAAAATCTATAGAAAACTAATATTTATTCATGAATATAAAAATTAAAAATTTGAGATAGATAGGACGGGAAAATGAAAAAGATTATTAAAGTTGAAGCAGTAGAAAAACATTTTGGAGATCAAGTGATTATTCCACCTCTTTCTTTAGACATTAAAGAAGGAGAATTTTTAACAATTCTTGGACCGAGTGGTTGTGGAAAAACAACGTTACTTCGTATGATTGCAGGTTTTGAAACTCCAACAAAAGGTAACCTTTTACTTGATGAAGAAAGAATCAATGACTTACCGCCTTATAAGCGTCATATGAACTTAGTGTTCCAGCATTATGCATTGTTTCCACATATGACGGTGGAGAAAAATATTTGTTTTGGTATGAAGATGCAAAAAGTATCAGCGGCAGAACAAAAAGAGCGTGCAGAAGAAGCGATGCGTTTAACGCAGTTACTTGAATTCCGTAATCGTAAGCCTGCTAAGCTTTCTGGTGGACAACAGCAGCGTGTTGCAATTGCAAGAGCAATCGTAAATAATCCGCGTGTATTATTACTAGATGAGCCACTTGGAGCACTTGATTTTAAGTTAAGAAAAGATTTACAACGTGAGTTGAAAAACTTACAGCGTAATTTAGGAATTACGTTTATATATGTAACGCACGATCAAGAAGAAGCAATGAGCATGAGTGATCGTATTGTCGTTATGAATAAAGGGCATATCGAGCAGATCGGAACGCCAAAGGAAATTTATAAAGCGCCAAAAACAATGTTTGTCGCGACATTCATTGGTGAAAATAATATTATAAAGAATGGGGAAAACAACGTAGCAGTTCGCCCTGAAAATGTGAAAATACGTTCGGTTGAAGAACCAATTTTAAAAGAATACCATCTTGGACATATTGAAGATATCGAGTTTGTTGGAAATATGGAGAAGCTTTATGTACGTGATGAAAAAACAGCAGAACTATTAATGGCATACCAAACTGCAGAGGGAGCAGCGCAGTGGAGTATTGGGGATAATGTATACGTAGGCTGGGAGCAAGAGGATGAGGTGACCTTAAATTGAAAAAAGGGAAACTACTCGCATTACCTACAGTTACATGGTTACTAATCTTCTTTTTAATTCCGCTTGTATTCGTATTAGCATTTGCGTTCTTGCAGCGCGGGGCATATGGAACAGTGGAGATGCAATTTACGTTAGATAATATATCTCGTGTGTTTGATCCCTTGTATATGAACACATTATGGGAAACAGTGAAAATTGCAGTGATCACAACAGTACTTTGCTTACTCATTGGTTACCCGTTTGCATATACAATTACAATTGTTGATCGTAAATATCGTTCGATTTTACTATTATTAGCAACGATTCCGTTCTGGATCAACTTTCTTGTGCGCTCGTATGCATGGATTGTTATTTTACGTTCACAAGGGCTTGTAAATACAGTATTACTAAAGTTAGGCGTTATTAATGAGCCACTAAATTTACTGTATAATACACCATCTGTAGTATTAGGAATGGTATATTCTTTACTGCCATTTATGATTTTACCAGTGTACGCAGCAATTGAGCAGCTAGATAAACGTAAATTAGAAGCAGCATATGATTTAGGAGCAACACCGATGAAAGCGTTTTGGAATGTAACATTACCAATGACAATGTCAGGGGTTGCTACTGGTTCGATTTTAGTATTTGTTTCATCTATTGGAATGTTTGTTGTATCAGACGTTATGGGTGGATCAAAGGTAGCGTTAATCGGAAACGTTATTCAAAACCAATTCTTAGGTGCACGTGATTGGCCATTTGGATCAGCGTTATCCATTATTGTCGTTCTGTTCTCTGTTCTGTTAATTTACTTATATTATCGTGCAACGAAAGTATATAAATACGGAAACGGAGGGGAATAGACAAAGATGAAGAAGTTTTTAGTCTCTTATTCTTGGTTAATTTTATTGTTCTTGTATTTTCCAATGATGATTCTCATGGTATATTCTTTTAACGATTCTCGTATTAACGCGGAATGGGAAGGATTTACGTTCCATTGGTATACTGATTTATTTCAAAAGCAAGATGTTATTGATGCATTTGTAAATAGTATTACAATCGCGATTGTGACGACAATTGTGACAACGGTTCTTGGTGTGATTTTCGCTGTTGCATTACATCGTTATAAATATCGTTTTGAAGGGGCAATTAACGGTCTCGTATATTTACCAATTTTAATTCCTGATATTTTAATGGGATTATCTTTACTTATTTTATTTAGTCAACTTGGCATTGAACTTGGACAAGCAACCATTATTATTGCCCATATTACATTTAGTATTTCATTCGTTGTTGTCATTTTAGCAGCACGTCTTTCTGGAATGGGCCGCGATTTAGAAGAAGCAGCGAATGATTTAGGAGCAACTCCGTGGCAAACGTTTCGTTATATTACGCTTCCTGGAATTGCACCGGGTATTATTTCAGCGGCATTATTAACATTCACACTATCAATCGATGATTTTGTGATTAGTTTCTTCGTATCAGGTCCAGGATCAACAACATTGCCATTATACATTTACAGTATGGTGAAGCGCGGAATATCACCTGAAATTAATGCTCTTTCTACAATTTTAATTGTTGTAATTGTTGGATTAATGGTTGCATCAGAGATCTTCCGTAAAAAAGGTGCAGATGGTGAAGAAAACTCCGGAGGACATCTTCCGCTATAACATAGAGAACAAATTATAAAGAAAGAGGAGGTAATTCATCAATGAAATGGATGAAAACAGTAGCTGGTGCAGCGATTAGCTTCAGCCTTGTTGCCGGCCTATTAGCTGGGTGTGGTGAGAAGAAGGAAGAGCTAAACATTTATAGCTGGGCTGATAATTTTGATGAAGAAGTAATAAAAGATTTTGAAAAGAAATATAATGTCAAAGTTAATTATGATAAATACGCAAGTAACGAAGAAATGCTTGCGAAATTGCAAGCTGGCGGTGCAAAATATGATTTGATTCAACCGTCAGACTACATGGTTAAAACGATGGCAAAAATGGATTTACTAGAGCCATTGGATAAAAAGAACATTCCAAATGTAAAAAATCTTGTTTCAAACTTTAAAACACCTCCATTTGATCCAGAGAATAAGTACTCGCTTGTATACACTTGGGGTGTAACAGGAATTGCTTACAATAAAAAGCACGTAAAAGAAGCACCAACAAGTTGGAATGACCTATGGAATGAGAAATATAAAGGCCATGTTACTTTATTAAATGATTCTCGTGAAGTATTAGGAATGGGTCTGAAAAAGAATGGATTTTCAAATAGCACACAAAATGATGCTGAATTGAAGACAGCAGCTACTGATCTGCAAAAGTTACTTCCTAACTTACTTGCGTTTGATACAGATAATATTAAACAAAAATTTATTACAGAGGACGCTTGGATTGGGACAGTCTGGTCTGGAGATGCAGCGTTCATTGCAAAAGATAATAAAGATATAGAGTATGTCGTTCCAAAAGAAGGCGGTACAATTTGGGCGGATACATTAGCAATTCCAAAAGGTGCGAAACATAAAGAACTTGCAGAGAAGTTTATGAACTACTTAATGGATGAAAAAGTAAGTGTGAAAAACTATGAATCCATTGGATATAGTAATCCAAATGAAAAAGCATGGGAACTTCACAGTAAAGAGTATCGTAATAACCACATGATTTTCTTATCGAAAGACGAGTTGGCTCGTACAGAGTGGCTTGTTGATGTAGATAATAAATTAAAAGAGTATGATCGTTACTGGACGGAGTTAAAAACAAAAGGCGAATAAGTACCAAAAATGCGGTTTCTGAATAGAAATCGCATTTTTTCATAATAGGAGGAAAAGGTTTGAAAAGAAAATTACATCGATATGAGCTCGCTTGTATCATCTTGTTGTTTGTTGCATTTGCTCTCATTGCTTGGAGGATACAAGCAGGTGGTGTGACAACAATTGATTCATATGTGAAAGGGCTTGTAAGAGGATTACAAACAGAAAGTTCACTTTCATTTTTTTCATATTTTACAAAATTGGGATCTGCAATTGGAATTATAGGTACGCTTACGCTTAGTCTTTTCGTTTTTTGGAAGAAGCGCTATTATGTGGCAATGGTTGTTTATCCTATGGCTGTACTAATCACACATCTTGTGAATAAAGGAATAAAAGAAATAGTGAAAAGAGATCGTCCGAGTTTAAATGAAGCGTTTGATGCCCTTGGATATAGTTTTCCAAGCGGCCATGCAATGCTATCAATGGTTACGTATGGATTTCTCGCTTATATCATTGCTGCAAACGTAAAAAATGTGGCTGGGAAAGTTGTTATTACGATTGCGATGGCATTGCTAATCATATGGATTGGATTAAGCAGAATTATTTTATCTGTACATTATCCGACTGATATTTTAGCTGGCTATTGTTTAAGCGGTATGTTATTAATTATTGCTATTTATTTTCATCGTTTGCTTTCTGAGCGATTTGGAACAAATCAAGAAAGATAAAAAACATCCGGAAATTCCTAGAGTACTGGAATTTTTGGATGTTTTTTATTCAGCTATTTGTGGGCAGTAAAAGCGCGATTGATCAGGGCTAATAATCGGTGAGGAATGAAGAAAAAACCTACTGATTAAAGTTTCACTTTATATTATGTTATGCCATTGACTATGGTAAGATGTGCTAAAATATAGTGGGATTCACTAATTATATAAAGTAGGTGAAGATGTGTGAAGACAAATGTACATAAAATAGATAACTGGGGGAAACTAGGTACTTTTTTTTATCGATTTCGTTATACAGTCATTGCTTCATTAGTCGTGTTAGCAATAGCACTCGGTATTTTCGCACCAAAACTTCCAGGGGTATTAGGAGGCGATGGTTTTCAAACAAAAGGAGACTATCAAACGACAAAAGCAATTTTAGATAAGGATTTTAAACAGTCTCAAGATGCGCTCCTTCTCGTTTTTCAGAAGAATAAAGGAGTTTCAAACGAGGATTTTCAAAAACGAATAGAAGAAATTATAACAAAAATTCAAAAGAAAGAAACATATGATTCATTCCATCATCCATTAGAAAATAAAGAAATGTTACAAGATGATATTGCGTATGCGACGATTTTATTTTCCGGGAAAACAAGTAAAGAACGGAATGAAAAGACATTAAAATTTGCAAAAGAAATAAAAAAGGAAAGTAACGATACGTTGAAGGTATCACCCACAGGTTTTCCAAAGATTAATGAAGAAATTAATGAGCGCACACAAAATGATTTGAAAGTAGCAGAAATGATTGGACTGCCAATTGCTTTTCTTGTATTACTATTTTCATTTGGTAGCTTGCTCGCTTCCATCTTGCCGATTTTAAATGGGGCACTTAGTGTTATTAGTACAATGGGAATTTTATATTTTATCGGTGTAGATAAAGAATTATCTATTTTTGTATTAAATGTTGCACCGATGATTGGGCTTGCTTTATCAATTGATTTTGCATTGTTATTTGTGAATCGGTTTCGTGAGGAAGTGGCACATCGTACAGTAAAAGAGGCAATAGCTGTTACGTATCAAACAGCGGGTCGTGCGATTGTATTTTCAGGATTATGTGTATTTGTAGGTTTATCTGGTTTGTTTTTCTTTGAAATTGATTATATTCAGTCTGTTGCGATTAGCGGGATGATTGTTGTTGTGATGAGTATTTTATTTTCACTTACACTTCTTCCAGCCTTGCTATCGTTAATAGGAAAGCGATTACTGAAAAAGAAACAAACTGCACCTCGCACTTCCAATATGTGGCGTAAGTTTGCTCAATTTGTAATGAAGCATCCTATTATGATGATTGTCGTTGTTACAATGTTTATTCTCATCTGTTTGTTACCGCTTCGTACTGCCAATCTTCAATTTCCTGGTGTAGAAGCATTGCCAGAGAAAAGCGATACGCGAATGGCATATGAGAGATATGAAGAGGCATTTAATAAAATTGTGAAAACGCATGCTGATGTTACCTTGGTACTAGAGACGAAGCAGAAAGTAACTGAGAAAGATAGTCTACAAAAGATAGAAGGTATTATTCAGAAGCTGGAAAAAGATAAGCATGTATACAAAGTAAAGAGTTTGTATAGTGAGCTAAATGGAATGACAGCGGAACAGATTGCTACATTATTACAATCACCTCAGCGAACACAAATAACACCTGTATTTGATGCTTATACAAAAGGAAATAAAACAACCATTCAAATTTTCTTAGACACAAAGCCTAAAGCGGAGACTGCGAAGCAATGGGTTCGTGATTTTAAAGACACCTATAAAGATGATGGTATTACATATTATTTAGGTGGTATGACAACATTTCAACAAGAGCTAGAGGATGAAATTAAAGATAAAGTTGTGATTGGTATGTCTGTCATATTCGGCTCTACTTTCTGTATTTTATTATTTGCATTCCGTTCTATACTCATTCCAATTAAGGCGATTGTGATGAATATACTTAGTTTAAGTGCAACAATTGGAATTGTGATTTGGCTATTTGAAGGTGGACATTTTGGATTAGAAGCAAGCTCAGTTTTATTTGTGCTACCGATTTTTATATTCGGTCTTGTATTCGGCTTAAGCATGGATTATGAAGTGTTTCTTATTTCTCGTATCCATGAATTGTATGAAGAGACAGGAGATAATGATGTGGCAACGTTAGAAGGGCTTGTATCAACAAGCCGTATTATTACATCAGCTGCTCTTATTATGATTGTTGTAACAGGAGCATTCGCCTTTACTGATATTTTACCAGTAAAGCAGATGGGGCTTGGTGTAGCACTTGCTATTTTTCTTGATGCAACGATTATTCGGCTTATGCTTGTGCCAAGTTTAATGAAAATGTTCGGAGATTGGAACTGGTGGCTGCCGTTTCGAAAGAAAAAAGTAAAATCATTAGATTGAAAAAAATGTTCATCTTGCAGAAAGGTCACTGGAAAACGAAAGTTTTTCAGTGGCCTTTTGTTGATCTATAAGACTTTCCGTATATATTTATTTTAATTTACTGGTATATCAATCGCGGCTAGGAATACAAAAGCAGATCGCTTCTCATTTCCTACCGTTGTTCTCACAAGGTATGGAACGAAAAAAGGCAATAACCGCCTTTACATGATCGGATACTCTCCCATCCAAAAAGAAAAGTTTTTAGCAGTTTCTCTTATAGATGAGTGCTTTTTTTATGAATAGCATTGTCCACTTTTTGCAAATAGTATGTGGTAAGGACAATACATATAAAAGCAGGTGAAGACAATGTTTCGTTATTTTAAATTTAAGTTAAATGATACTGTACAGTTTGCAGAAAATGATGGGCACATGTATCGCATTGTCGGCTATAGACTCGAAAAAGGATTTTACCCAAAAGATGAATGGACTCATATTATTTATGAATTACTGAGAGAATTTGATGGGTATACAATGGATGCTGAAGAAGAAGAACTTGTGAAAGTCATTCAAGTAGAGGAAGAATATTATAAAATACATGAGATGTCCGGTTATCGATATCCAGTGAAAATGAAATCGAAGCCAAAAGTTTCTAAGGAAGAAACAATAGATAATTTACTGGATGCTTACAACGACTATAGGCGATTAGCAGACTTTTTTAAAGATTTATCTTATGAGCAAAAAGCAGAAGAAATGTTACAAGAAATTAAGAAATTACGTGCTTAGAGGGCAGTCTATTATGTAGACTGTCTTTTGTTTTAAACGATGCATTATCAATCATTTTCCGTTACAATAATAGAATCAATAGAAATAAGGTGGATAAAGCATGGAAATGAAAAGAAAGGGAGAATGGTGTGAAATTACCGTTCCAACTAAATGGAGCAGTATGAGCATTGATTCCTTGTTAAAAGAAGAGTGGAGCGTCCCAAAAAAGCTATTACATCAACTTCGTATGGAAAAAGGCATTATCGTCAATGGAGAACGAAAAGGATGGAGTGAATCTTTACAAGAAGGGGATAAATTGCAAGTTCATATGTTTATCCAGGAGGAGTATGGTGTCCAGCCAGAGTTCGGTGATTTAGAAGTGATATTTGAAGACGATCATGTATTAATTGTAAATAAACCTGCGCACATGGATACGCATCCTTCTAGCAAAGGTGGAACAGGAACACTTGCAAATCTTGTTGCTTTTCATTTACAAATGCAAGGTGTAGAGACGAAAGTACGTCATATTCATCGATTAGATAAAGATACAACGGGTGGTGTTGTATTTGCGAAACACGCAATCGCGGGTGCTATTATGGATCGATTATTAATGGAACGTAAAATTAAAAGAACATATTTGGCATTGGTAGAAGGAAAAGTAAAAAAGAAGCAAGGAAGGATTGACGCAGCGATTGGAAGAGATCGACATCATGCAACGAGGCGCCGTGTGTCTCCAAAGGGTGATCATGCGGTAACACATTATAAGGTAGAGGAATATTTTAAAAACAAAGATGTGACGCTTGTAACATTACAATTAGAGACAGGAAGAACTCATCAAATTCGCGTTCATATGAGTCATAGTGGTCATCCGCTAATTGGTGATACGTTGTATGGTGGACAATCCACATATATGTCAAGTCAAGCCTTACATGCCATGCGGATTGCTTTTTTACATCCTATTACAAAAGAAGAGATCACAGTAGAGGTTCCGCTTCCAAATCATTTAAATAGCATTCTGAAATCTTTCCAAAAATAGAACAAGTAAAGTTTTTCTGTTTAGTTGAGAAAGATATTTTTTTGCAGGAAATTTTTTGTGAAAATAGAAGCCGTAAATAGAAAAGAGAGGTGAAAATTACTTGGTAAGATATAAATATATGATAGGTATATTTCTTGCTTGTTTTCTATTTACGTTGTTTCTATCTCCATATTTACCGAATTATCTAGCGGTGCACTGGAATCAGGATGGTGAACCAAATGAATATGCAAGGAAACAAGTTGTTATGTTATTTATTCCCTGCCTTATTATTTGTCTTCATGGCCTGTTGTATATCATTTCACATTACGTATATAAGTTCAATGAGAATGATCGCAATATTGTGATGAGATTTAAAGAAAATGTATCTCTATTTTTATTATTTATTCATATGCTTATTCTTGTCATTGGTATCGGAATCGATATACCATTTCAAATTGGCCTTATAATAGGAATTAGTGCGTTTCTTTTTATGGTTAGTAAAGGATTTAAAAAAGGAAGAAAAAAAGAAGAGGAGCCGATTGTGTTACAGAAAATACGTTTGTTTAGTCAACGTATATTTCAATACATGTCGTTTATCATATTAATTTGTTTGTTTTTGAAACTACAATGGGGATTTTATCTACTAATTGGTGTGATTAGCTGTGGATCTATTTCTTTTATGTTTTGTATTTTGTATTCATATATACTAGGAAATTATGAAATATAAAAGGAGTCTTCCGTAACAGGAGATTCCTTTTATATAAATCTATTTTGACTTATCTTTTAACATATCAGTTGTGGCTATGAAGCACATAAGGAGCCCTGCATCCATTGTCTCCTTGTGATTTCATATGACATGGGACAACGAAAAAGGATCCGACCGCTTCTATGTGCAGCCGAATCCTCTCCCCTCTAAAAAGAAAGGTTTTTATTTATATTACTTCGTAATAAATTGTTGTGTCCAGTAGTTTCCGCTTTCCACATAGCCAACACCGATGTGAGTGAAACCGCTATTTAAAATATTTGCACGGTGACCTTCACTATTCATCCAAGCTTGTACAACTTCTTCAGGTGTACGTTGACCTTGCGCGATGTTTTCACCAGCAGATTTATAAGAAATACCAAACTTCTTCATCATATCGAATGGAGATCCGTATGTTGGGCTATTATGATCGAAGTAGTTATTTTTTTGCATATCTTCAGATTTGATACGTGCAACTTTGCTTAATTCAGCGTCAACTTTTAATGCTGGTAAACCTTGTTTTGCACGCTCAGCATTTGTTAAATCAACAACGCGTTGTTCAAATTCGCTTAAAGAACCTTTTGCTTCTTCAGCAGGCTTGTTTTCAGCCGGTTTTTGTGTTTCGTTGTTGTTTGTATTGTTGTTATTTTCAGCCGGCTTTTGAGCCTCTGGTTTTGTTGTTTCTTCAGCAGGTTTGTTTTCAGCTGGTTTTTGTTCTACAGGTTTAGTAGTTTCAATTGGTTGCTGACCAGGAATGAAGCAGTTCCCTTGCTGGAATTGTACTTGATTCCATTGTGCTAGAGATTTAATTCCCATAGATTGTAAGAAAGATTGTAATTCTTGTTGATTCATATGTTGCATAACAACTTTAGTTTGCTGAACATTTTGAACCTTCATTGTAGATGGTTGCATTGTTGCTGCTTCCGCACTAAGAGTAGATGCTCCGAATGTGAATGCAGTTGCTGCTGCGACAGATAATAAAACACGTTTTTTCATGACATGTGTCCCCCTATATAAAAGTTTTGTAACTGTTCTTACACAGATTTGTTTTTAACAGCCTGTCTGACTGACAAATTCATCGTAGCATACAAATTGCCGGAAAAAAGATGGAAAAAAATACATAGACTATAAAATTTCCTATTTTATCCTAGATTTAAATATGGGGTGAACTGAGAGAAAACTAGATTGTAAAAGGAATTTTCAGCATTTTCAGCCTCAGTTATAAATGCATTATTTTGGGTATAATTACCTTTTGGAGAAAGAGAGAAACCATTCCCATCAAGGGTTTTAGTATTTTTTTGAGGAATATAATGGATGATTTTTAACAAAACTGTAATCTTTTTGTTGTTCTTTTTTTATATACGGTAACATATTTTTAATCTTGTAGCGCATAAAAAAGCGGCTATCTCTTTACATAGAAGAAGGAGATAGCCGTTTTCATATTGTTACATATATTACGAATTGTATTCAATTGCTTCCAATAATAAGTCTACAATGTAAATGCCTCTCATTTTATGCGAGAGTTTTCCCCGTTCAATACCGAGTTTCATTTGTAGTAATCATCCTAGATTTGCAGTGACAATTGTTGCCCCGTTTTGCAAGCTCTTTTGCGCCACTTTTTCCCCAGCATGATCGTGCAAGTGCCCCGTAACAACTTTTCTCTTTAGGAATTACTAGAGGAGTTTCATCGTAGCGTTCTTTGTTTCCAAAAACATCGTATTCATTAAACAATTAGTAATGGTACCTTGTATATTAATAATGATACTATTTTCAGTAATTAGTCTTTAAACCTCACGGATAATTTTGTTTACTAAGTCAGGAAAAGCATAATTTCCACACCTTTATTTTTATTTGTTGTACATTATATATACAGTTTCATAAAATAGGAAGATTTCACACTTTCCTCACAAATATTTGCTATTTTACAATTATAACGAAATCATTTATAGATGGAGGGAATCTTTTGAAGAAATACTTTTTTCTGCTATGTTTTTTGTTTCTATTAGCAGGATGTCAGGAGAATTCATATACACCGATTGCTAAAAATAAAAATATCATCATAACAACAAATATTAAAGAAGGTAGTGTTAGTTTTATTGATGAAAAGTCGAAAAAGACAGTAACAACATGGGAATTAAAAGAACCTATTACAGGAATTGCAATGCTTTCAGGCGGAGACGAGATGCTTGTGTATGGTAAACAATTAGAAGATATATATGTCTACTCGTTAGCAGAAGGAAAGCAAATTAGAAAATGGAAAACTGGGAAAGGGATTACAAATGTTTTAGTATCAAATGATGGAAAACAATTATTTATGGCTGATCAAAATGAACAAAAAGTACGTTTCTTTACGGTAAATGGAAAAGAGACCGGGAGTGTTTCTGTAGGGAAAGGTCCACTAACAATGGTGCAAAATGATAAACAGCTACATGTATTGAATTTTTATGACACGCAGCTATCTACAATCGATTTAGAAAAAAAGAAGGTTATACAATCTTTTATGGTACCACCAGCATCAACAGGGGCAATGGTTAGTAGCGATGGAAAGGAGATCTGGATTGGTGGACATGGTGATGGAAAGCAAGTGAATGAGAAAGTCTTAGTTTATTCATTAAGTAATGGAGAGATGATTCGTTCTTTACATGCACCATTTATGCCGGTTAGTCTTGTAGGGGATGAAAAGTTTGTATATACATTAAGTCATGGATCAAATACCTTAAGAAAATTTGATACACAAACTTATCAAGAAGTAGGAGCTCTTGAGGTAGGAGCTAATCCGTTTTCTTTTTTGAAGAGTAAGAAAGAGGGATATGTAGCTAGCTATGATAGTAATGAAGTGTATGTAATTGATATTCAAAAAATGAAGGTGAAACAAACGATTGCAGTTGGCAAGGGACCGTTTCAACTAACGCAGCGAGAAGGGGGAGGAAAATGAATAAACATAAGGTGTTACTTGTAGATGATGAAAGTGATATGAGACAACTTGTTGGCATGTATTTAGATAATTTCGGATATGAATGGGGAGAAGCAGAGAATGGAAAAGATGCCCTTCATATGCTTGATACAGAGCATTATGACTTTGTTATTTTAGATATTATGATGCCGGAGATGGATGGTATTTCAGTCTGTAAAGAAATCCGAAAATCATCGGATGTACCGATTATTTTTTTAACAGCAAAAGGTGAAGAATGGAATCGCGTCAATGGTTTACGGATGGGAGCAGACGATTATATTGTGAAGCCGTTTAGTCCAGGTGAACTCATTGCGCGTATGGAAGCTGTATTAAGACGATATACGAAACGTGAGCAACAAGAAGAACTTCAATTCGGTCCAATCGTTATTAATGAAAAAAGCCGGCGGATTGAGACGGAAGGGGAATCTATTTCTCTGACTGTAAAAGAGTTTGATTTACTTTATTTTCTTTGTCAGCATAGTGGACAAGTGTTTAGCCGTGAGCAATTGCTTGAAAAAGTATGGGGATATGATTATGCAGGAAGTACGAGAACGGTAGATACACATGTGAAAACGATGCGTTTAAAACTTGGAGAAAGTGGAAACTACATTCAAACGGTATGGGGTGTAGGTTATAAATTTGAGGTGTAACATGTTTACGATGGTACAAAAGCTTTGGCTTACGGTAGTATGTGCAGTATGTGTAACAGTTTCTTTTCTTTATTTCGTGTCCTTATATTCATATGAAAAGTTATATGTTCAAAACATTGAAGATTCATTAGTAATGGAAGGAAAAAGACTTGTATCTCAATATAAAAAGGAAGAAGGTACGTTAGCGTTTGGAGAAAAAGTTCAAGCATTTGATCATATTGCGAGTGCGGATGTACTTTTTGTGAGCAATCCTCGTGATTTAAGTGCCTGTTTACCTTTTGATGTACATCATCATTCTCTTATTAGTGAAAATGATAGACAAACATTGTTAGATGGAAAGACAGTTACAAAAGTTGGATATGAAGAACATTTTGATCGGAATATTATGGGGGTTGTCATTCCAGTTTTAGAAGGTAAGAAATTAGTTGGTATTGTGTACTCATATATTCCATTAAAGAGTATTAAAGATTTAATATACGATATGGGACTGATTTTAGCTCCATTAGCTTTCGTTATGATTTTACTTACAGTTTGGATTGGTAGAAAAATTATTATTACGATTACAAAGCCTCTTTCACAAATGGAACGAGTTGCGAATCATATGGCAACGGGAGATTTTTCTGAACGTATTACTATTTCGTCGGAAGATGAAATAGGTCGTTTAGGAAAAGCATTTAATAAAATGGCAAATTCATTGGAAATGGAAGATACAAAGCGCAAGGAATTTTTAGCAAATGTTTCTCATGAACTGCGGACGCCGCTCAGTTATATTAAGGGGTATAGTGAAGCGATATTGGATGGCGTTGCAAAGGGACAACAACAATCAAAATTTACACAGCTCATTCATAAAGAAGCTGGTCGTATGCAACGTCTTGTTCATGATTTGTTAGATTTGGCGCAACTTGAAGGAGATCATTTTCCATTAAAAAAACAACCGATTGTGTTTGCGCAGCTTATTGAAGATGTGTTAGAAACGTATGAATTAAAATGTATAGAAAAACGGTTGTATATTTCAAAGGATCTTGATCCTGATATTATTGTGATGATCGATGAAGACAGAATGCAACAAGTACTTCATAACTTGCTGGACAATGCGATTCGATATACAAATCAAGATGGTAGCATCTCTATACAATTGAAGAAAAAAGATAGGCAATGTGAATTGAAAATACAAGATACCGGAATCGGTATTGATGCTGAACATTTAGAGCAGCTTGGCGGACGTTTCTATCGGGTGGATAAAGCGAGAAGTCGTCAGCATGGCGGGACGGGCCTTGGCCTTGCGATTGTCAAACAAATTGTGCATATCCATGGTGGAGAGTGGCGAGTTGAAAGTGAAAAAGGAAAAGGAACGACAGTTATTATAAACTTATATGTAAATGAAGAAGGAAGTATGTTTTAAGTAAAGCATGCTTCTTTTTTATCAAGTTATTTGTGAGTAGTGGAGTTTCTACTGACGATAGTCTACTTTATTTAGATGCTATATAAATAGGAAATAAAGGCGAATCATATAGGAGAAATATAAACTATTACTGGTTGGAATATCCATTAATTGGATCCCTATAACAAAAATTTGGCGATTTTATGAACAAAACATTTGTACTTCTTACTAATTCGTTCTAAAATAGTTATGGATGCTATCTTATTTAAGCGTTTGAATTGTTGTTTGGATGATACTGAGGTGATTTAACTGGAGTACAAATCTATCAAACCGAAAAAAATTTACGAAGAGGTATCTGAAGCCATTTTAACAATGATAAAAAATGGTACATTAAAACCTGGTGACAAACTTCTTCCTGTTCATCAATTAGCTGAGCAGTTTCAAGTTGGCAGATCTGCGATTCGTGAAGCACTAAGTGCCTTGCGAGCGATGGGCTTAATTGAGATGAAACAAGGAGAAGGAACATATGTGAAGAACTTCGATTCTTCTGCATTAACAAAACCTTTAAATAACATGTTGTTAATGAAGAAGGAAGATATTTTAAATTTATTGGAAGTGCGAAAAGTGCTTGAAGTAGGGGCAGTTCGAGCGGCAGCAACAAAACGTACAGAAGATAATTTAAAAAATATGAAGCATTGGTTAGATGAAATGGAAAAAAGTATTGGGAATGAAAGAGCTGGTGAAAAAGCGGACTTTCATTTTCATATGGAAATTGCAAAGTCTTCAGATAACAACATCTTGCTTGAACTTATGAATCATGTTTCGGAAATGATTGCTGAGACGATTGGTGAATCGAGACGCATTATTTTATATGGTGAACAAACAACAGCAGAACGACTTTTAGAAGAGCATCAAGTTATTTACGATGCGGTATTGAAACAAGATGTAGAATCTGCACAACAAGCAATGCTGGATCATTTAACAAATGTAGAGCATATTGTCACAGGTAAACAAGATATAAATTCGTGATTTAGTCTTTCGAAATTTCATTTTTCTGATAAAATAGAGGAAGATTGAGTAAGCGTTTTCTTTTAGGGAGAGGGTCAGGTAGGTCGATTATGCCTAGCTTCTTCTTTCTATCAAGTCATCTGATGACCATATGATTGTTAATGAAGTTGTAATGAGGGGGAATTATAATTATGAAAGTTACTTTGTTTGTTACTTGCTTAGTCGATATGTTTGAAACAAATGTCGGTAAAGCAACAGTTGAATTGTTGGAGCGTTTAGGTTGTGAAATTGAATTTCCAGAAGCTCAAGTTTGCTGTGGACAACCAGCTTATAATAGCGGTCATGTAGAAGCAGCAAAAGAAGCGATGAAGCACATGATTGAGACTTTCGAAGATGCAGAGTATATCGTAACTCCATCTGGTTCTTGTGCGACAATGTTTCATGAGTATCCACACGTTTTTAAAGATGATCCAAAATGGGCACCTCGTGCACAAAAAGTAGCAGATCATACATATGAATTAACACAATTTATTGTAGATGTGTTAAAAGTTACAGATGTTGGAGCTAGCTTAGAAGGAACAGCAACTGTTCATAAATCTTGCCATATGACACGCATGCTTGGAGTAAAGGAAGCACCAGGAATTTTACTATCAAATGTAAAAGGATTAACTGTAAAAGAATTACCAAACGCACAAAATTGTTGTGGTTTTGGGGGAACGTTTTCAGTTAAGATGACACCAATTTCTGAGCAAATGGTAGATGAGAAAGTGAATAGTGTAATGGAAACGGGTGCTGATTATTTAATCGGTGCTGACTGTGGGTGTTTGTTAAACATTGGCGGACGTATTGAGCGCTTAGGTAAGGAAGTAAAAGTAATGCATATTGCTGAGGTATTGAATAGTCGCTCATAAAGGGGGAACATAAGCTATGTCTATGAAAATCAGTGAGAAAAAATTTAATGATCGCGTTGGCGATGGAATTCAAGATTCATTTATGCGTGGGGCAGTATCTTCTGCACAAACACGTTTATATACAAATCGATTAAAAGCAGCCGATGAATTAGGAAACTGGGAAGAATGGCGTGAACTTGGTGAACAAATTCGTCAGCATACGTTAGAAAATCTAGACTACTACTTAATGCAACTAAGTGAAAATGTATCTAAAAGAGGTGGTCATGTTTTCTTTGCGAAAACAAAAGAAGAAGCAGCCAAATACATTCAAGAGGTAGCAAAACAGAAACAAGCAAAAAAAGTTGTAAAATCAAAGTCGATGGTAACAGAAGAAATTAGTATGAACCATGCGCTTGAAGAGATTGGTTGTGAAGTGTTAGAGAGTGACTTAGGTGAGTACATTCTGCAAGTGGATAACGATCCACCATCTCATATCATCGCACCGGCACTTCATAAAAACAGAACGCAAATTCGTGACGTATTTAAAGAGAAGCTTGGATATGAAAATTCTGATGATCCATATGAAATGACAAAGTTTGTTCGTAAACAACTTCGTGAAAAATTTATGGATGCTGAAATTGGAGTAACGGGATGTAACTTTGCAGTTGCAAATACAGGTTCTCTTTGTTTAGTAACAAACGAAGGAAATGCTGACCTTGTTATGTCTATTCCAAAAACACAAATTGCAGTAATGGGTATGGAACGTATGGTTCCAACTATGGAAGAACTAGATGTCCTTGTTGGTTTACTATGCCGCAGTGCAGTTGGGCAAAAATTAACAAGTTATGTAACGGTAGCAGGACCAATTCAAGAAGAAGAAGTAGAT
This sequence comes from Bacillus sp. UNC437CL72CviS29, assembly GCF_000482345.1. Taxonomy (NCBI): domain Bacteria; kingdom Bacillati; phylum Bacillota; class Bacilli; order Caryophanales; family Bacillaceae; genus Bacillus; species Bacillus sp. UNC437CL72CviS29. Next base: position 270,186 of record NZ_AXVB01000006.1, on the reverse strand, counting down.
GGACCAGAGGAGTTCCATTTAGTTGTTGTAGATAATGGACGATCTCAAATTCTTGGGTCTGAATTCCGTCAAGTCTTGCAATGTATTCGTTGTGCAGCTTGCGTAAACGTATGTCCTGTATATCGTCATGTTGGTGGGCATTCTTATGGATCCATCTATTCTGGTCCAATTGGAGCGGTATTAACACCACTTTTAGGTGGCTATGACGATTATAAAGAACTTCCGTATGCTTCTAGTTTATGTGGGGCATGTACAGAAGCTTGTCCAGTAAAAATTCCATTGCATGACTTGTTATTAAAACATCGCCAAGTCATTGTTGAGAAAGAAGGACGAGCACCACTTGCAGAAAAACTAGCAATGAAGATGTTTAGTATGGGTGCCTCTTCAGCAGCTTTATATAGAATGGGATCGAAAATGGCTCCGACAGCAATGAGTCCATTTACGGCTGGTAATCGTGTAACGAAGGGTGTAGGGCCGTTGAAAAACTGGACGGATATTCGTGAGTTCCCAGCTCCAAGTAAAGAAAGATTCCGAGATTGGTATAAAGATCACAAGAAAGGCGGGAACGACTGATGGCAGGGACAATTCAAAACCGTGATTCTTTTTTAGAGAACATTGCAAAAGAACTTGGACGTGCGCGTAAAACAGAAGGCGTACAGCGTCCAGTGTGGAAAAATAATGTGAACGTAGAAACGTTGAAAGATTATTCAGAGGAAGAATTGCTAGAAGTATTCAAAAAACAATGTACAAACATTCATACGACTGTAATTGAAACAACAAAGGATGAACTAAGTACAGCGATTCAAAAGATAATTGTGGAAAACGGCGGTGGACCTATTTTATTATCGCAGGACGAACGTTTTGCTACGTACGGTTTGAACTCTTTATTTTCTACAGAGCTCCCAAATCAGCATATGGAAGTAAACATTTGGGATCCGGAGAAAAAAGAGGGAAATATTCGTTTGGCTGAAAAAGCAAATATCGGTATTGCCTTTAGTGATTACACATTGGCGGAATCTGGTACAATTGTTGTGCAAAGTCATAAAGGTCAAGGTCGTTCTTTACATTTCTTACCTACGGTTTATTTTGCGATTATCCCACGTGAAACAATCGTACCACGTATTACACAAGCAGTTCAGGATATGAACACGCGTGTAGAGAATGGGGAAGCAGTAGCTTCTTGTATCAATTTCATTACAGGTCCAAGTAACTCAGCTGATATTGAAATGAATCTTGTTGTAGGTGTACACGGACCATTAAAAGCATATTATTTTGTAGTGTAAAATGGAGGAAAGCAGGCTAAGAAATGGCCTGCTTTTTTATTGGAACAAAGATAATGTGAAATGGAAGTATCGTACTCTTTCTGTTATATTTTTTGGGGGAAAGGGGAGGCTGATATGACATTTTATTTATATGCTTTTTTAATTGGAACGGTGCTCGGTTCTTTTTATACGGTTGTAGCAGTGCGTATTCCTATTGGACAATCGATTATTGCTCCGCGTTCTTATTGTCACTATTGTCGCCATACGTTAGGGGCGAAAGAACTTATTCCAATTATTTCATTTTGTTTGCAAAGAGGTTGCTGCTTTCATTGTAAAATGAAAATACCCTTTACGTATACATTGTTTGAGGGGATAACAGGGGTAGCATTTCTTTTTTCTGCGTGCGTAATTGGAATGGATGAAGAACTAATTCTTATATGGACGTTACTTTCTTTACTTATTATTATTACGATGACAGATTTATTCTATATGTTGATTCCAGATGTGGTTTTAGTCTGTTTTACGTGTTTATTTTTAATAGAGCATATTTTTATTTCGCTCGTTCCTTGGTGGGATAGCTTAATAGGCGGAGGGACGATATTAATTGTATTATATTTCGTTCAAATCATATTTCCAAATGGACTTGGAGGAGGCGATGTGAAATTACTTTCGTTACTTGGATTTATAATAGGGGCGAAGGCAATTTGTATTACGCTTTGTTTTGCTTCTATTTTGAGCCTTTGCTTTTTTGGAATTGGTATCTTGCTAAAGCGTATAACACCAAGACAACCATTGCCATTTGGACCGTTTATTGCACTTGGAACAGTATGTTATTTGGCTATGATATATTGGAGATAAAGTGAAAACGTAATTAGCGGGGTATAAATAGCGGGTGAAAGGAGAAGGAGAAAATGAACGTGTATATGGATGATCAAAGACCTAGTCCTTTCGGGTATGTTTTAGTAACAACGGTAGAAGTTGCTTTGAAAATTGTTAGAGAATATGATGTGAGTCTCTTATCTCTCGACTACAATATGGGATGGCGTCAGAAAAATGGTTTAGATTTTTTAGAAGTTTTTTGCATGGAAGGTCTTCATGTAAAGGAAATTCATTTACATACAAATGATTCAATTGGTATGCAGTACATGTTAGAGCAGATAAATAAAGGAAAAGAAGCGGGAGATATTTCTTCAAGTATACAAGTGAAATGTACTGGAAGTTAAAAAAGTTCCAAGGAAACCCGAGGAACTTTTTTCTTAATGTTTCATATGTGCTTGTAAAGGAAGGATCTCTTCTTGTTGAACTGTTTCTAGGTTGTCTTCTACTATGTTAGGTTCTGGATTTTTTTGAGTTAAATAATGATATACCATACCAACGAATACAGATCCACCAACAATGTTACCGATTGTAACTGGAATTAAGTTATGGATAGCACCAGCGAAAGAAATTGTATCTGGATGTGGTGATACTAAAGATAATGCAAATAATGATAAGTTTGCGATGCTATGTTCATAACCAGATAGGAAGAAAGTAAAGACAAGAAACATTATCATAAGTATTTTTGCTGCATCCCCTTTTACTTGAGAAGGAAGAAAACATGCAAGGCACACAAGCCAGTTACATAAAATCGCTTTGAAAAATAATTGCATTGTAGGTGTTCCCATTTTTCCTGCAACGACTGTACTCATCAAATGTCCATGATCGATTGATTGGAAAATACCAGTTGCATAAAATAACAATGCAAAAAATACTGCACCTACTAAGTTACCTGCATAACAAGCAACCCAATTACGAAGTGTATCGCGAATTGTTGTTTTTTTTCGTAGAGTTGAGACTGTAAAATACATTGTATTTCCTGTGAATAATTCAGCTCCACCATATATAATTAATATAAGTGCAATTCCAAAAAACATAGAAGATGTTAAATATGTTGCGGGTGAATGTACAACATTGAAGAAATTTCCTAATTTAAAACATAGTACAATAATAAAACCAATATAGACGCCAGCTAGTGCAGCACGAATGAAATATTGCATAGGATTTACATCCAACATTTGTTTCTTTTTCTGCGCAAGTTGTACAATGTAAGCTAATCCTTGTTCTAGCATAAGTAATACGCTCCTTTAGTGCATTGTCTGTAAGTACTCTTCATATGAATAAGGTACACGTATTTACGCCTAGTTTCAATAAGTTTGTTCAATGTTTCACAAAAAGGACATACCTTCCGAATGAAAGCGCTAACAAATTATAGTATAATATCATATGTTTGTAAAAATAGAGGGGGAATGGAAACTTTTTGTTTTTCAAGGATGGCCGATGGATTAATTGTCCTCCATCTATTTTTTGGGAGTCTATTTCGTGTGAGATAAATGAAAAAGCGCTGTTGTTACAGCGCTTTTTCATCCAAATTCTTTTGTGTAGTTTGGACACTCGTATCTTTTGAGAAAAACCAACCGCCAGCTGCGATTCCGATTAATACAACCCAGAAACCTAATTTCCATGGGGTAGACTCTGGAAAACTATGTGGAATAACACCTAAAGCAGGGTGAGCTAATGTATAAACAGCTAATTTAACACCAACCCAACCAACGATTAAGAAAGCTGCAGTTTCTAAGCCAGGTTTGCGTTTTAATAATTGTACGAAAGCTGATGCTGCAAATCGCATAATGATTAAACCAATGAGCCCACCTGTAAAAATAACAAGGAATTGTCCTGTATCAAGGCTACCAATTGTACCAAGACCTGTTTTTGGTAAAGTTACCGCTAACGCAACAGCAGCTAAAATAGAGTCAACTGCAAATGCAATGTCAGCCACTTCAACTTTAAATACGGTCCACCAAAAGTTTTCTTGTTTTTTCTTTGTTTCTTTTTCTTGTGTTTCTTCATGTGTATTCTTTTTGACATACGTTTTAAATAAATGGTTACCAGCGATAAACATTAAGTAAATCGCACCGATTGCTTGCACTTGCCATACGTCGACTAAGAAAGAAATCATAAACAATGATCCAAAACGGAACACGAAAGCTCCTGCTAATCCGTAAAATAATGCTTTTTTTCGTTTTTCTTCTGGTAAATGTTTTACCATGATGGCAAGAACTAGTGCATTATCAGCAGCTAAAATTCCTTCTAGTGCAATTAAAATAAGCAATACCCAACCATACTCCAATAATAATGATACATCCATGTACATTCTCCTCTCATTTGTATAAATCCTAAACAAGTGAAGAAATTCCCCATTGTTTAGTTTCCCCATATTCCCACCTATCAACGGTAGAAGAATCTAGAAAAAATGCAAAAAAGACCTCTGCCGCTAATAGGCAAAGGTCTTGCTAGACATATGTAATGAAAATGCCAACAAAGCCGGAAGAACTAAGTTCTACGTAATGACGACTTTGTTTCCAAGAATAAGTTCTTGGACGCTACTCCCCTTTGGAGATATGCTATTATATTTTTATTATATGGATGATGTAAATGTTTGTCAACCTGTTAAAATGTCTTCGTTTGGATATTTTATCTTTTTTTGGTTTTTACGTGCAAAAGAAAATGCTAATGTTAAAGGACCCATTTTCCCAAAAAACATCATAAAAATAATAGTTATTTTCCCTATTATTGTAAGTTTTGAGGTGAGCCCCATACTTAGACCAACAGTCCCAAATGCTGAAAATACTTCAAAGGCACTCATTAAGAGAGGAACTTGTTCGGTGATACTTAAAATTAATATGGCAAAGAAAATACATGAGATTGAAATGACTACAATGGCGAGTGATTTTACAATCAAAGCATCTTTGATTGATTTTTTAAAGATGACAATGTCATCTTGCTCTTGTAAAAATTTAAGAACTCCTAATAACATAATTAAAAAGGTTGTTAATTTAATTCCTCCGCCTGTTGAAGCGCTGCCAGCTCCAATGAACATGAGTAACATCATCAATAAAAGAGATGGTTTTGTTAATTGCGCTATGTCTACAGTATTAAATCCAGCTGTGCGTGTGGAAACAGCTTGGAAATAGGCTGCTAGTCCTTCTTCAAACGGTGTAAATCCTTTCATAGAATTTGGATTATGAAATTCAAATATAAAAATTAAGATTGTAGCAGCTACATTTACAATAAGAGTAGATGAGAGCATAAGTTTTGAGTGTAACGTAAGGTTCTTAAAGTTTCGTTTTCTCTTTATATCCACTATGACTGTGAAACCGATTCCTCCTAAAATAATGAGAGAAGAAATTACTATGTTCACGAGTATACTATGAGATTGAGACATTAAATTATCAGTCCAAATAGAAAATCCGGCGTTGTTAAAGGCCGAAATAGCATGAAAAAAGCTATAATATAGCCCATAAAACAATCCGTACTTTGGAATCCATTCAAAAGCAAGAAGAAGGGTAGCAAAACATTCAACTGTAAAAGAAAATAAAAACAATGATTTCGCGAGACGGATCACTCCTCCAATGTTTGTTTGGTTTAATGCTTGTTGTAGTAAAATTCGATTTTGGAGGCCGATTTTTCTTCCGAGCATAATGGCGATTAATATGGCAAAGCTCATAATGCCAAGGCCGCCAACTTGTATGAGTGTTAAAATGACAAGTTGACCAAACAAGGTGAATACTTTTCCTGTGTCAACAACGCCGAGCCCTGTAACTGTAAACGCAGAAACAGTTGTAAATAAGGCATCTAGCCAAGAAATTGAAGTTGTAGTGGAAATAGGTAGTTTTAATAGGCATGTTCCGATAATGGATAGTGCAATAAATGATAACGTAAGTACACGGGGTGGACTCATTTTAATATTAATCCGCTTCATATCATATACCTTTCCTTTCGGCTTTCTCTTTGTAGTATGTCAAAAAGGATGAGAATGTATGTTGAAAAGGAAAAGAGGCAGAATATATCTGCCCCTAAATCAATGTTATATAGAATTATCCACGTAATTGCTGTTGTGCTAAGGAAACGAGACGTTTTGTTACTTCGCCACCAACAGATCCATTAGAACGAGATGCTGTATTAGAACCTAAACTTACACCGAATTCTTGAGCAATTTCATATTTAAATTGTTCTAATGCTTGCTCAGCACCAGGAACAAGTAATTTATTTGTTTTAACCATCAATAACACATCCTAACTTATATTCCAGTTTATTTGTTAAGGACTATTTTTCTAATACAAGCCTACTGTATAAACTGGTATCGTTAGTGTATGTGTTATTGGTTTGGACATACACGGAAGTAATCGGTGCGATTAGAAGTTATTGGATATGAAAAAAGAGTAGCGTATTTGCTACTCTTTTTTCATTATGGTTGCTGTACCTTCGACAACTATGTCATTCAATTGATTATATACATTTGTTTGCAATGTAATAATTTTTTTATCATCACGTTTTTTGATCACTTCTGCGACTACGCGTAAGGTATCACCAATTTTTACAGGTGCACGAAATGATACATTTTGTGATAAATAAATTGTATTTTTTCCTGGTAACTTTGTTCCAAGAACGGTAGAGATATAACCTGAAACAAGCATGCCGTGTGCAATTCTTTCTTTAAACATTGTCGTCTTTGCAAAAGAGTCCAGAATATGAATGGGATTTACATCACCGGTCAATTTTGCAAAATTGATAATGTCTTCATCGGTAATCGTTGTTACTAATGATGCTTGATCGCCAACTTGAATCTCATCATAATGAAGCTCTGGAACAGACTGCGCTTCTTGAAATGGATTCATTTTTTCCTCCTTCTTTTCCATACCGAAAAATGTAAGCCATCTTGATGTAATGGGGGGAAGAAAGAGTTTAGTTTGTTCTGCGGTAAGCTTCCACATTTTCCTTACTTGATGGAAGTAAATAGATTTTTTGAGTTTTCCTCGAACTTTTTTACGAGTTCCAGTTGAGTAGATTTGAACTCCTCCAAAAAACCTTCTAATTGTTTTTGAACCTCATCACGTTGAAGTTGTTGTTGTTCAATGAATTGTTTTGTTGTTTCTTCAAACTGGCCGCTTGTTTGAGTAAGAATTGACAAAGATGTTTTTGTTGGGGACACAGTAAGTTGGTGAATATGATTAGAAAGTTCATTCCACTTTTCTTGCCATTCGTTAATTTGTTCATTTAAGGAGTTACCTGTGAATTGTTTCACATATTCTGTATATTGACTATTATATTGAGTAGTGAATTGTTGTAGTTCTTTTTCAAGCTCATCTACTCCTGCTGTTAATTTATGCAAAGCATCCTGCTGTTGTTTTAACGTTTCTAAAGTAAGTTGCTCTAATTGTTTCCCTGCTGAAGAGAAAAGGGAAAGAGAATGCGACCAATTTTTCCAAAATGCATCGACCAGTTCGTAAGGTTTAGTTTCCATGGTTTGACCTCCAAATATTTTTTTGCATATTGTGAACGCAGATTATTCTGCTGTACCACCAGGTGAAGATGAAGATTTTTTTTCATCCTTTTCTGGAGAAGTAGAAAATGGAAAGAATGCATTGGTGTATAACGTGAAGAATGTTCGTAGCATATTCTGATAATGCTCAAAAGAGGTCGCGCATGTTGCTAAATATTGCTCTCCATATTCTGTTAAAGAATAGATTCGTTTTGCTGGCCCTCCGTCACTTGTATCCCAAGTAGAAGAAATAAGATTTTCTTTTTCTAACTTGCGTAAGGTTCGATAAACATTACCTTGGTCAACAGAAGAAAAGCCGATGTCCATTAACATTTGAATCAGTTTGTAACCGTGAAGACTCCAGTCTTTTAGACAGAGAAGTAAGAAGGGAACTAAGAAGTTTTTTGGCATGGAGTTTGGTTGTTTCGCTTGGTTTTTTTCCAAATTTTCTTGTTGTTCTGGTTCATTATGTAGCATGATTGTGCATCACCTCATGAATCAGTTAGATGGAATTTTTTGCTTATAAGTGCAATTTACACCTATCTGTTTTTAATGTCAATACATTTGTTGGAAGATATAAAAATAAAATACAGACTTGAAGTTTTATTCAGAATATTGGAAAATAGTGAATAGGTTGAATTGTTTCAAAAACAAATAAAGGAGTGTAGGAGAAGTGATTGATCAAAAATTCGATCCACTACAAGCATGGAAAGAAGCTTATGAACAGACCGAAACATTTTGGGGAAAAGCGCTCAATGAAACAATCAAAACAGAAGAGTATTCTGCTTGGATGGGAAGCGTTCTAGATTTGAATTTGTTTTATCAGAAGATGTTAAATGATGCAACAAAGGGATATTTAGAAAAAGTGAACATACCAACCCAAGAAGATATAGCAAGAGTAGCTACGCTTGTTATTAACTTAGAAAATAAAGTTGATAACATTGAAGAGTTTTTGGAAGAAAAAGCAGAATCCATAGGACAATCTCCTACGTTAAAACGCGACGTAACAAAAGTGAAACAAGATATTCGTACATTGGAAAATAAAGTAGATAAGATTTTAGAATTACTGGAAAAACAAAATGAAGTATTAGCAAATTTACAAGAACCTGTGAAAGCGCCAGTGAAACCAGAAAATAAAAAGTGATGAATAAGCGCCTTGTTTACATGTTTCAAAAAGGGAAGGGAGAATCTCTTTTTGGGACAGTATAACGGCGAAAAAATATTATATATGGGACTTTTTCATATAAGTGCCAATTTGATTCATTCATTATCGTTCACAAATTTAAAGGGGGAAAAGAAATGACTCAATTAAATGGTAAAGTAGCGATCGTAACAGGTGGAGCAAAAGGGATTGGAAAAGCGATTACAGTAGCATTAGCAAAAGAGGGAGCAAAGGTTGTTATTAACTATAATAGCAGTAAAGAAGCGGCTGAAAATCTAGTGAATGAATTAGGAACAGAAGGTCATGATGTATACGCAGTTCAGGCGGATGTTTCTAAGCTAGAAGATGCGAAGCGTCTTGTAGATGAAGCTGTGAATCATTTTGGTAGGGTAGATATTCTTGTAAATAACGCTGGTATTACAAGAGATCGTACTTTCAAGAAGTTAAACCGTGAAGACTGGGATCGTGTAATTGATGTGAACCTAAGTAGTGTATTTAATACAACGAGTGCGGCACTTCCTTACATAACAGAGTCTGAAGAAGGAAGAATCATTAGTATTTCTTCTATTATTGGACAGGCCGGTGGATTTGGTCAAACAAACTACTCAGCAGCAAAAGCTGGTATGCTAGGATTCACAAAATCATTAGCACTAGAACTTGCGAAAACAAATGTAACGGTGAATGCGATTTGCCCAGGATTCATTGATACAGAAATGGTAGCAGAAGTACCAGAAGATGTTCGCCAAAAAATCGTTTCTAAGATTCCAAAGAAACGTTTTGGACAAGCTGATGAAATTGCAAAAGGTGTTGTATACCTGTGCCGTGATGGAGCGTATATCACTGGTCAACAGTTAAATATTAACGGCGGATTATATATGTAATGAAGAAAGAGGAGAGTGCATATCCATAGCAGGAGTGCACTTCTTTCTTGAAGAAGGAAATCTATCAAAAAGGAGATAGGAAAATGACTACATTCGTAACAGAATGGGAAAAGCAATTGGAACTATACCCAGAAGAATACCGAAAAGCATATCGTCGTTTTAAAAGAGCGAGTGAAGTTTTACTACGTGAACCAGAGCCACAAGTTGGTTTAACTCCCAAAGAGGTTATTTGGACGAAAAATAAAACGAAGCTGTATCGTTACATTCCAAAGCAGGAAAAAACACATTCTGTTCCTATTTTATTAATTTATGCGCTAATTAATAAACCATATATTATGGATTTAACACCAGGAAATAGCTTGGTAGAATATTTAGTAGATCGTGGTTTTGACGTGTATATGCTTGACTGGGGTACATTTGGGTTAGAAGACAGTCATTTGAAATTTGATGATTTCGTGTTCGATTATATTGCAAAAGCGGTTAAAAAGGTAATGAGAACTGCAAAATCGGACGAGATTTCTTTACTTGGTTATTGCATGGGTGGTACGCTAACATCCATTTATGCGGCGCTTCATCCACATATGCCGATCCGGAACTTAATTTTTATGACAAGTCCGTTTGATTTCTCTGAAACAGGATTATATGGTCCATTATTAGATGAAAAGTATTTTAACTTAGATAAAGCAGTAGATACATTCGGAAATATTCCACCGGAAATGATTGATTTTGGAAATAAAATGTTAAAGCCGATTACAAATTTTGTTGGTCCATATGTCGCTTTACTTGATCGCTCAGAAAATGAACGCTTTGTAGAAAGCTGGAAGCTCGTTCAAAAATGGGTTGGAGATGGTATCCCGTTCCCAGGCGAATCATACCGACAATGGATTCGTGATTTTTATCAAAATAATAAGTTGGTTAAAGGTGAGCTCGTAATTCGAGGACAAAAAGTACAACTTGAAAATATTAAGGCAAATGTCTTAAATATTTCTGCAAAACGCGATCATATTGCGTTGCCATGTCAAGTAGAGGCGCTCTTAGACCATATTTCTAGTACAGATAAGCAATATGTGTGTTTACCGACAGGACATATGTCAATCGTATACGGTGGAACGGCTGTAAAACAAACGTATCCTACAGTTGGAGATTGGCTTGAGGAACGCTCTAATTAAAGTGGTACGCTATAGTGGATGTATGAAGTACCTTTTTGATGCATTCAATAGGAATTCCAACTAGTGTAATCTAGTTGGAATTTTTTTTTTGAAATGATGAAAAATAGGAAAAACATTCGCTTTAGGAGTATAGTGATGAAACTAACATTAGGGAAGTTGTTTTGGAATGAAGGGGTTTGTATGCCTTGTTATCCACTATTAGAAAATGATATGATATGTGATGTGTTGATTGTGGGAAGCGGTGAAACTGGTGCTCATATTGCGTATTTTTTAACATTGTTAGGTATGGATGTTGTACTCATTGATAAACGAAAAATTGCAAATGGAAGTACACTTGCGAATACAGGTCTGCTTCAATTTAGCCATGATAAGTCATTAACTTCTATGATTCATACATTTGGCGAAGCAAGAGGAGTACGTGCGTATCAACTTTGTTATGAGGCGCTGAAAACTTTAGAACAAGTTGTTCCAAAGCTAGAGATGGATCCGTGTTTCATTCCAAAAAGTAGCTTATATTACGCAAGTCAAAATAAAGATATTTCATTTTTACAAGAAGAGTATGAAACATTAAAACGTTATGGATTTCCCGTTGATTATTTTACAGAACGTGACGTTAAGAAGCGTTATTCATTTACAAAACCAGCGGCTTTATATACATACGGGGATGCAGAAGTGAACCCTTATATATTAACGCAAGGTCTTATACATAAAGCAAATCAACTAGGGGCTTCTATTTTTAAAGATACAGAGCTTATGCATATTAAGCCTGTTGAAAAAGATTTAGTTTCCTATACAAAAACAGGTAAGAAAATTATAGCGAAAGCAGTAATTATGGCTACGGGATATGAAACATTATTTGGGAAAAAAGAAGCAAATACAACAGTAGAAACAACTTATGCAATTGTTACAAATAAACAAGAGCATTTTAATGGGTGGCATGAACAATCCTTAATTTGGGAAACGGCTCGTCCGTATTTATATTTTCGCACGTATAAGAATCGAATTATTGCAGGCGGATTAGATGAACCGATGCTATTTCAGAAGTTTGGTGATACGAAGTTATTGCATAAACGAGAATTACTTACTAAAATTATACAAGAGATGTTTCCAAATCTTTCAAATGTAAGAGCTGAATATTATTGGGCTGCTGCATTCGGGGGAAGTCATGATGGCCTTCCTATTTTTAAAGAAGATGGAAAAATCTCCAATCTATATTATGCATTACCGTATGGGGGAAATGGGACTGTATATGGAATGGTATTCGCAAAACTATTTCAGCAGTTATTTACAAAGAAAGAAAATGGTGATTTTTCTTTGTTTAATCGATAAAAAAGGTAGCGAAGTGATGGAATGAGAGATATAAAGAAATTTTTGCAAAAATTGCGTCCGGTACAGCTTATCGTTTTATTTTATTTTATAGCCGTAATTGTTTCGGTAATTTTATTAAGTTTACCATTTTTCATTAAACCAGGTGTAAAGTGGACGTTTATAGATGCTTTATTTACATCTGTTAGTGCTGTAAGCGTTACAGGACTTTCCGTCGTTTCTATTCCAGATACGTTTAATACAGCGGGCATTATCGCCTTGGCTCTTGTGTTACAATTAGGCGGTTTAGGAATTATGGCACTTGGTACATTTGTTTGGATGTTAACAGGTAAGAAAATAGGTTTGCAGCGAAGACGATTAATTATGGCAGACCATAACCAAGGGAATTTATCAGGGCTTGTTGAACTTATGCGGTCTATTTTAATTTTGATTGTTTCAATAGAAGTGATTGGGGCACTCCTCTTGGGTACAAGGTTTTTACTCTATTTTCCAACCTGGCAGGAAGCGTATTTTCATGGTTTTTTTGCCGCTGTTAGCGCGACGACGAATGGCGGATTTGATTTAACAGGTCAGTCGCTTATTCCATATAAAAATGACTATATTGTACAAATTATTCATATGCTGCTTATTATTTTAGGAGCAATTGGATTTCCTGTGCTAATGGAAGTAAAACAGTATTTGAGTAAGGAAAAACATCAATTGTTTCGTTTTTCATTATTTACAAAGCTAACTACCACAACATTTTTTTCGCTTGTTATTGTTGGAACAATCGTTATTTTTTTATTGGAACGAAATCAATTTTTAGTAGGGAAGTCTTGGCATGAAACGGTGTTTTATACACTGTTTCAATCCGTTACAACGAGAAGTGGCGGATTAGCAACAATGGATATACGGGACTTGTCACAGCCGACACTTTTATTTATGAGTGTTTTAATGTTTATCGGTGCTTCTCCAAGTTCAGTTGGGGGAGGGATACGTACGACAACGTTTGCTGTGAATATGCTTTCCTTATATACGTTCGCGAAAGGTGATAGAACGGTACGCATTTTTAAACGACAATTGCATGAGGAAGACGTTTTAAAAGCGTCCGTTGTTATGACTATGGGGATTTTATTATGTGCTTCGGCGTTATTTATTTTGTCTATGACTGAAAATGTACCATTTATGAGTTTAATTGTTGAAGTGTGCTCTGCATTTGGAACGACTGGATTATCAACAGGCATAACTTCTGATTTAACAACGGTCGGAAAACTTGTGTTAATTGTTCTTATGTTTATTGGTCGTGTTGGTATTTTAACATTTATTTTAGCCAGTGGTGGAAGGGAACAACCGCCTCGCTATAAATATCCGAAAGAGAGAATTATTATTGGATAACATGAAACCATTCTACCTATGAGGGTAGAATGGTTTTTTAATCGTTAATACCAAATTGAGGATGCATAAATGAATCTTCGGTTCTGTCTGTTTCGTTCTGTAACAAGTCTTGATTTTCTTCTGAAATCCATCCGATATCATTTGTGGGATGAATCCATTCCTTACCAGCCATAATGGCCGGATCAACTTCATCGCTCCAATTATTAAGTGGGCTATTTTTAGAATTGTATTTACTGTCTCCAATTACAACATCATATTGATTAATAAAGGGTTGTTGCATTTGTTTTCCAGTTCCTTTAAAGGATGGAAAATTCATTTGGTGCGGAAGTGTCTCATCTAAAATGGGTGAATCAATTTGTTGTTTTTTCTTCAAAATAATCGTTCCTTTTTTATTATAGTAGGCGATATAAATTCCTGTTCAAGTATAGTGTTTCCCTATATAAGTTACTTTGTACTTGTTAACACTTCCCATCAATAATTTTTGAAAGTTTTCTCAAACTAAGATAGAAAGTGATAGGTCATTACAGTGAAGGAAGGTATTGTTGATGGTAAAGCGAAAAGTAAAACAACATGCAGCAATGAATCATAATAAAACTCCAAAAGAAAGTCTGCCAGACGCAGAATTTGCGGTAGAGTATGAAAATGAAAACCCAGCGAAATATGCAAATCGTAATTCGAAAAAAAGTAAGCAAAAATGAGGCGTTTTTTACAAACGCCTCATTTTTTTGTGGGATTTTTAATCTTTTTTTAATTTCTTGTAAATTTTATGTTTTTTGTTAGCAGAAAAATTTGAAAAAACATTGAAGTAGCAACGCATTACACAAAAATAAACAACAAACAAAAGATTAATGTTGGTTTAATACTGCTTTTACACTGGGTGTTTATATTGAAGTTGTACATAAGAAAAATAAAAGGAGAGAGAAACAGTGAAGAAGTTTTCCGAAATTCAAAAATCATTTTGATGAGTTAGAAAAACGAGGCATCCGTATTTACGAAGAGATTTGTCTAGTAGAAGAAAACTATGATTTTGTATAAATGAAACTTTCATTCGTCAATTCCTATATGCATTCCATTCCAAAATCTTGAGCTGGGATTTGGTTACCTATATAAGCGAGATAAATGAGGTGAAATTATGTCTGTTGTTGGAGAAGAGAGAAAGCGTAGTATTCTTGAAAAAGTAGAGTTTAAGGGAAAAGTGAAGGTTTCAGAGTTAGCAAGTGAGTTCTCCGTATCAACGGAAACCATTCGAAGATATTTAGAAGAGCTTGATCGGGAAAAGAAATTGAAGAAAGTATATGGGGGAGCGGTCCAACTTCCAGGAGCTGGTATCGAACCACCTATGCTAGAAAGAGAAATGCTACATATTGAAGAAAAGAAAAGAATCGGCTATAAAGCAGCAACTTTTGTAGAAGATGGTGATGTAATTGTTATCGATGATGGGAGTACGCCACTCCAAATGGTTCCTTATCTCGTTCATCGGAAAAACTTAACTGTCGTGACGAGCTCATTTCCTGTTGCAACTCAATTAATTTCTTCTATAAATAAAAAAATGTTTGATGGTGAAGTATTGTTTATTGGAGGAAAGGTGTCTCCAAAACATTGTCGTGTATCAGGTTCTATTTCGCAGCAAGCCATTCGTCAGTTTCATTTTCATAAGGCATTTATTTCAAGTGATGGATTGTTACCTGGCTTTGGGGTCTCGAGTTTTGAATTGGAAAAAGCTAAGTTATCAGAAGCGATGATTCAATTAGCGGAGAAGACATTTATTTTATGTGATCATACAAAACTTGGGGTAAAAGGAAATTATCGAATTGCTGGTTTGTCTAATATAGAGCACATAATTTGCGATAAAAAAATGCCGCATAGTTTTGAAGAATTTATTACAAAAAATAATATTTGTTGGACGATTAGTTAAATATAGGTTTGTCGTTCTAGAAGGGTATATAAAGTGAAACTTTAATCAGTGGGAGTTTTCTTCATCCCCACCGATTATTAACACGACCAATCGAGCTCTTCCTGTCCATTCATGCGGGATAAATTCAAATTAAAAAACTGATATCCCTCCTTCTTTTAAGTGTGAGAGAGGGTTCAGCTATGCATAGAAGGGTTTTTTAGCCCCATGCCAGGTGAGCGATCACTTTTTTGTTCTTCATAGCAGTGACTTATATGTTGAAGAAGCAAAATGGATGTATATAGTTGTGAAAGAGAATTGAAAAAGTTTTGTATCAGTACAAAAAATGGACACATTTTTCAATTTCCTTCATATAATTTACCAATAGAAAGAAAGTTGACTGAAGGAAAGAAGGGGAAGAGGTGTCGGAACGCTTGCATAATAAACTTATATTGTATGCGAATATATTACAAAAGCTCGGCGTTATTACTGAACGGGAAAAGAGTGAGATGCTTCAAATAGTGAACAAAAAAGCTCTGTGAAAGAGCTTTTTTGTCGTGTAATCTGCGCCTAATTTTCAAGTGGAATGGAGAAATCATATTGACAAAAAGAGTTTCTCATGTGATAATTCAATTAAATTTTTGGAATAATCAAAAAATAATTTTTACATAGAAGTGGTTGAACCACTAAAGTGATATTCTCATGGGGGTGACGAAATGTTATTTTTTTTAAAGAAGTGGAAAGAGTTGAGAGATGTAAAAATGGAATTAGCTCTTCGTGATTGGTTTTATGGTACAAAAATTAGTTTATCTATGCGGACATCACAAGAACCGTTAACATTTTTAGTAAATATTGAAGGAAGAGATAAAGGGTTATTTGCAGAAGAAGATTTTATTGTAGTAAATAGTATGTGCGAGCCTGTATTTGCAAATGATGAAAAACCAGCAGTTGAATCGTTTATGCATGCGGATATTTATAAAAAAGGTAATGCGGAGTGTATTTTGCAAGTTCAAACTGTAGATAGTCATTTAATGTCAGAGCTATATGGAAAAGACGGAGAAGTGACATTTGAAAAACGTACTGTAGAACGTGTTTTTGGAAAAGAAGGAATTAAAGAGATTACAATTCCAATTGTAGAAAATGAAAAGAAGTTTGCTGATTTATTAGAGAATCATGTCCCTAATTTTATAGAAGGTGGCGGTGCTGTACTTGTTCATAACTATGGAATGCTTGTATGGGGAAACTCACCAGAAGAGACGAAAAAGTGGCTAGAGGGGTTAGAGTATTTAATGAATTATCATGTGAAATTATTGATGATTAAAGGAAATAAGAGTTCAGTTATATAAAAAGAACAATTCGTTACGCGAAAACCTATAAATGAAAGCGTTTTAAAAATTAATTTCACTCATAAAATATGGGTCTCCTTATTATATATAGATTACATATCGTCATGTGAGGAGGAACGTATTTTGCGAGTTAAATATCATTTTCTGCTGAAACAACAGGTGACATTTTGTAAGGAAAATGATTCAGGGGAACAGGCGTTAAACATTATGAACGAGCAGGGATATAGAGCGATTCCTGTGCTTGCAGAAGATGAGAAGGAATTTAAAGGAATCATTTATAAAGTAGATATTTTAGAACGTAAATGTAATGAAGGATTAGACGATATATATGTGAAAGATATCGTGGAAAATAAATCTGCATTTATTTTTGAAAGGGATTCTTTTTTTCGAGCTTTTTATGTAATTAGGCGTCTTCCATTTTTAGCTGTATTGAATGAGTACAATGAATTTGTTGGTATTTTAACACATTCTAATATATTTGATGTCATTGAAGATTCATTTGGGATGCAAACAGGCGGTTATATAATAACAATCGCGACGCAAGATTGTAAGGGGACAATTAAGGAGTTAGGAACGCTCTTCAAGTCTTATCATATTGGTGGGTTATTTACATTAGACAATGGTGATCGATATATACGCCGTGTAATTGTAAATATTACAGACGATTTAAGCGACAAAGCACTAGAAACATTAATTGCAAAAATAGAGAAAAAAGGATTTCGCGTTAGTCATGTCGATTGTATATAAGATTTATGACACATGGAGGTCAGAGCAGTATGAAAAATAGAGAGCAGCTATATAGCTGCTCTCTATTTTTGTTTGGAAACAGGTGGTGGTGAGAGTACAAGGTCGGATAAGAAAATAAAGTCTGCATGTTCACGTACTTTTGGAATGGAGGATTCAATAACACGAGAAGTAATTTCCCCAGGAGGACCGACATGTCCAATTGCAACTACTACGGGTTTTTCTTTAATTCTTTGTATAAGTAACTGTGCTTGTTTTGTAATGTGAGATGCTGTATAAACATCATCAAAGAATAGTTGATTTTCTACAATAGGAACGCCTAATTCTTTACCGATTTTTGGTACTACGCTATTAGGATTGGTTTTACTATCCAAATAAAAAAGTCCATGCTTTTTACATACTGATAGTATGATTCGCATGATTCGTTCATCAGCTGTTACTTTAGAGCCCATATGATTGTTCATCCCAATTGCATGTGGTATTTCCTTGATTGCTTGTTCAATCCGATTTTCAATTTCACGATCACTTAAATTAGTTGTAATGGCATTAGGTCCGAGCCATTCTTTCTTTCCTTTGATAGGCTCCATTGGCATATGAATAATAACTTCATGTCCTTTTTGGTGTGCGGCTACCGCATCTTGTTTTGAAGATGGAAGAAAAGGCATAACGGCTACAGTAAGTGGTATGGGAAGTGATAGCATTCTTTCCGTTCCCTTCATATTATTTCCAAAGTCATCGATGACAATGGCAACTTTATTAGTATGAGCATATGTTTGAAGAGGAAATATGACAATAGATAATGAAATGAAAACAATAATGATTTGTTTGCGCATATAAGAAATTCCTTTCTGATTGAGTGATTTGTTATAAATAAAGCTCCATTAGGTTTCTAGTTAGTGAAACCTGCATGAATTGGCAGTAAAAGCTCCATTAGTAAGGGTTAATCATCGGCGGAGGATGAAGAAAATCTCACTGATTAAAGTTTCACTTTATTGTTTTCTAATAAAATAAGGTTGCTGTTTTATTTGTGAAGATGGGAACGCAAATCTATAATTATGATTTGCGTTTTCTATATAAATTAAACGAGAAAAATGTCGAAGTAATGTGAAATAAAAATTTAAAAGTCGAGTTTATCTGTTGATTATAAAAAATAACATGAAAAAAATGTCTATTATTGCGAATGTATTTACAAAGATAGAATAATTTGTAATAATTCTCAAAGTGAGGATAAAGATTTGTAAATTACAGGGAGAAAATGTTAAAATTTCTGAGTATTCCAATTCAAATGCAATATACATTTGTAGATTAAATGCATGGAGTAAAAATGAAGTAGAGAGTATGGAAGAATAATGAGGGGGATATGGATGTTTACAGCAAAACGGAAGTACACAATGGAAAAACTTTCGCGTGATATTCGTATGAAACGTGAAGAAATGATTCATTTAGGTTTAACAAACGGATTAAACAGTACCGAAACAATTCAAGTGAGTCAAGAATTGGACAAGCTTATTTTGCAGTATCAACGCTATAAAGAACAACAAACACCAAGATGGTTAACATTTATGAAGATACCCTTTTTTCAAATAGAATATGAAGGGAAATCAAGTGCTTTTTGGAGAATGTTTGTGACTGCTTTTATGAAATAAACATAATTACCCTCTGTAGAGAAGGTTAATTATGCTGAAACTAATGGGAGCTTTATATGGACAGTTGTTCCTTTATTTTCTTTGCTATCAAGCACAATTTGTCCATTATACATTTCTATAATTCGTTTGCATATGACAAGACCTGTTCTGGTATCTTTATTGGTAAAGAACGGATGAAAGAGGTGTTTTTGAATATGCTTTGGAATACCTTTTCCTGTGTCAATAATGTGTAATTGTGCGTGCTCTTCATTACTGGTTACCTGAATTGTTAATGTACCACCAGATGACATAGCTTCAATTGCATTTTTTGTAATATTTAAAACCACTTGTTTCATATGATCTTTTGAACAACGGATATGAACAGGATAATCTGGTAACTGCAAGATAAATATAATATTATGTAAATTCGCTTCCAACTGAATAATAAATGCTATCTCTTTGATAATATCTCGTACATCATACTTTTTTAATAATCGCTGTTGGTTTGCCGAGAATCATAAATTCGCTAACAATTTCATTAATACATTCTATTTCTTGTCCAATAACAAAATAATAAAATTGGTCTTGTTCTTGCGTATATTTTTCCTTTAAAAGTGTTACAAGATCTTTCATTCCGGTAAGAGGATTACGGATTTTGTGAGCTGTACTAGCTGCGAAAATACCAACTAATTCAACTTTTTGTATTTCATTTTGTTGTCTCTCCAATTTTGTTTGTCGTTTCAGCAAAATATATTGAACAAGTAAAAATAATATAGTCCAGAAAAATGCTTGTCTTTTTCATCGGTGTCGTGTAATATCTGCTGAATTTCGTTCGTATTTTCTGTTTCTATATTTACGACCATAGCAAGCATCTCTAATGCGGAAATAGCTTCACCAATATGATCTAAGTAGCCTCTTATGAGCAGCTTGTTTGTTTTCTTTTTGCATTTGGTAGGTGTGATAAGCATAGAAAGCCGCACTGATTCCAAACGTTGGTAATATAACAAGTAGTATATAAAAAGCTATGCTACGTAAATTCCCGTTCAAAGTTGTTACTTCTTCTTTTTTATTATCATTATATATAAACTGTGTTAAAATTGTCATGTTTTTATTTAATGTGTGATTGTTAGTATGGAGGAAGAGTAAAACTGAGAAGTGATTGAGCGATCACTGGGAGATAAAGGGGAAATATCGCCACCAATTTTGCTTTAGGGGTAACCTTTTTATTCGATAGATCGTCTCGAATTCTTGTGAATTTAAGTGAAGGGTTGAAATCGTATGAAATCGAATGATGAGCGAGAAGATATTTCTCAATCTTTAAAATTGTTTATTGCACTATCGCGTGTGCACCGTTTTGTTATGGATACTACAAATAAATCAATACAAAGTAACGGACTAAATCCAACTGAGTTTGCCGTATTGGAATTGCTCTATCATAAAGGAAGCCAGCCACTTCAACAAATTGGAGAGCGTATTTTAATTGCAAGTGGTAGTATTACTTATGTTGTCGATAAATTAGAAAAAAAGGGGCTTGTAAAACGAATTCCATGCCCGAATGATCGCCGTGTTATATATGCGCAGTTAACAGAAGAAGGAGAAGCATTTATCGCTTCTATTTTTCCGAATCATGAAAAAGTTATACATCATTCCTTTGAAATGTTAACAAATGAGGAGCAGGATGAATTGTTATCTTTACTTAAAAAAGTTGGGAAATATGAAAGATGATATATGTAAGTACAAATGAAAAACTAACAGAAAATTGTTCTTTTTTGATGGGAGAGAGTGTCCAACCATGCGTAGAAGGAGCTCCATGCCAAATGAAAACAAAAGGGGAAAATGAATGCAGATCATCCTTTGTTATGCGAGGCAGGGAAATTATATGTTGAAAAATCAAAATGAATGTATATAACATGTTAAAAAAGTTTTTGATGTAAAATGATCAAAGGCTTTTTTGTTTGTCGTGCTATTTACGGACGGAGAGAAGGGAAGAAGATAGGGGGGAATTCCCACGAATAGAGAAGTTTTACTCTATTTTGTATCTATATAGGTAGTAATAGAGTTGAGTTGCTGTTCTACAAAGAGTATGGAAAGCATGGTACAGTTTCTAACGGCTTTTGTTGAAGAATAAAAGGAGATTTAGAAAAGGAAATGGAATTATAGTAAAGGTATATATAATTGAGAGGAGACTTATTCATGTCATTTAAGAATTATGAATATAAACGCCCAAATACAGAAGAATTACAAGAAAAATTTACTGCAGCTTTAAAACGATTTGAAGATGCAAAAACACTAGAAGCGCAAAAGCAAGTTATTCATGATATTAATGAGATTCGCAATGACTTTGGTACAATGGGAAATATTTGTTACATTCGTCACTCTGTTGATACAACAGATGCTTTTTATAAGAAAGAACAAGATTTCTTTGATGAATATTCTCCGATTGTACAAGGCTATACAACGAAATACTATAAAGCATTGATAAATTCTCCGTTACGCGATGAATTAGAGGCTTATTATGGAAAACAGTTATTTGCTTTGGCAGAATGTGATTTGAAAACATATTCAGATGAAATTGTGAAAGATTTGCAATTGGAAAATAAATTATCTTCGCAATATACACAACTTTTAGCAGCTGCAAAAATTGATTTTGAAGGAGAAGAGAGAACGCTATCACAGCTCGGACCTTTTATGCAACATACAAATAGGGATATGCGTAAAAGAGCAAGTGAAGCTTATTATGGCTTTTTAGCTGATCACGAAGAAGAGTTAGATCGTATTTACGATGACCTTGTAAAATTAAGAACGAAGATTGCCAAAATACTTGGTTTTCAAAACTTTGTTGAACTTGGTTACGCAAGAATGTATCGTACAGACTATAATGCGGAAATGGTGGCAAATTATCGTAAACAAGTATTAGATTACATCGTTCCAGTCGCAACAGAATTACGAAATAGACAAAAGGCACGCATCGGTGTCGAAAAGCTAGCTTACTATGATGAGAATTTTGAATATGCAACAGGCAATCCGACTCCAAAGGGAGATGCAGAATGGATTATTAATCATGGAAAAACGATGTACAAAGAATTATCAAATGAAACTGATGAATTCTTTAACTTCATGTTAGATAATGAATTATTAGATTTAGTCGCGAAAAAAGGAAAAGCTGGCGGCGGTTATTGTACATACATTGAAAATTATAAAGCTCCGTTTATTTTCTCGAATTTTAATGGAACATCAGGTGATATTGATGTGCTAACACACGAAGCGGGTCATGCATTTCAAGTATATGAGAGCCGTAAGTTTGAAATCCCAGAGTATAATTGGCCAACGTATGAAGCGTGTGAAATTCATTCCATGAGTATGGAATTTTTCACATGGCCATGGATGAAACTGTTCTTTAAGGAAGATGCGGATAAATATTATTTCTCTCATTTAAGTTCAGCTCTTCTATTTTTACCATACGGTGTATCGGTTGATGAATATCAACATTATGTATATGAAAATCCAGAAGCATCTCCGGAAGAGCGTAAAACGGCATGGCGTAATATTGAAAGAAAGTACTTACCACACCGGGACTATGAAGATAATGACTATTTAGAACGTGGTGGCTTCTGGCAACGCCAAGGGCATATTTATAACTCACCTTTTTACTATATTGATTATACATTGGCTCAAATTTGTGCGCTGCAATTTTGGAAGCGAGCAAGAGACAATAGACAAGAAGCATGGGAAGACTATGTGAACCTTTGTCAGCAAGGAGGAAGTAAATCTTTCCTAGATTTAGTGGAGGTAGCAAATTTAACATCGCCATTTGCTGATGGATGTGTTCAGGGAGTAATCAATGAGATTCAAACGTGGTTACATGCTGTAGATGACACAAAATTGTAAAAATAACCCTTCGTTTTTGCCTATTTTGTAATCGACACATTCACAAAAAAATGAGATAATATAAGAAAATTCAGAATTATCCAAAGGGGTGTTTCTAAAGTAGAAGCGCCTCTTTTTACCAAAAAAGAGGGGGGAGAATTATGCTTCAATCTAATATGAATATTGGTTTGGAAACTTTACTGCAATCTTTACAATCTACAAGAAACACACTCTTATCAGAAATCGAGATGTTAAATGACACGGAAGTGAATGTAAAACCGCGCCGTGATAAATGGAGTATTATTCAAATTTTGCATCATCTACATTTAGTTGAACAATCCGTTACATCATCCCTTGTGTATGCTTTGCAGAAAAAAGACAAAAAAGTAGTGCCACTTAAAGATCTCCAACTTACTCTTGATCGAACACACAAACGAGAAGCTCCTCAACAAATGCAACCAACAGAAACATTAGTGAAAAAACAACAAGGAATTCAGCTGCTTGAACATTCACGAGCAGATTTATTGCATACACTGCATAGTATTGTGGACGAAAAAGAATTGTTTGAAAATTCATTGAAACATCCTGTGTTTCAGGAGCTTACTCTATATCAATGGGTTCAATTCCTTGATTTACATGAACAGCGCCACCTTACACAGTTAAAAGAAGCAAAATATGCGATTTTGCAAAGATAAAGAAAAATTGCCATTCATATGGGAACTATATTTAATAAACAAAGGAAGCGAGGCAGTAGTTAACTCGCTTCTTTTATTTCGTTATTCGTGAGCAATAATCTTCCCTCAAGATTCAGGAAAAGAAGCTAGCGGGAGATAATCACTCATATAATCTAGATTTGTGAGGAGTAATTATCAGTGGAAGATGAAACTAGATTGATGCATATTTTTATCTCTGGTTTTGGAATAATACATAAAGAGAGCATTTAAAGGAGTTGAAAGCATGTCACACAAAAAGAAAGAGCAAGAGCGTAGTTGGAAGGCACGAAAAGAAAATCAAAAACCACATGGGAAAGTAAAGACTTTCGCAGAACTTGTGGATGAAGCGGAAAAAACGTGATGAGATCATCACGTTTTTTGTATGAGTGGGAAAGTTAATAGGAAACTTGTACCAATGTCTTTTTCACTTGTAATATCGATTTTTCCACCCATTGCTTTTACGATGCTGAATACGACCATCATGCCAAGTCCAGTTCCTTTTTCTTTCGTTGAATAGAAAGGGGCACCAAGACGTTTTATTTGTTCTGGATTCATGCCAACACCGGTATCTTTTATGGATAATTGTATCTGTTTATTGTTAGGGGTTAAGGTGAGAATAAGATCCCCTCCCTTTGGCATGGCTTCAATACAATTTTTTAAAATGTTTAACAAGCATTGATTAAATTTCTGTTTTTCGCCAGCAATATGAAATACCTTGCTTTGTTTTGTATAGGCTATTCGGACATTTGTTAGATTAGCGAGCGGAGTAATGAGAGATACTGCATGAAGTAATTCATCTTCTATTTGTAAAATTTGTTCTTTTTCAATACTTGGTTTTGCAAATGTTAGGTAATCTGTAAGTACGTGATTTGCTTGTTCAATACCATGTATGGCAATTTCTATATACAATTTTCGATCTTTTTCCGAGTATTCTTCGGATTGTAGGAGCTGTAAAAAACCTTTTGTTGAAGTTAAAGGATTGCGAACTTCATGAGAGATAGAGGCAGCCATTTCTCCAATAAGGTGAAATTTTTCAGCGTTAATCAGCTCTTCTTGTAAGCGAATTTGTAATTGTAGTACGTTTAGTAAATAAAGAATAAGAATGGTACCAATAATGGTACATAGTTCATACACAATAATATGAGGAAGGTAATACTCAGCGTTAGGAACTTCGGCAAGAAAAAAAGGAACCCAACTAAATACATATACAGAACTATATAAAATAGCGAGTATTACTTTTACCTGATTACTTCCTCTCCGAAAGAGTTTGTATGTAGCAAGGAGAATAATATATAGGAAAATAGAAGCGATAATGGATGGGAAAACCCCAAGGCCTCCTAATAAGAAACGGTATAGGTTTAATACGGCTAAAATTGATCCTCCAGCAATAGGTCCTCCTGTTAATGTGCCAACAATTAATACAATATGACGCATATCAAATTGAAATCCATTGTCCATTTTTGCTGCAAATGAAATACAAAGAATGGTAGCTGAGCTACAAAATAATATAAATACCGTTGAATTTAATTTAGGTGAATGTTTCCCTTTCTGGTTCCAAAATAAGTGATACATGAGCATCATAACGAGAATCGATAGTATATTTAAAAAGAGGTAAATAATAAAAAGTTTCAGGATTGTGCCTCCTTTCGATTTTCATATGTACGGTGTTAATTAAGTATAATCATACTATTAAAATACAAGAAAATGAATCTTAATTTCACCAAAAAACAGAAAAATCAGAAGTTTTCCTGAGGGAGATACAGTATGTTACAATATGTGTTGTCAATGAAAGAAGAAATTCCATGTATAACATGGGAGAGGTTCGCGAACTCCCTCTATAAAAAACTATGGAAACAACAATATCCTTAGGTATTGTTTTGTTTTTTTATTGTGACAGTTCAAGAACGTTCTTTCTTCTTATTCGTATTAGAGAAGGAGAATGAGTGAGATGAAAAAGGAAAAAGCAGTTGTCGTTTTTAGCGGTGGCCAGGATAGTACAACATGTTTATTTTGGGCAATGCAGCAGTTCGCAGAAGTGGAAGCTGTGACGTTTAATTATAACCAGCGTCATAAGTTGGAAATTGATTGTGCAGCTGATATTGCGAAAGAACTCGGAATTAAACATACAGTACTTGATATGAGCCTATTAAATCAACTTGCTCCAAATGCATTAACGAGAACGGATATGGAGATTACACATGAAGATGGTGAATTACCATCAACATTTGTAGATGGACGAAATTTATTATTCTTATCATTTGCAGCTGTGTTAGCAAAGCAAGTTGGAGCACGTCATATTGTAACTGGCGTATGTGAAACAGATTTTAGTGGTTATCCTGATTGCCGTGATGTATTTGTGAAATCGTTAAACGTTACTTTGAATTTATCTATGGATTATCCATTTGTTATTCATACACCACTTATGTGGATTGATAAAGCGGAAACATGGAAGTTATCAGATGAACTTGGTGCATTCGAGTTTGTTAGAGAAAAAACATTAACATGTTATAACGGAATAATCGGTGATGGTTGCGGTGAATGTCCAGCTTGTAAACTTCGTAAAGCAGGTTTAGATACGTACCTACAAGAACGCGAAGGAGCGAATGTATAATGGAGCAGAATTTTTTTGGATTTCGCATCGTAGAAAATTTACAAAAAATAGATAAGGACATTCAGCGTGAACAACTGAAATATCATAATAAACGAGTGATGGTAAGTAAGGAATTTACATTTGATGCAGCGCATCATCTGCACTGTTATGAAGGGAAATGTAAAAATTTACACGGTCACACATACAAAGTTGTTTTTGGAATTAGCGGTTATGTAAATGAGATTGGACTTGCTATTGACTTTGGAGATATAAAAGAAATTTGGAAAAATGAAATAGAAATTTATTTGGATCATCGTTATTTAAATGAAACTTTACCATCGATGAATACGACGGCTGAAAACATGGTCGTTTGGATTTATGAAAAGATGGAAGAAGCACTAAAAAAAGAGGAACGCGCCCATGAATATAAGGGAGCACGTGTTGAATTTGTTCGTCTATTTGAAACGCCAACAAGTTATGCAGAAGTAAGACGGGAGTGGATGATCGGTGAGTAAAATTCCTGTTTTGGAAATTTTCGGACCGACCATTCAAGGCGAAGGAATGGTTGTCGGGCAGAAGACGATGTTTATTCGTACAGCAGGTTGTGACTATAGCTGCACGTGGTGTGATTCCTCTTTTACATGGGATGGATCCGCAAAAGAGCAAATTAGACAAATGACTCCAGAAGAAATTTGGAGTGAACTTGTTGAAATTGGTGGAGAAAACTTTTCACATGTAACCATTTCAGGTGGGAATCCAGTCCTATTGAAAAATTTAGCTGGTTTTCTTTCTTTATTACAAGAAAAGAAAATTCGCACCGCTATTGAAACACAAGGAAGTAAGTGGCAGGAATGGTTGCTTCACATTGATGAAATAACCATCTCACCAAAACCGCCAAGCTCACAGATGAAAACAGATTTTATCATGTTAGATTCTGTTATTGAAAGATTAGCAGGAAAAGATTTTAGTTTAAAAGTCGTTGTGTTTGATGATCATGATTTTGAATATGCGATAAAGGTACATGAGCGTTACCCTCACATACCATTTTTCTTACAAGTTGGAAATAATGATACTAAAACAGTGGACGATGCGATGCTTATTAGGAATTTATTACAAAAATATGAATGGCTCATCGAAAAAGCTGTTCAATGTAAAGAGATGAATGATGCAAAAGTATTACCTCAGCTTCATGCGTTAGTATGGGGAAATAAGCGTGGCGTATAAGAAACTCTTACGAATCTAATTGAATTGAAGGGACGTATAAAGAATGGCAGGAAGATTAGACGAAGATTTAAAAGATGTAACGTTACTTGGAAATCAAAATACAAAATATTTATTTGAATATAGTCCGGACATTTTAGAGACATTTGATAACAATCATCCAAACCGTGATTATTTTGTAAAATTCAATTGTCCTGAATTTACAAGCTTATGTCCAAAAACAGGACAACCAGATTTCGCAACGATTTATATTAGTTATATTCCAGAACAAAAAATGGTTGAAAGTAAATCTTTAAAGTTATATTTATTTAGTTTCCGTAATCATGGTGATTTTCATGAAGATTGTATGAATGTTATTATGAATGATTTAATTAAATTAATGGACCCACGTTATATTGAAGTGTGGGGGAAATTTACACCACGTGGTGGTATCTCAATTGATCCATATTGCAACTACGGTCGCCCTGGTACGAAATATGAGCAAATGGCTGAATATCGTATGATGAATCATGATCTATACCCTGAAACAATCGATAATCGCTAATGAAAAAAGGATCTGTATGTATCGTACGGATCCTTTTTTTCTATTATATTATGCATGTTGATTAATAACTTTATAGTTTTTATGATTTACAACTGTAAGAGGTTCCATATCTAGTTCTCTAAAATTCTCCATGATTGTTATATCGACAATAACGGAGTTTTTATTCACTTTTTGAACACGGCCTTGCATTCCACCTTTAAATTCGATAAGATCTCCAGCTTTTGCGATTTCCATTTCCATAAGCAACTCTCCTTGTTACAGTTTTGCCAAAAAAAGAACAAGTTCGTTCTTTTTTATTTCCCTTTATTTTGAACTATATTCCCCTGTTTGTAAATGTTTCCATGAAATAATTTCAAAAAATAGTAATTTTTTTGTAAGATTTGTATGAATCATTTTCCGTATTTTAGGTTATCCATTGGTGAAAAGTGCTTATATTACAATATAAGGGTATAATAGGTGAGGGGCGGTAAAATGGTATTTGAAATTGTCGGAAGTTTTATAGCATTTTTGTTATTTTTATTCTCACATAAACAATTAAAGATGATACGTATGTATGAGACACGTACATATTTTGATGGGTTAGATGGTGTGCATGCTTCTATTACTCATGAGAGCGGTACAGATATGTAAGGAAGTATGCCTTTCTCTTTCTCCATGGTATGATGACAATAAGAAAAAGCACATAATAATATAGGTGATGAGCGGTGAATGGAGAGTGGAGAAGATGCGAATTTCTTTTATTCGTCACGGTCGCTTAAATAATGTTACAGAATTAATGACAGTATCATCGTTCCGCAAATGGATGGAGCGATACGATTTAGCTAGTATGGAAAAAAATACGGACATACCAATTGATACAATTGAAGCAATTGAATCTGCAAAGCTTATTGTAACGAGTAATCAAAAACGTGCGGTACAGTCAGCTGCAGAATTAACGAATTCTCTTTCTTTTATACAAAGTGCTCTTTTTCGAGAGGCAGAAGTACCATCTAGCTTCTATATTCCGAAATGTGTGAAGTGCAAACCCGCAGTGTGGATATTCATTGGGCGCACAGTATGGATAGTTGGATATTCTAAAGGTGTGGAGTCTTATCGTGAAGCGCAAGAAAGAGCAAGACAAGCAGCTGATACATTAGTTGGATATGCGTTAGTACATGGGCATATCGCACTTGTAGGGCATAGTTATTTTAATGCGATGATTGGGTATGAATTACGTACTAGAGGATGGTCTGGTCCTCCTATTTTTCATAGGAAGCCATGGAGTTGTACAGAATATACATTTCGTGAAGCGATGAATGGAAATATATTAAGTACCAATTTAACATAAAAGCACACGATTACAATAAAGAATCGTGTGCTTTTTTTAAGAAACGAAAGCTTTTTTATATAATGGCTTCACTAAATGAGCATATGGCTCTCCAACAAGCATAACTGTTTTATCCTCTTGGTAACCAAGTCTTTTATATAAAGAGAAAGCTCGCTCGTTTTCTAAATTTACAAGTAATGCGATTTTCTCATAACCTTTTTCATAGGCATCATTTTCTACTGCTTGAATCAACCTTGAACCTATTCCTCTTCCACTATATGTGCTTGAAACGGACAAAGTGTCAATATAATATTCATCGAGTTCTGCTTCTTTTTCTAGCGTAATCGTTGAATCTTGATGGATTTTTTGTAAGTGTTTTACAATTGGAGTATCTAGTTGCTTGGCATGACTGCCGTGATAGGCTACGATGATTCCAACTGCTTGTCCATTTTGTTCTTCAACGAAACAGTTCTCGTAGCTAAGCCGATTTTCATTTTTTGAAAACCAAGTTTCAAGCCCTGTCAAGACTTCTGTTTCTGTTCTCCCACCTGTGATTTTTTCAGCAATTTCATGCAGAGCGTTATACAATAAAGAAGATATTGCCTTCGCATCTGTCTTTTTTGCTTTCCGAATCATATTATCCCTCCTAGTTGTCATGCTTATTGTAACATAAAATAAAGTTTCAATCAGTGATTCAATAATTTCTTGAATTTTATAGGATAAGCTTGAATATCGAATGGATTCAGAAAAGGGGAACCGTTATGGTAGTATATGATGTTTGCTGTGAATGTAAGAAATTTAACATTGTCGACTTGTGGAAGATAGGATAAAATATTGCAGAGAGGTGAAATACATGGATAAACAATTAGCAAATACAATTTTAGATCAACTGAAAAATGGAGAGATAGAAGAGTATATTGTAACTAAGGATGTATTTTATACGTTTCGTGAGGTTGTAGTAAATCGAGAGGATTTTAAACATTTCAGTGGGAATGCACAACGCGGCGGGAAAATTATTTATACATATATAGAAACACCGCGTTCTTAATAGAAGGAAAAGGAGAGGGGAATTATGGGAGAATTTAAACAAGGTATTTTACCGCACTGGGACTATATGTGGAAAGATGGCGCTGGAAACCGGCTTGTAGGAATGATTATGTTTCCAGAGAAACGGAAACGTACAAAAGAAGTTATAGAGAAATTGAAAGTAGCATATGAGCAAGAAACCAAAATTCGAGCAACTGTGAAACTCCTGCATATGAATCAATATGTGGAGGGAATGGTTGTATATTTTGATGAAGAAGCACCAGTGTTTACAATGCAAGATAAAGACGAGAATTTTCATCATTTATTCATAAAGGATATTTTACGTATTGAACATTGCGAATGAGTGATGCTCTGTTTGCAGTCTTTTTTAAATTCTCATTACACTAACAAATAAATTGGAGTGCCATCATAATTATCCTTTTCATTATAATGATATTTTTTATTGTGTAACAAAAAAGAAAGTATATGTATTCAAATAAATAACTGTTTAATCCACAAGGAGGAGAATTTCTTATTTGTGTGATCTAAATAATGTGTAACCGGTTTCGAGCAGATTACAATCTAAAGTCTGTTCTTTTTTGTGTGATGCTGGAGAAATATATTTCTCCAGCATTTACTGTTTTTTGACAAAACAGATTGATAACATTTTTGTAAATATGGTTAAATTCGTTGACAACTTTTTTGAAAAGCACTTTATTGACATGAGTTTTAGAATGTTGTTTCATAGTCTTTGTATTGAAAAAAACGGCTCGTGATGTCGAAAAGTAAAAGTTAAAAAAAGAAAGAATTTATACATATATCTTGTGTCTTGTTTCGAAACATAATACAATATATAGGGAAAACATGAATCGGCATCAAGATATAAAAGGAAGAAAGGGAGGGTCGGAGATGTTAATTGCATATGATTCTATGACAGGAAACGTGAAGCGTTTCATTCACAAATTAAATATGCCGGCCGTTCAGATTAATGAGGATCTAGTATTAGACGAAGATTTTGTTCTTATTACTTATACAACAGGTTTTGGAAATGTGCCGGAACGTGTTTTAGAATTTTTAGAACGCAATAATGCAAATTTAAAAGGCGTATCTGCAAGTGGCAATCGCAACTGGGGAGATATGTTCGGAGCAAGTGCAGATAAAATCTCAACCAGATACGAAGTACCTATTGTATCAAAATTCGAGTTATCTGGAACAAATAATGATGTAGAATATTTTAAGGAAAGGGTGCGGGAGATTGCGACACATTGAACTGAATAATGAAATCACGCAAATGCAAGACGGTTTCTATCAGCTTCATAAAGATAAAGAAGCATTAGAAGTTTTTATGGAAGAAGCGAGAGCGAATACCGTTCATTTTGATAGCGTGGCAGAGCGAATCGAGTATATGAATGAACATGATTACTATTACAACGTTCTGGACGAGTATAAGTTGGAGGAGGTCGAAGAAGTATACAACGTTGCATACGGTGAGAACTTCAAATTCCAATCTTATATGGCGGCATCTAAGTTTTATAAGGACTATGCGTTAAAAACAAATGATCAAAAACAATACTTAGAAAGCTACGAAGATCGCGTATCAATTGTGTCATTATACTTAGGACGTGGTGATGTTAATAAAGCGAAACAATTTGCAAGCATGATCGTAAAACAAAACTATCAACCAGCGACACCAACCTTTTTAAATGCGGGAAGAAGCAGAAGAGGAGAAATGGTGTCTTGTTTCTTGTTAGAGATGGATGATAGCTTAAATTCGATCGGATTTAATATTAATACAGCGATGCAGTTATCGAAAATTGGCGGAGGAGTAGCTTTAAACTTGTCCAAACTACGCGCACGCGGAGAGCAAATTAAAGGTATCGAGAACGCAGCAAGCGGTGTGGTACCAGTTATGAAATTGCTTGAAGATTCGTTTTCGTATGCGAATCAGTTGGGTTAACTTATGGCTCAACTATAAAACCGGGTCAATTGCTGGAACGCCTGAGTATATCGAGGTAGGATACTACGAAGAAATTACGTAGCGCCCCCTAAAAATCCAAGATTGCAGGAAATCAGCAGCCGAGCTCCTAAGTCTATTAGATAGGGAGAAGGTTCAACGACCAAGTGGCTATGTAGGTGACTATATAGCTCGAACCTGGCTTCTCAAACTAAGGTTGTAGGAAAGAGAAGAAGATATGGTCTGAACTCTATAGCGATATAGAGAGGGTAGCAGAAATGACTATCCCCCATATGTTTTAAAGGTATGGAGTAACAATATGCAAAGAAAAGGTGCCGGAGCAGTATATTTAAACATTTTCCATTGGGATATTATTGAATTCCTTGATACAAAAAAAATAAATGCTGATGAGAAGAGCCGTATTCAGTCTCTATCAATCGGTATTATCGTTCCAAGTAAGTTCTTTGAGCTTGCAGAGAAGAATGAACCATTCCATGTTTTTGCGCCATTTACAGTATATAAAGAGTACGGAAAACATTTAGATGATATAGATATCGACGAAATGTATGATGAACTGATGAGCAATCCAAATGTGAAGAAGAAGCCACTTGATATTAGTGCACGTGATATGCTTATTAAGATTGCAATGATTCAGCTTGAGTCTGGTTATCCATACTTAATGTTTAAATCAAATGCGAACAAACAACATCCGTTAAAGGATATTGGAACTGTGAAGATGTCAAACCTTTGTACGGAAATCTTCCAGCTACAAGAAACATCCGAAATTAACGACTACGGTACAGATGACATTATCCGTCGTGATATTAACTGTAACTTAGGATCACTAAATATTGTAAACGTTATGGAAAATAAAGAAATCCGTGAAGCGGTTCATGCAGGAATGGAAGCTTTAACAGCTGTTTCTGATATGACTATTATTCCAAACGCACCAACTGTGAAAAAAGCAAATGATGAGCTGCATTCAGTTGGACTTGGTGCAATGAACTTGCATGGATATTTAGCGAAAAATAAAATTGCTTATGAAAGTGCAGAAGCGAAAGAGTTTGTTCGTACATTCTTCATGATGTTAAACTACTACTCCATTGAAAAGAGTATGGGGATTGCAAAAGAAAAGGGCGAAACATTTAAAGACTTCGATAAGTCTGATTATGCAAACGGCACATACTTTGAAAAGTATGAAACAACAGAATATAGCCCTGTAACAGAGAAAGTACAACAGTTATTTGAAGGGATTTATATTCCAACAAAAGAAGATTGGACAAGTCTAAAAGAACAAGTTCAGGAGCATGGTCTATACAATTCATATCGTTTAGCTATTGCGCCAACACAATCCATTAGTTACGTCCAAAATGCAACTTCAAGCGTAATGCCAATCGTAAGTCAAATCGAATCAAGAACGTATGCAAATGCGACAACATATTATCCAATGCCGTATTTATCAAAAGATACATTCTGGTATTATAAATCTTCTTACGATATGAATCAGTTTAAACTAATTGATTTGATTGCAGAAATTCAAGAGCATATTGACCAAGGAATTAGTACAATTTTGTATGTAAATAGTGATATTTCTACGCGTGAGTTAGCACGTTATTATATCTATGCACATAAAAAAGGTCTGAAGAGCTTGTATTATACAAGAACACGTAAACTAAGCGTGGAAGAGTGTGTAGCTTGTACGGTTTGATGTAAAATAAGATTGAATGATAGAGTAAGACATCATGAGCAGGGTTTTTCTGACCCTGCTCATGCTTAGTTATAAAATTTAAGACGTCTAACATGCGGTTAAGTTTTCATTACAAACTGAAAGCTTTACCGCATGTTAGAAGAGCTTATTGATAGAGAAGGGGCGATTCAATGCGCGCGGTAAACTGGAACAAAAAAGAAGACGATTTTAGTTTAATGTTTTGGAAGCAAAACATCGCTCAGTTTTGGACAGAAGAAGAAATCGCAGTATCTTCTGACAAAAATACTTGGGTGCAATTATCAAAAGAAGAGCAAATTGCTTATAAACGTGTATTAGGTGGTTTAACACTTTTAGATACAAAGCAAGGTGGCGAAGGGATGCCACTTGTACTTGTTCATCTTGAGAATTTACAAGCGAAAAGTGTACTAGCTTTCATGGGTGCTATGGAAGAAGTCCATGCGAAGAGCTATAGTCATATTTTCACAACACTCGCAACAGAAGAAGAAATTGATGACATCTTTGAATGGGTAGATAGTCATCCATTACTTGAGAAAAAAGCAGGTATTATTACAGGGTATTATCGCAAGTTATTAAAGCCACAAGTAACGAAAAAAGAATTATATATGGCTATGGTAGCAAGTGTATTCTTAGAAAGTTATTTATTCTATAGTGGATTCTTCTATCCGCTATACTTAGCAGGACAAGGAAAGTTGACTGCAAGTGGTGAAATTATTAACTTAATCATTCGTGATGAGTCAATTCACGGCGTATTCGTCGGTATTTTAGCACAACAAATCTTCGCAGAACTTTCTGCAGAAGAGCAACAAGAAGTACAAAAAGAAACACAAGAACTATTAATGGAACTGTATGAAATTGAAACTGCATATACAGAAGAAATTTATACGTCTATTGGTCTTGTTGAAGATGTAAACCGTTTTGTTCGTTACAATGCGAATAAAGGGCTTATGAACTTAGGATTAGAGCCACGCTTTGAAGAAGAAGAAATTAACCCAATCGTATTAAATGGTTTACGTACAGATACGAAAAACCATGATTTCTTCTCTGTAAAAGGGAATGGCTATGTAAAGGCAACAAATGTTGAAAAGTTATCAGATGATGATTTCGTATTTGATTTTTAATAAATAGTATTGGAAAAGCTGTCTTTCATGTGAAGGCAGCTTTTTTTGGTAGATATAGTTTACATAATGTTATTATTTCGTGATAAGTTTTTTATTTTCCGACCGATTAAAATTCTGCTTCATTTGCATGTAGTGGTATGAGGGATTGAATAAGTTATGTCAAAATGAATAGAAAATCAAACAAAACTTTAGAAAAATGATTCCACCTGTTATTTCTTTGGAGCAGGAAAAAATAGAGCTGCTCTATTAATTTTTCATCGAAGACAATGTTGGCTTAAAAATTGCATGAATATTCAAAAATAAGAGGAGGTTTTTGTGATAGGACGTATAACATGCAACGTTCATTGAAAGCGTTTTCTAGTTGGCTATCAATTTTCAGATGGAAATTAGAGAGAGAAAGTAGGAGGAATGATAGGTGGGAAAAGAGGTTGGTTTAAAACGTTCATTGGGACTTTGGTCAATTGTTATGCTAGGCGTCGGGTATATGACACCGATGGTGGGGTTTGATACATTTGGAATTGTTTCCGAGAAAACGGGCGGGCATGTTCCAGGGGCTTATCTGATTGCGTTAGCGGGGATGTTATTTACAGCTGCAAGCTACGGCAAAATGGTAAAGGTTTTTCCTACTGCAGGATCTGCTTATACGTATACACAAAAAACAATTAGTGCAAGGTTGGGATTTCTCGTTGGATGGTCATCGTTATTGGATTATTTGTTTTTACCAATGGTGAACGCATTATTAACGAGAATTTATATGTCGGCACTTTTTCCGAGTGTTCCAGATTGGGCATGGGTCATTGGCTTTGTTCTACTGATTACGCTTATAAATATTATTAGTGTAAATGTTACTGCAAATTTCAACACGTTCTTAGTAACATTTCAAGTGCTAGTAATGGTTGTGTTTGTTTTTCTTGTTATAAAAGGTTTAATAGCAGGAGAAGGAACCGGAGAAGTTTTTTCCATTCAGCCGTTTTTTGAATCAGATATACAAATATCACCGTTAGTTGCAGGGGCTACAATTCTTTGTTTTTCATTTTTAGGTTTTGATGCAGTAACTACCTTTTCTGAAGAAACGCCAAACGCAAAGAAGACAATTCCCCGAGCTATTTTTCTTACTGCTTTAATTGGCGGAATTTTATTCATTGTCACTACCTACTTTACACAATCCTTTTTCCCGGATGCATCCGTATTTAAAGATCAAGAATCAGCAGCTCCAGAAATTGCACTATATGTCGGAGGGAAATTGTTTCAAACTTTCTTTTTAGTAGGAACATTTATGGGGACAATTGCTTCTGGTTTAGCGTCTCATACAAGTGTATCGCGATTATTGTATGTAATGGGGCGAGATAATGTAATCCCGCAAAAGATATTTGGATATATTCATCCTCGCTGGCGAACGCCAGTATATAACATTGTTATTGTAGGAATTATTGCACTCTCAGCTATGTTTATTGATTTAGAAACAGCAGCCTCTCTCATTAACTTCGGAGCACTTATTGCTTTTACATTTGTTAATTTATCAGTTATTTCTTATTATGTGATTAAGCAAAAACGATATAAAACTGTTAAAGACTTTTTTAATTTCTTAGTTATGCCTATTTTGGGAGCTGGTACAGTAGCGGTACTCTGGTTTAACCTCAATATTCATTCGCTTATTCTTGGAATTAGCTGGGCTGCTATTGGAATCGGTTATCTTTTATATATTACGAACATGTTTCGTTCAGCACCTCCGCAAATGCATTTTGAAGAAGTACAGGAAATGTAAAATAACAAAAACATCGGGATGTATCCGGTGTTTTTTATTTTGGAGGTTTTAAGGTCATGCAAGTTTGCATAAATCATTCAACTATTCATAAGGAAGGAAAGAAAAAGTATAAGTGAGAAGGCTGAAACGGCAGGATCATCCTTCTCTTATCACTTGGCACGATTATTGCTTCCTAATACTAGTAAAAATAAATAAATGAGGTGTTATCGTGGTAATTCAATC
The DNA here is from genome assembly GCF_000482345.1 of Bacillus sp. UNC437CL72CviS29. NCBI lineage: Bacteria > Bacillati > Bacillota > Bacilli > Caryophanales > Bacillaceae > Bacillus > Bacillus sp. UNC437CL72CviS29. Next base: position 232,993 of record NZ_AXVB01000006.1, on the reverse strand, counting down.
AGAGAAGGAAGATGTAACACAATTTATTCAAAAAAAAGTTGAGGTAGAAAATCCTTTAGAGGAATTTCAGGCCATATTAAAAGAAGCACTCCGGGCTTTACGTTATCCAGAGGAAGTATTCGATTTTCTTAAAAAACCGATGCGTTTTTTAGAAGTAAGTATTCCTGTTCGGATGGATGATGGAAGAACCAAAGTATTTCAAGGGTATCGTGCTCAGCATAATGATGCAGCAGGACCGACAAAAGGTGGCATTCGGTTTCATCCAGATGTTACACCAGAGGAAGTAAAGGCGCTTGCTGGTTGGATGAGTTTGAAATGTGGAGTGACGGGGCTTCCATATGGAGGCGCGAAGGGCGGAATTATTTGTAATCCACAAGAGATGAGTTTCAGAGAACTAGAGCTACTTAGCCGTGGCTATGTAAGAGCGGTAAGCCAAATTGTTGGACCTACTAAAGATATTCCAGCTCCTGATATGTATACAAATGCGCAAATTATGGCTTGGATGCTGGATGAATATGATCATATTAGAGAATTTGATTCTCCAGGTTTTATTACTGGAAAGCCGTTAATGTTAGGAGGATCACAAGGGCGAGAAACAGCAACGTCTAAAGGAGTGTTCTATACGCTTCAATTAGTCAGTGAGCTAAAACATATTCCGCTTCAAAATATGCGAGTAATCATTCAAGGATTTGGAAACGTTGGAAGCTATTTAGCAAAATATTTATATGATGCTGGCGTGAAAGTGGTAGGAGTGTCTGATGCTTTAGGTGGTATTTATAACCCAGACGGTTTAGATGTTCCTTATTTACTAGAAAATCGAGATTCTTTTGGCGTTGTATCGAACCTCTTTAGTAAAACAATCTCTAACCAAGAGTTGTTAGAAAAAGAATGTGATGTACTCATTCCAGCTGCAATTGGAGGGGTAATTACGAAACATAATGCGGAAAAGCTTGGATGTAAGATTGTAATTGAAGCTGCAAATGGCCCAACAACAAAAGAGGCGATAACAATGTTAGAAGAGAAAGACATTTTAGTTGTTCCAGATATTTTAGCGAACTCTGGAGGAGTTATTGTTTCATATTTTGAGTGGTGTCAAAATAACCAAGGATACTATTGGACAGAGCAATATGTTGATCAATGTTTAAAAGAGAAAATTACATCTAGCTTTTTTGATGTATTCAATACTTCAAAGCGTTTCGGGGTAAATATGAAAATTGCTGCGTATATAGAAGGGATCCGTAAGATTGTAGAAGCATCACGTCTTAGAGGTTGGTTACATTTTTAATATAAAGGGAGGGAACATATGAAACTTGATATTTTACTAGAACAAATTGAAAAACAACCCATTGGTTATTACTGTATTGTGTCGAATCATCATCGATACGATATAGCAGTTGCATATTCACAGCAGTTTTTTGGAAAAGCAATGGTTACTTCTATTCAAAATGGAAGAATGATTTTATTAAGCCAAGAGGATATTGGAGAGGAGCAATACTGGGCCCCTAAGCTAGGGATTGAAGTAGAAGATGTAGAAGATTTTCAAAGCTTTTTTCATATGATTCTTCAGGAACAAATGTTGGCAGAACAATATTAATAGAATAAAAGAAGGGAATGATTTATTTTGTATTATGAGATAGTTACGAGCCCATGTTATGGAACAATTGAGAAGGTAGTTATTGATAGAGACTCCCGAATTTACGAATGGGAACCGCTGTTTTCAATTAAAAATGCGAATGGAAAAGTGGAAGTAATTAAAATAGGGTGTAGCGGGGAAGTGCAGTCTTTAGAAGTAGAAGAAGGAGATAAAGTAATTCCAGGTATGGTATTAGCATATATTCAGGAAGATATTTTAATTAGTGGGAGTGATTGATTTTAGGAGGAAGATGGAACTATTCATCTTCCTTTTTTTATTAAAGTAAGTAAAAAAGTATATTGTCAGATTAATTAAAAAAATACGATTTTAATGATACAATACAAGTTAAGCAGTTTAAAGGAGGAGTAACAGAATGTTTTCCATTGCTCATAACAAAATTAGACCTATTGTTTCCATGTCAATCGACCAATCTGAAAAGGAATGGAATATAGATGTTGAAAATATGAAAGAATCTTTTCTGTTTCTAAAAAGGGAAGATCAATTATTTGCATACGTTCATGTTAAGGAGCTGCTATCGAGAAAGGAGCGCTTAACCACTCAAACGTTACTTTTAAATGCTGTTTCACTAGATACAATATGTCATCTTAGCAAAAATATTTCCTTAACAGCTCTCTTTCAAATTATTGGGGCACCCATTGCGATAGTGAAAAATGAAAGAGGAGAGTTAACGGGATACATAAGAAGAGAAGATGTTTTTGCAGAACTATTTAAACAAGAAAATAAAAGTGTAGATATACTGAAAATTATTTTAACTTCCATTCCAATGGGGATTTTTGTAGTAGACCGTGAAAAGAAAATTGTAAATTGTAATGAATCTGGTTTGAAGATGATTAAATCTATTCCTGAAAAAGTAATGAATGTACCAGCAGAACAGATTTTTAATGGGGAACATATAAATAATGCATTTGCAACAGGAAAAACGATTTTAAATCAATTACAAATAACAAATGAGATGGGAGTATTAGTTGACTACAGTCCTATACCAAGCTTCGATCAAAGCATCGAAGGAATGGTTATTATTGTGCAAGATTTACCGATGGTCGAGGATATGGCTATGGAAATTGAATATATAAAGGATTTAAATAAAGACTTACATGCAATCTTATCTAGCATTTATGATGAAATATTAGTGGTCAATCATAAAGGGGAATTAATCCGTTATAGTGAAACCGTTGTTAATGATTTTTGGGGAAGAGATTTGAAGGATCTTTTAGGAAAAAATCTTTTAGATTTAGAGAAACAAGGGTTATTTAGTCCATCTGTTACGCGATTAGTGTTAGAACAAAAGAAGAAGGTATCGATTGTACAAGAAACAAAAAGTGGCAGAAAGATATTAGCAGTTGGAAATCCTGTGTTTAATGAAAATGGGGAGCTTCACCGCATTATTATTGCCTCAAGAGATATTACAGAAGCAACAAGATTAAAGACGGAATTACATGAGATAAAAAAGATATCTGAACAATATAAGAAAGAGTTAGACAGCTTTAAAAGTAAAGATCGTTTTTTGAAGAAACTTATTTATTGTAGTCCGAAAATGGAGCAAATTATTAATCAAGCAAAAAAAATAGCTGACTTTTCTTCAAATGTGCTCATTACTGGAGAATCGGGTGTTGGAAAGGAAGTGATTGCACAAGCGATTCACCAACTTGGAAACAGATCTTCAAAGCCATTTTTAAAATTAAATTGCGGTGCAATCCCAGAGACATTATTAGAAAGTGAACTGTTCGGTTATACGAAGGGTGCTTTTACCGGTGCTGATAAAAATGGAAAAGAAGGATATTTTAAGCGAGCGGATCAAGGGATTTTATTTTTGGATGAGATTGGAGAAATGCCTTTACATCTGCAAGTGAAATTACTCAGAGTATTGCAAGAACAAGAGGTAATTCCGATTGGTAGCACAATACCTACGAAAATCAATGTTCAAATTATTGCCGCGACGAATAAACGTCTTGAAAAAATGGTGGAGGCTGGCACGTTTAGGGAAGATTTATTTTATCGCTTAAACGTCATTCCACTGCAAGTTCCACCGCTAAGAGAACGGATGGAAGATGTTCCGCTACTCGCGTTTCATTTTTTACAAGAGTTGAATGAGAAATATAACAAGAACTATCATTTAACTCCTGATGCACTGAATTTACTAGAGTTTTATTCATGGCCAGGGAATGTAAGAGAATTGCAGAATATGATTGAACGTTTAGTAGTATCTGCAGATGATTCAGTCATTGATGCTGAATTTGTTAGTAAATTCCTTAATCCTGGATATGATTTTAAAAAATCAAAACCATTGATCACAAGGGTTTTGCCATTACAAGAAGCACTGCATTCTGTAGAAGAACAATTAATTTTACTTGCAATGAAGCAGTATAAAACGACAACAAAGGCAGCAAAAGCTCTTGGGATAAGCCAGTCTTCTGTAAGTCGTAAATATCAAAAAGTCATGAATGAAAAGGAAATAGCAATTGATACAATTTCATATTTTTAAAGGGGAAAGGGGGAGTCTACATAGACTGCCTCTTCTCTTTGGTGTAATTATGCGAAATATCATAACCTATGCAAATATGCATAATTTTGTGTAGGTTATTTAAGGAAATCATCAATTTTTGTATGGTTGCTTCGTATTTTAAATGTTGGCACAATTCTTGCTTATATAATATATGAATGATTTACAAAGGGGGACTATATACAGTGCTAGATTTAAAAATGTATCTAAACGGTGAATGGAGAGATTCTAGTAATCAAGAGAAAAGACCGATTATTAACCCTGCGAATGGCAAGGTTATCGCATATGCACCTGAAGGAACAATCGAGGATGCAAAATACGCGATTGAAGTGGCACGAGCTACTTTTGATAGCGGAATTTGGTCAGAAACATCCGCTGCGGAAAGAGCATCTTATTTATTTAAAATAGCAGATGAAATTGATAAAAATTTAAAAGAACTTGCGCAACTTGAAACAATGGACAATGGAAAAACATATCGAGAGGCAGAAGGAGATATTGGAGATGCGGCAGCCTGTTTCCGCTATTATGCGGGGCTTATTACAAAACCAGACGGACAAACGTATCATGTAGCCGATCCGATGCAAGCTATGGTAGTGAGAGAGCCAGTTGGTGTTTGTGGTTTAATAGTTCCTTGGAATTATCCGTTATTAATGAGTGTTTGGAAAATTGCACCTGCTTTAGCAGCTGGAAACACAATTGTATTTAAGCCTTCTGAGGTTACACCAATCACTGCAACAAAATTATTTGAAATAATGGAAAAAGTAGAATTGCCAAAAGGTGTTGCCAATATGGTAATGGGAGCCGGACCAATAGTAGGAAATGAGATTGCAGCAAGTAATAAAGTTGATATGATTTCTTTTACAGGTGGAACAAAAACAGGAAAGCACATTATGAGAACAGCGGCAGATAATATGAAGAAGATTTCGTTAGAACTTGGTGGGAAATCTCCAAATATTATTTTTGCAGATGCAGATTTTGAAACAGCTGTTGATTATGCGCTGTTTGGTATTTATGCAGGTACTGGACAAGTATGTTCAGCAGGATCAAGGATTCTTGTAGAAGAAAGCGTTTACGATAAATTTGTTAATTGTTTTGTAGAACGAGCGAACCAAATTAATGTTGGACCTGGTGATAATCCAGAATCAGAGATGGGGCCACTTGTAAGTCAAGAGCATATGGAAAAAGTATTACGCTATATAGAGATTGGAAAAGATGAAGGAGCAGAAATTGCTTGCGGAGGAAAGCGTATAATGGCGAATGGGAAAGGTGACGGTTTCTTTATTGAACCAACGGCCTTTGTCAATGTGAAACCTGATATGCGTATTGTACAGGAAGAAATTTTTGGACCGGTTGTAGTAATCCAGAAGTTTAAGAATGAACAAGAAGCGATTGAGCTAGCAAATGGTACAGATTACGGCTTAGCCGGAGGTGTATTTACAGTTGATGGTGCCAAAGCGATGCGTGTAATCCGCAAGCTTCGCGCAGGAATTACGTGGATTAATAGTTATCACCCAACATACAACGAAGCACCTTGGGGTGGGTATAAGCAAAGTGGTATCGGTCGTAGTTTAGGAACGTTTGGTTTAGAGGAATTTCAAGAAATTAAGCAGATTAATATAAATCTAGAAGTAGAACCAATTGGTTGGTTTGCAAATAAAAAAACTATAGAGGTGAAATAGATGGGAACGAATGTGAAAAGTAAATCAAATGAGCAAGATGTGAACAATACAAGTGTAAATGAGTATATTACGAAAGTACTGCAATTAATTGAAAAAGATAAAGTGTCCGAGGAAGAAGCAAGCTGGATTACAAAAGAAACAGTAGATGGGTTCCGTGAACATGTAAACCCAGGCTTCCTTGCATATAGAAAAACGGTAACAAAAGATGGACAGTTCGCGGCAGTAGAATGGTCTGATGAAGGGTCTTGCTTCATGGATATCAATGGTAAAAAATATATTGATTGTTTAGGTGGATTCGGGATTTATAATGTTGGACACCGTAATCCAAAAGTGGTAAAGGCTGTAACGGATCAATTAAAGCGTCAAGCATTGCATAGTCAAGACTTATTAGATCCACTTCGTGCAATTCTTGCAAAGATTTTAGCGGATATTACACCGGGAGATTTGAAATATGCATTCTTTACAAATAGCGGGACAGAAAGTGTAGAGGCAGCATTAAAACTAGCAAAAATGTATAGTGAGCGAACAACTTTTATTGCAACAACGCGCGCCTTCCATGGTAAGAGCCTTGGTTCATTATCTGGAACAGCAAAAGGAATGTTCCGTAAGCCGTTCTTACCATTAATTCCAGGCTTCCGTCACGTTCCATTTGGTGATATCGAGATGATGAGAAAAACATTTGAAACGTGTGCTTTAGTAGGAGAAGATGTTGCAGCTGTTATCTTAGAACCAATTCAAGGCGAGGGTGGTATTATTTTACCTCCAGAAAACTACTTGAAACAAGTAAGAGAACTTTGTGATGAATTCGGATCACTACTTATTTTTGATGAAGTACAAACTGGAATGGGACGCACTGGGAAAATGTTTGCTGCGGAATTATACGATGTAGTACCAGATATTATTTGTCTTGCGAAAGCATTTGGCGGAGGGGTAATGCCAGCAGGTGCAATTGTGGCGAAAGAAAAAGTATTTAAAAGTTGGTTTGATAATCCATTCATGCATACAACAACGTTTGGTGGGAACCCACTTGCATGTGCAGCTGCAATCGCAACCATTCATGTGTTATTGGAAGATAAATTACCAGAACGAGCTGCGGAAGTTGGAGAGTATTTCTTAAATGGATTGAAAAAAGCAGCGGAAGGACATGAGGACAAAGTTTTTGAAATTCGTGGTCAAGGCTTAATGATTGGGATTGAATTCCATAAAGATGAAATTGGCTATGAAGTATCGAAGGCAATGTTTGATCAAGGTATTCTTGTTGCCGGAACACTAATTAACTCAAAAACAATTCGTATTGAGCCATCGCTAACAATTAGTTATGAAGAAGTAGATACAGTAATCAATGCATTTAAATCCGTGTTATCACAAGTGAAAGCACAATAATTCTTTTACACAATAACTTTTAAATACAAGCCAGTAAAACCATCATGCCGCTTTTCTTTCTAATTGGTTTTACTGGTTTTTACTATAGGAGGATAAGAAGTGGAAGGAGCACTACAAGGGATTACAATTATTGATTTATCTCGGGTTCTTGCTGGTCCTTTTTGTACGATGATTCTTGGTGATTTAGGAGCCAAAGTGATAAAAGTTGAAAATGTAGGAAATGGTGATGATACGAGAGGGTGGGGGCCCCCTTTTGTAGGAGGAGAAAGTGCGTATTTTCTTTGTGCAAATCGTAATAAAGAATCTATTACATTAAATTTAAAATCAGAAATGGGAAAGGAAGTTTTGACAAAGCTTATTTCTCATGCGGATATCGTTGTGCAAAATTTTAAGCCTGGAACACTTGAGCGAATGGGACTTGGGTATGAAGTATTAAAAAAGATGAGGGAAGATATTATTCTCGCCTCTATTAGTGGATTTGGTCAAAGTGGTCCTACTTCCCAACTTCCTGGCTATGATTATATGATTCAAGCAATGAGTGGACTTATGAGCATAACCGGAGGTAGAGATGAAGGGCCTGCAAAAGTAGGGGTTGCCATTTCAGATGTACTCACAGGGCTTTTTACGTGTATCGGAATTTTAGCCGCTTTGCAGCACCGAAATAGAACGGGAGAAGGACAAGAAATTGATATTTCATTATTTGATTCACAGTTAGCAGCATTAGTAAATGTAGCGAGCAATTATTTATGTACAGGTGAATTACCAGAGAGACTGGGCAATCAGCATCCGAATATTGTTCCGTATCAAGTATTTGAAGCGGAGGATGGTGATCTTGTTGTTGCGGTCGGAAACGATGAGCAGTTTTATAAGTTCTGTTTGTTGTTAGATAGACAAGATTTATCCAGCCTAGAACGTTATAAAACAAATGCAGGCCGTCTTCAGCATAAAGATGAGCTCGTCAATATGATTGCAAATGAAATGAAGAAGAAAAAGAAAAAAGAATGGAAACAACTTTTGGATGAAGCGGGGATTCCAAATGGACCAATCCTCAATGTGAAAGAAGCGCTAGAAACAGAGCAGGCAGTGGCGCGAGGTATGACAATTCATATGGAGCATCCGACAATCGAAAACCTTAAACTTGTAGGTTCACCACTAAAGCTTTCAAAGTCACCAGTTCAGATGCAGAAACATCCGCCACTCCATGGGGAACATACAGAAAAGATTTTGCAAAGCCTTGGATATTCACAGGAAATCATTATGGAAATGACAAAAAATCAATACATATAAGGAGGCATTACAAATGAATTTTTCATTAACAGAAGAACAACAAAGTGTTAGAAAAGTAGTGAGATCGTTTGTGGATAATGAAATTATTCCATACATTAAAGAATGGGATGAAAAAGGACATTTTGAACAAAAAATCTTGAAGCGTTTAGCAGAATTACAATTTATGGGCGTTTGTATCCCAGAACAATATGGCGGAGTGGGCATGGACTATAATACACTAGCTATTATTTGTGAAGAATTAGAACGTGGTGATACTGCTTTTCGTACAGCTGTATCTGTACATACGGGGCTAAATAGCATGACACTTCTTCAATGGGGAACAGAAGAGCAGAAACAAAAGTATCTTGTTCCACAAGCGAAAGGTGAAAAGATTGGGGCGTTCGGTTTAACGGAACCAAATGCAGGATCAGATGTCGTTGCTATGCAGACTACAGCAGTAAAACAAGGCGATTACTACGTATTAAATGGATCTAAAACATGGATTTCGTTATGTGATGTTGCAGATCACTTCTTAATATTTGCAAAAACAAATCCGGAATTGAAGCACCGAGGTATTTCTTGTTTTATTGTAGAACGAACATTTCCAGGAGTATCAACAAAAGCAATAAAAGGAAAGCTTGGTATTAGAGCTGGAAATACAGGTGAAGTGTTTTTAGATGATGTAAAAGTACCGATAGAGAATCTCCTTGGAGAAGAAGGGGAAGGATTTAAAATTGCTATGTCTTCATTAGATAACGGACGCTTTACAGTAGCTGCAGGTGCATGTGGACTTATTCAAGCAAGTCTGGAAGCAAGTGTAAAGTATTGTGAAGAGCGTCAAACATTCGGAAAAGAAATTGGAAAACATCAGCTTGTACAACAAATGATTGCGAAAATGTCTGCAAATCTTGAAATATCACGTTTATTGGTTTATAAAGCAGGGTGGTTGAAAAACGAAGGGAAACGTAATACGCGTGAAACGTCTTTAGCAAAATGGATCGCTTGTGACGCTGCATTTGAAGCGGCAAATGATGCAGTGCAGGTGCACGGAGCATATGGATATTCAAATGAATTTCCAGTAGAACGATATTTACGAAATGCAAAGGCTCCAGTTATTTACGAAGGAACACGTGAGATTCATACCATTATGCAAGCGGAATACGCACTTGGTTATCGCTCTGATAAGGAACTTCGTAATATGTTACCGAAGTGGCCTTTTGAAGAAAGTGAGGCAGAAATGGTAACGAAATAAAATAGGAAGGCAGTGCAACGAAGGTTGCACTGCCTTTTTTGTTATCTTTTCAACTTACAAGTATTTACATACCTTTTGTCTTAGTGTACTATTTAACTAGTACACTAAGACAAAAGGAGGGGGGAAATGAAAATTGAGTTTTCTCCTAACATACCGATTTATATTCAGGTGATGGAATACATAAAAAAAGAAATTGTAACAGGTCATTTATTACCTGGTGAAAAAATTCCTTCTGTACGCGAATTAGCGAGTGAGTTACAAGTCAATCCAAATACAATTCAGCGTACATTTCAAGAACTAGAGAGAGAAGGTATCGTTGTAACACGCAGAGGAATGGGAAGATATGTAACGAGCGAAGGGGAGAAAATTATGGAGCTGCGCAAAGGTATGGCGAAAGAGTTGCTTCATTCTTTTATAAATGGAATGGATAATTTAGGATTTTCAGAAGAGGAAATTCTCTCGATTCTTCGTTCTTCATTGGAAGAGAAAAGGGAGGAGAAATGATGATGAACTTGCTCGAAATTAAGGAATTATGGAAGCGATATGGGTTAAAGGCAGTCATTCGCGATGTAAATCTAGTGATTACAGAAGGGAAAATCATTGGTCTTGTTGGCGATAACGGCAGTGGTAAGACAACATTATTAAAAATGATTGCAGGTTTGCAGCATCCTTCAGAAGGGAATATCAAAATTGCAAGAGAGAATGTAGGCTTAGAAACAAAAAAAATTGTTTCATTTATGCCAGATCGACCAGTATTTGATGAATGGATGACTGTAAAGGATGCTTTATTTTTCTATCGTGACTTTTATCCAGACTTTGATATTCAAAAGGCGGTTGATAAGGTCGCTGAATTTAAAATACCGCTGGAGGAAAAGATTACAGCTTTGTCAAAAGGAATGGTTGAGAAACTGCAGCTTATTTTAACATTTTCAAGAAAAGCGAAACTATATATATTAGATGAACCGCTTGGCGGGATTGATCCTGTTTCACGGGAGCATGTGCTAGAACTTATTTTGCAGTTTTATCGTGAGGATAGTACGATTTTAATTTCTACTCATTTAATTGGTGAAATTGAAAATATTTTTGATGAAGTTATTTTTTTGAAGGATGGAGAGATTGTACTACATGAGAATGTAGAAGAACTTCGTTTTAAAAGAGGGAAAGCGGTGACTGAATTGTTTAAGGATGTGTTTGGAAAATGAGTCAAACCCTTCGATATTTATACAATTGTAATAAAAAGAAGATATGGGCGATTTATTTTGGATTTATTACTATTTCATTAATTCTATTATTTAATATGAAGGGATGTACGGGAGTAAGGTTTTCAAGTAGACAAGATATAACATTAATCATATTTATATTCTTATTTTGTATAACTGCATTTTCTATCTTCTTACTAGCGCTTTCTTCTTTCCGACAAATAGTAAGAGGCTCTATGATTTGGTATGCAGCAATTCCATCAAAGAAATATATATACGCGAATTTGTTATTATTTGTAATCATGTTTAGCTTGTTGTCTTTAATAGGAATTGCTTTTTTACATTTTCTTTCCATAAACATATATGGGAATAAAGCAAATGGAGAGGTACAGCAAGCCATTAGTAGCTTATACAATTATGGCCTATTACACCACCTGTTCTCCCTCCTCTTATGGATTATAGATTTAGTAAGTACATTAGTTTCTCTGTATTTCATAATCATAGTTGTAAAACTATTTAATTTGAAATCTTCATTAAATAAAATGTTATTTATCATTTTATTTGTTGTTTTCGGTGGAATTCAGTTTTTTATAACTAATATGATAGATAAAATAAATATATATGTGTTTTCGATAAAAAATGTTGGGGTAATAGATAAAAATGGCTTTTTTGAAACATCTTTTTATTTGAGTGATACTTCAAATATTTCTTATCTAATTTTTAATTTATTATCAATTTATTTATTGGTGGTAATAACAAGTCATATCATCGATAAAAAACTAGAAGTCTAAAGGGGGAACAATCATTGGGAAACGTAGTAGTAAAATTAGAGAATGTCCATAAAAAAATAGGGAAAAACGAAATTATTCGAGGTCTTTCGTTTGAGGTATGTGAAGGGGAAGTATACGGATTTCTTGGTCCAAATGGGAGCGGGAAAACGACGACAATTCGGATGATGACCGGTCTTATTGCAATGACAGAAGGAGATATTACAATTTGTGGTCATAGCATTCGTACAGAACGTGAGAAGGCGTTAGAACACATTGGGGCTATTGTCGAAAATCCGGAATTATATGATTATATGACAGGGATGCAAAATGTAAAGCATTTTGCGAATATGGCAATTAAGCCGATTAGTAAAGAACGTATTACTGAAATTGTAAAACTTGTGGAGTTAGAGCATGCCATTCATAAAAAGGTAAAGACATATTCACTTGGAATGAAGCAACGTCTTGGAATTGCGCAAGCACTTCTTCATAATCCGAAAGTTCTTATCCTAGATGAACCAACAAACGGATTAGATCCAGCTGGTATTCGTCAAATTCGTGATTATTTACAACGATTAGCGAAAGAGGAAAATATCGCTGTCATCGTATCGAGTCATTTATTAAGCGAGATTGAACTGATGTGCGATCGTGTTGTTATCATTAAGAATGGTCAATTTGTACAAGCATATAACTTACATGAACAAGCGAAGAATGATGAAACGGTTGCTGTAACTTTTGAGGTGGATCAGATTCGGCGTGCAAATGAAGTGATTAAAGGTAAAGTGCAAGAAAATGTTGTTGTTGTCTCCGTAATGAAAGAAGAAATTCCGCAGATTGTGAAACAACTTGTGCATTTGGATATTCTCGTATATGGCGTTACAGTGCAAAATAAAACGTTAGAAGATGAGTTCTTAGCGATTACCGGGGGAGTGAAAGCATAATGTTAAAATTAATTCAAAATGAATTATTAAAGTTACATGCGAAAAAAGGGATGTATATATTGATAGGTGTGATTGCTACGTTAGAAATTCTTGGTGCTTTTGTAATGGTGAAATGGGGGGAAGCGAAAGATCTTAAAGGAACCTATCTAGATTATGCAATGACAGATACAGGTATAGTTATTTTATTTGTAACAATCTTTGGTATTACCATTGCATCGCGAACGATTACTGATGAATTCCAAAAAGGAACAATTAAGCAGCTGTTAATTCGCCCAAGAAAAAGGATTATGATTTTATTTTCTAAATATGTTTCGGTTTTATTAACGATGCTTTTTGTTATCGTTACAGGTACCTTAATTACAATGGTTATGGGTGCAATCGTTATGGATGGTGGTAAAACAGAATTAACGCTAGGGGTATTGTTTAAAGCGCTCTCATATAAACTTGTGTCTCCATTCTTCTTTGCAACACTTTCCTTCTTCTTGGCAAATGTTTTTCGAAAATCAGTATTACCATTAATCATTGCACTGTTTCTATTCTTCTTGCAAGGAGCAATTAGCATGATGCTCATGATGTTTGTTAAAGGAGTAGCTAAGTTTGTTGTATTCTCGCATTTAGATTTAAGTATATATGATGGTAATAAACTAATTAGCGGTGGTGCTACACCACGATTTACAGAATTCACTTTTACAACATCATTACTGCTCGTACTTGCTTATTTTGTAGTGTTACTTGTTTCATCAAGCGTACTATTTCAAAAACGTGATGTATTATAAACTGCTAATATATAGGAGCAGGTAAATGGAATCAATGTAATATTTGTTACGACAACAGGTGCATAATCCTCTTTATTCCTATTATAATAATATATTTTGGGAAAATAGGTATAAAAAAACGACATTTAACATTAAAACAGAAAATCTGATAAAGAAGAAATTCCGAAAAACAGATTTCGTATTATATAGTTTAATAGATATATTATGTAAGAGTAAACTGAGAAAAATAGGAAGAATTTTGATGATATTCATATTACAATATAACTATGAATATCATCTTGGGGGTGTTTTATATTCAGTACGCATTTTCACGTATACGACTTCGGAGTTTTTTTGCATGGATGATTTTAGGGATGTTAGTAACGGTGCTGCCGCTGGACATTATGGGAGCTTCAGATAGTGTCATGGATGTTGCGGTGCAAATTTCGGTGTTTTTTGTATTTCCACTATTATGGTTATATTTTAAAACAAGAAAAAACAATATTATATTTACTAGTTTCTTTGATAAATCTTCACGATTAAACTGGAAGTTGATTGTAATTGCAACTGCAATGGGAATGATTTTTTCATTCGGTGTATCTTTTATTCAATTTTACATACTAGCACATATTTTTCCTGATTTCTTGGTTGACATGTTGAACGATAATGGTGTGATTGATATGAGCAGTATTTCTACACAGATATTCGGTGTCATTTCAGCATGTATTTTTGCACCAATCATGGAAGAAGTCATTTTTCGAGGTTTCTTCTTACAGCGTATGACGTTTAAATGGGGAATAAAACGAGCTGTGATTGTGTCCTCCCTTATTTTTGGTTTAGGTCATTTTGATATCGTTGGTGCTTTTGTATTCGGTGTTGTGATGTGCCTTCTTTACATTAAAACGAAAAATATATGGACGAATATTGCTGTTCATGCATTGAATAATTGTATTGCAACCACCATCCAATTAACGAGTGGAGAAGGAACAGACGATGCTATTTCGATTGCTGAATTACAAGGACAAAGTAATTTATGGATTGGACTTATTGTGATTCTTATCAGTTTACTATGGTTAGTACCTTTTATTCGAAAAAATTGGCGAACTGTAAAAGAAGTAGGAGTACCGTCTCTTCGTTTCATCAATGAAGATAAGGCCTCTATACCATTACAGAAAAATGAAACATATAGTCAAGTCATTGTAACAGATCGACTCATGGCGGTAGAATTGCCGGATGAAGCCGTGAATCAGTTAGCACTAGAACAGAATGATTATGTAACGGTTACGGTAGAGGATAATCAAATTATTATAAGAAAAGCAAAATAGTAATAAAAGTATAAGAAACGAAAAGGCAGCTCTCCAATATTACTAAGGAGAGCTACTATTTTAATGGATAACAATTTCAACGTGAAAGTTGTTACCGTTTTTTACATATTTAATATCTGTGACTGTACGAACTGTTTTTAAAATTTCCACCTTTTCCCCAATTCGAGGGATGGTGGGAACATTGTCCCAAATGCCAAGTAAATCATCTACTTGAGTTGTTTTTTCGTAAAACCAAATTTTCAATGTAATGCCCCTTTCTCGAACTTTATGTATTTTAATACATAATAAATCATTTTTATTCTTTTTGTAAGGGGTTTTTTATGGAATTTTGAATAAAAATTAATTTTATTTTTCTGGAAAAATGTGTTCGATATCAGGAGTAAGGGATACTTCTGATAATACGATATGAGAAACGGTTGTTGCATATGAAGAAACATCATTAATAAATTCTTCAAGTTCAACTAATGACGGGACAGAAATTTTAACGATATAACAAAGGCTTCCTGTTACGCGATAGCAAAAGCTTGCGGATGGATACGATTGAATAAATTGTTGCATGCGCGTTGTATCACCATTTTTTAAGGTTATTTCTAAAATACAGTCTAAAACGAGTCCAGCTTTTTTATAATCAATATCAATTGTATACTTTTGAATGACGCCTTCACTCTCTAATTTACGAACACGTTCTGCAGTAGAAGGTGCGGATAAATTTACTCGTTTTGATAATTCCCGCATAGAGAGACGACTATCATTATATAATTCATTTAAAATTTTACGATCAATACGATCTAATTGCATTTGTAAATATACCTCCAATAAACTAATAATTTTTGTAAAGAAAATATATAAATTAAGATTCATATGAAATGTAAAACGGGTCCATTTTATTTTACAATAAAATAGAAAGGAATAGGGGGAGAAATGATGGAGAGAATTTCATTATCAGATGCAGGAGAAACAAAGTTTCAAAAATTATTAGGGCATAGCCCAGCTATATTACAATCTTGGAGTACACTTGAAAGGACCTTATATGAAAAGGGAAGTCTTTCTGAAGAGTTAAAGGAGCAAGTACGGAGAACACTTGCGTTTGGAAATGAATGTATGTATTGTATGGCAAAGGGAAAACCAGATGATGTACAAAAAATAGAGGAGATTAGTACCGCTGTTACTTTTGCACATGTATTTGTACATAATCGTTCAGCGATAGATGATAAGATGTTTGATGTGTTAAAACAGTATTGGAGTGAGGTAGAGATTGTAGAACTCTGTGCATATATTTGCTTTATTACAGCTTCACAACAACTTGGATTTTTATTTCAATTACAGCCAGGAGAATAGGAGGAGAAGTAGTGAATCAACCAGCACTAATTATAATTGATGTACAAAAAGCGTTTAATCTCCCGTACTGGGGAGAGCGAAATAACCCTTTAGCAGAAGAAAATATGAAGCGTTTATTAGAAGAGTGGAGAAGAAGAAGGCTACCAATATTTCATATTCAGCATGTGAATAAAGAAAATGTAGAGTCGATGTTTTATCTAAGTGCAGAAACCGTTCACTTTAAAGAAGAAGTCCAGCCATTACAAGGTGAAATTGTTATTCAAAAGAGTGTGAACAGTGCATTCATTGGAACTGATTTAGAAAAGCAATTAAACGAAAAAAACTGCGAGTCGATTGTTATTGTTGGATTAACGACGAATCACTGTGTCGAGACAACAACTCGGATGGCTGGAAACTTAGGATTTTCAACGTACTTAGTAAGTGATGCGACAGCTACATTTAACCGAAAAGGACCAGATGGAGTAAAATATTGTGCTGACGAAATTCATAATATGACACTAGTGAATCTGCATGAAGAGTTTGCTACTATTGTTACAACATTGGAGACAGTAGAGAAGATAAGGTTGAGTCAGTTAAATTGATACTATTTTAATAAAATATTTGAATAATTATGTAGAAAAAAATAAGAATATTTTGTATAATCAAAGTACAATTATTTTGAAACAGGGGTGGCAGCATATGGAGCAAATTCCAGTAAAGAAAATAGAAACAGTACTTGTTTTAGCAGAAGAGGATAAACAAAAACAAAAGGAATTTTATGAATTGTTGCTAACAACTCATTTTTATGTTGCTGGATCTATAGAGGCGGATGATTCTGCATCAGAAGGAACACTTCGTTTGCGTTATTTCCAAGGAGAGGGTAGATGGATTGTACCATTCTTTACACAATTAGAATTTGTGAAAGAAGTGTTGCCGGAAGAAACGCCCCTTATTACGATACGTGGAAAAGAATTGTTTGAAAATCTAGATAAAGAAGCAACAGCGGTATTGAATGTTGGTACGGAGATTAGTAAAACATTTATTCCAGAAGAAATTGCGGATATAGCATCTGGAAGAATTTTCAATTATTATCAATAAAAGAGTAAGTGTTGAAATTACTTTTTTGCAATTAACACAGCATAACAAAAAGGAAAAGCGATACATACTTTTCCTTTTTTTGTGTAAATAAAAAATTGCATCGAACACTTCTATTTATCGCAATATTGGTCAGTAACAAGGCTAATAATTAATGAAGGGGAAGAAAAACATTACGGATTAAAAGTTCATTTTATATGCATGTTACACCAGAAGGAATAGAAAATGTATTTTTTTCCGTATTTATTGTAGCAGTCACACCGAGTGGTATTCCGACATTTGGTTGTACATGCCCAATAGGAAGACCGAATAATACAGGAATATTGTATGGTGCGAGATAGTCATACAATATGTTTTGTAATGATAGGGACTGCTTTGAGGTAATACAGTTATGGCAGCTTGTGAATACAATCCCTGCACACTCATTCAATTTTCCTGCTAAATGTAATTGGTTGAACATGCGATCAATACGATACGGCTCTTCTCCAACATCTTCAAGTAATACAATTTTATTTGCTGTATAGATTTCATAGGATGTACCTAGTGTACTTACCAATACGGTTAAATTGCCTCCAGTTAATGGTGCAGAAACAATGCAGGTAGATGTGGCATTGATACATTCTGCTGCTTGTAAAATAGTAGAATACGGATGGAATAGTTGATTGAAAGAGGAGAATGAGAGAGAATCAATTCCTCTGCCTAATTCCTCAATCATCGGTCCATGGAAGGTAACAAGTCCTGTATATTGTGAAAAAGCAATATGCAAAGAAGTAATATCGCTATACCCCCAAAAAATTTTGGGGTTATTTTGAATGAGTTCATATTGAATATAAGGGAGAAGACGACCGCTCCCATATCCACCTCTTGCGCAAAAAATAGCTTTCACTTTAGGGTTTGCAAATGCTTCGTGTATATCATGAAGGCGGATTGCATTATTTCCAGCTAGATAGCCGTATTTCTCGTAAACACTTTGACCAATTATTACGGATAGACCCATTTTTTCCAATACTTTTTTTCCTGTAAGGACCTGGTCTATTACTGGTGGTCCTGCTGGAGCAATAATCATTACCGTATCGCCTTGTTGTAAGGCAGTTGGTTGAATCATGTAAATCTCCTCCTTCACTTTCAATATATTCGTTTATAGCCAGTTCAAGCCTATTAAAAGAAGGAAAAACTTGTTGAAACAAGAAGGTATAAGAGGGGATAGGAAGGGAGAAGAATGATGTTTACAAGCAGAGTAACTGATATATTACAAATAAAATATCCAATTATTCAAGCGGGCATGGCAGGAGCAATTACGACACCAGAACTTGTTGCGGCTGTAAGTAATAGTGGGGGATTAGGAACACTTGGGGCTGGCTATATGAGTCCAGAACAAATTCGTCAATCTATTTATAAAATACGAAAGTTAACAGATAAGCCGTTCGCAGTCAATCTGTTGCTTACGAAGGAAATACAAATTGAAGAAGAAAAAGTACAAACAGCTAGAATTTTATTAGCGTCGATACGAAAAGAATTAGATATTGATGAGTATAATCAACCCTTGCAACTTCCGAAAAGTTATAAAGAACAACTACAAGTGTTAAGGGAAGAAAAAGTTCCAGTTGTCAGCTTTGCATTTCACACGTTAGAACAAGAGGAAATGGCATTATTGAAGAAAGAGAACATAAAGATAATTGGCACAGCTACAAATGTAGCAGAAGCGAAGGTGCTTGCTGAATTAGAGGTAGATGTAATTGTTGGACAAGGTAGCGAAGCTGGGGGACACCGTGGGACATTTATTGGAAATGAGCAAGATTCTATGATTGGTACATTTGCATTAATTCCACAAATGGTAGCCGCAGTACCACATATCCCAATTATAGCGGCAGGTGGTATTATGAATGGACAAGGTGTTGTTGCAGCTTATGTATTAGGTGCAGAAGGCGTTCAAATGGGGTCTGCCTTTTTAACAAGCGAAGAGAGTATTACACACGATGTGCATAAAGAAGCAGTATTACAAAGTACAGATACAAGTACAACTGTAACAAGGGCATTTTCTGGGAAATACGCAAGAGGTATTCGGAATATATTTATAGATCGGTATGAGGGAAAAGAAGGCGGTCTCCCCATGTATCCAGTGCAAAATGTATTAACTTCGAAAATACGTCAAGAAGCAGCAAAACAAAATAAAGGAGAATATATGTCACTTTGGGCTGGACAAGCTTCCTCATTAGCAAGAAAAGACTCAGCAGAGCAAATTGTTAAACAGGTGATTGAAGAAGTAGAAGTAACGGTAAACAAATTGCAAGATGCATACACAAAAAGACCACTTGAATAAATCAAGCGGTCTTTTTGTTAGTTTGCTTTATAAAATTGCTGGATGGCTTGGTCGATGTATACCCAACCTTTCCAGCCTAAGTGCATATGATCTTTTAAGAAGTACTTGTCATACTCATGGTTTGAGAAGTCAGCAATTGGATAGCCAGCTTGCTGAATTTGCTCATGAACTTTCTTATAGTATAATTCGCGTCGTTCTTTCGGGAATCCAGCATAATCATACCAAGGGCCTTTTACAGGAACAGAAATGAAGAGTGGTTTTGCACCGGATTGTTTTAATAAATCAAGCGCAATTTGTAAATCTTCATATTCTGGAGAGTTTTCATAAGAATCATGTTTTAAGTAACCTTTGCGTTGTTTCAATTTCTGTTTAATTTTGCTATTGAAATAACCATCCTCGATACCATATTCATTTGATTGAGATTCTAATTTACCAGTTTGATCTGCCTGTTTACGTACTTCTTCCCAGTTCATTTGTTTCAATGAAGGATCAAGCTTTTCTTTATGCGGTTTAATATCGAACATTGCTGTAAATATGTCCTTACGATCTAATATATTGCGGTAAAGATAAGCGAAAGGTTTCGCAGCAAGTGCTTTTATTTGATGCGTCGTATCATCATAGACAATACCTTCTAAAGATGTTTTTAATAGCGTTTCTTTCTTTACAATTTCAAAGTTCAATAAACGCTTTGCAATCTTCTTTTTCATTTCAGGCTTTAAATCATTGTTAAAAATGAGGTGGTAGCCTTGTTGTTTTGAAAAGTTAGGTGCAAAGTGTGTTTCATCAATTCCCTGTGGTACAAACCACTGTGGTGAAAGGACAAAAATCATTTTTTTATCTTTTAATTGATCCATTGTAGATGCAAAGTTTAGCACATGGACAAGGTCCTGTGTTCCGCCACGACCAAGAAGGAATGGCGTGAATCCTGCGGGTTTTACTTTAAAGTAATTGGATGGGTGAAAAGCATCCATTCTTGCAAATTCCGATGAACCATACATCGGAAGGTATTTCGGATCTTCTAACATTTTTTGCTGTAAAACCATACTTTGTATTTTCTCTGGTTTTAGAGAAGTTGCCGCTTCCTCTACTTTTTTATCACTTACAAGTGGAAGGAGAAAGCGTGTTGGAATAAGTAAGAATACAGCAAAAAGGGCCAATGCTAAGAGCATCGGTCCAAAGGTTGCTTTTTTCATCGGATTTCTTCCAACTTTTTGATAATCATGTTTGGTGTTGCCCACTCATCACGATCAAAATCAGAAATAGATACTTCGATATCTAGACGTTCTTGGAATTCTACTAATAAAGATACTGTACCGAAAGAATCAAGGATACCTTCTTCAAATAATTGTACATCTGGATTTTCTTTTACAATATCATTTTCACAAACTTCTTCTAAAATATCTAATACTTGATCTTTAAATTCTGCCATTTTTAAAATCTCCTTTATATCCGAAATATATTATGTGTAACTTCTTAGCTGTAAGAAAAGAAGTTATTCATTAAAAGTATCTGTTAAGGTGACCAGAGAAGATTAGGAAACCGAAACATACGAAATGGAACGTAATTACAATTGCAAGGACATGCATGAATTTATTATTTGGCCAAAACTTATGCTTTTTGTTTTTTCGTTCAAAAATATCAAACAAAATAAACAGAGCTGCATGATATAGGCCGTAAATAATGTATTGATATACATGTTCACCTAAAATGTGCCATACGCCCATAATGAAAAAGTTTAAGAATGCGCCGATATATGAAATCGTATATCGATTCTTAATTAACTTTTTCTTTGTTGCAAAAAAGACAAAGCGCATATAAATAAAGTCACGGAACCAGAAAGATAGGCTCATGTGCCAACGGTTCCAGAAATCTTTAATGTTGCGACTGATGAACGGTTTATTAAAGTTTTCTGGCGTTTTAATACCCATCATATAACTTACACCGATTACGAATGCACTATAACCAGCAAAATCGAAGAATAGGTATAAACTATAACTATACATATAAATAACATTAGATAAAAACGTATCTTGATTTGCAAATACTGCATCAACAAAATGCTTCTGTAGTAAATAAGCAATTATAAATTTATACAGAAACCCTTGGAAAATACGGTTCATCCCTGTGTATAGTAACTGTTGATATTCTTCAGCACTTGGCGGTTTTTGAATATCCTTTTGGAATCTTCGATAACGATCGATAGGTCCAGTTGAGATAGCTGGGAAGAACAGAACGAATTCCCAGAAGTTAAAGAATGTGAATTCTTTAATTAAACCATCACGAACTTCAAACACCATTTGTACGGCCCTAAATGTCACATAAGACATACCAAGGAAAACAATGAACTTTAGTTCAGGTACGAATGGTGCGATTTTTGCTAACACTAGTGGCAAAATCGATAAAATAACAGCCATGCAAAACATGAACGTATTATTATTTTGTTTTCGTAATAGTAAATAGCCTTTAATCAGGATGTATTGCCAAATGATAAATACTGCCAACATCAACGCTTGCTTTGGTTTATCAGAGAAAATAATTGCAAGCATAACTAATGTTAGAACAGCATTATATTTGCGCAACATTTTACCTTTTAATCCAGCTATAATAGTAGGTATTAATAAAATGCCCACTATGGCGAAAAAATAAAATGATCCGTATGCGGTCATGCTGTAACCTCACTCAATAATTTTTTGCGATCTACCTTTCCATTTGGTGTCATTGGAATAGAAGATTGATACATGAATTTTCTTGGAATCATGTAATTTGGTAATCGCTCATTGAGTTCTTTTTTGATTGCAGATGTTAATTTGAATTCTTTTTCAAATGAATGCTCTCCTGGAACAACAACCGCTAATAAGTAATCGTATTTCTCACCTTTTTTAATGGGAATTACGACAGCTCCTTCTACATAAGAGCAACCGCGAAGGTGATGTTCGATTTCTTCTAATTCCATTCGATAACCATGTAATTTAATTTGGAAATCAAGACGACCATTATAGAAAAGACGACCATTTTCTACATAGCCAGCATCACCTGTTTTGTAGGCACGTTCGCCATCAATAACCGTGAATGCTTTGTCTGTTAATTCAGGGCTTCCTAAATATCCAACACTTACGCTTGGACCAACGATTACGATTTCACCTTTCTCACCATCTGGCGCAATCGTACCATCTTCTTTCATAATAAGAATACGGCAATCAGATTTACAATAGCCAACTGGAAGTGATTGATAGGTATCAACGACTTCTTGTGTAACATGAATACCTGTTACAGCTACAGTTGCTTCTGTTGGACCGTACGTATTCATAATTGTTGCTTTTGGGAAACGTTCAATTAGTTTTCTTGCAACGTCATTTGATAATACTTCACCGCAGAATAAGAATGTTTTCATGTTTGGTAGCATACTTTCAGAGAAAGATGGCTCCATTAAACACATTTCTGCAAAAGATGGTGTGGATGTCCATACTTGTACATCAGATTGTTCTAAAGAAGCAAACAAGTCTTTTGGACGTGCAATCATATCTTTATCAATTGCCCAAAGCGTACCACCTGTTACTAACGATGGATAAACATCCATCACAGATAAATCGAATGAGAAAGGTGCTTGGTTTAAGAAAACTTGCCCTGTTTGTAAGTTGAAATCTTCGACCGCCCATTTTGTAAAACTTACAAGACAATTATACGTAATTTGTACACCTTTTGGATTACCTGTGCTCCCTGAGGTGTAAATAATGTAGAAGTTTTCATCATCTTTTACCGCATGAGTAGGGTTTGGTGTTTCTCCTTTATGAGTAAAGAGAATATCTTTTAAGTCGTTTTCAGATATGATGCGAACTGGTAAATCAGTTACTGTTACTTCTACCGGTGATAGAAGTAATTTCGCACCAGAACTTTCAGCAATACGTTGTACACGATCAGCTGGAATAGATAAATCTACTGGAATGTAAGCATGTCCAGCTTTGACACACCCTAAAAAGCTAGTGATCATCTCTGGCTGCATATGGCCATAAACCATAATTGGTGAGCGATCATCGGCATACTCAGAAGAAATCCAATGGGCTAGTGCATCGGAGTCTTCCTTTAATTGTCTGTACGTAATTTTCGCATCTCGCCAAACGAAAGCGGTTTGGTCTGGAGTTTCAACTGCCCACTTTTCGATTTGTTCTAATAACTTCATAACGTTCCCACCCTAAAATTCATTGTAAATAAATGTGCTTGTGTTCGTATCATGGAAACCATACAACCAAAGCAAAGCAAATAAAATTGCAAGGTAATAAAAAGTTTTTGCAAACCATTGTGTGAGTGGTCGAGACCATATCTCTTTTAATCTTTCCATGTCTTTCCCTCTCTTATGAAATAGTAACTGTATGTAGATATCATATCCTACATTGTTGTGAAAAAAACAAAATTCCACATTTTAGGTAAATATAAGACAAAAAGGCTCTTTTTTGATAGTAGCACTAAATACTAAAAAAGAAAATCCCTAACTTAGCAATTATATTACATTCTATATGAATTTGTAATGGATTTGTCTTTTTTTAAATAAGCAGGGAATAAATAAAGCGTTTTTATAAATGAAAATCTTACAAGAAAATTGAATTATCACAGTGAAATAAGAAATGTGAACAATAAAAAAGGAGGTCGTCAGGAATGGAGCATGTGAATAAAGGATGGCCGACATACGTGTCAGAGGAAAATATTATAAAGTGGCGGAGGCATCTTCACCAATTTCCTGAGCTATCATTCTATGAAGAAAAAACTTCACAATTTATATATGATACATTGTGTTCATTTTCAGCTTTCGAGGTGACAAGACCGACGCCATATAGTGTGATGGCAAAGAAAAAAGGGCATAAGACTGGAAAAGTTGTAGCAATTCGTGCAGATATGGATGCATTGCCAATTCAGGAAGAGACGTATAAAGCATATGCATCACTTACTCCAGGAGTTATGCATGCATGTGGGCATGATGCCCATACTGCTATTTTATTAGGCACGGCAGAAGCACTAGGGAACATGGATGAGGAGTGGGAAGGAGAAATTCGCCTTTTATTTCAGCATGCTGAAGAAGTGTATCCTGGCGGGGGACAGGAAATGGTGAAAGCAGGTGTCATGAACGGGGTAGATTATATTATCGGTTTGCATGTTATGTCTGGATTAGAAACGGGAAAGATTGGGATTGTATATGGACCGATGATGGCTGCCCCCGATGTATTTACAATAGAGGTAAAAGGAAGAGGAGGGCATGCTGCTAGGCCAGAAGAAACGGTAGATCCGATAGCAATTGGTGCACAAATTATTACGAATTTACAGCATATTGTCTCTAGAAATACAGGTGCTTTTATGCAAAGAGTTGTGTCAATAACACAATTTCATGGGGGAACAGCGGATAATATTGTTCCTGATACAGCATATTTGATGGGAACAGTTCGCTCTTTCGATCAAGCATTGAGAAAAGAAGCAGAGGAGAGGATTGAGCAAATTGCTAAGGGAATTACAGAGGCACATGGTGCAACGTATACGTACGCATATCGTTATGGATATGACCCGGTAATCAATGATACGTTTATTACAAAAATAGTAGAAGAAAGCGCGATAGAGTTGTTTGGAAAAGAGAGAATTGTAAAACTTGCTCCTTCAATGGGAGGAGAAGATTTCTCTGCATATTTAAAAGAAGCACCAGGCTGCTTTATTAAATTAGGAACTGGAAATGAGAAAACAAACACTTGTTATCCCCACCATCATCCAAAATTTGATGTGGATGAATCAGCTTTAATTAGTGGGGCAGAGCTATTTTTACGGGCGACAATGAATTTACTAAAAGCTTAAAAATAAAAAAGGGCAACTGCAATTACTGCAGTTGCTTCTATTTCTTTCCGTTAGAGAGGGCTGAGAAAGAACTATGCTCATTTATAGTATATGAACTGTTACCGGACAAGCTTGTACTTTTTCATTATTTTTCCAAAAAAACATTGACTTTGATAATCGTTTTCAATTAATCTAAATGCATGGTTGGAATTGATAATTATTATCAATTAATTAACAGACGGTAGAGTGGATGAGAGAAATGAAATAATATTCCGCTTTCGACAATGGGAAATGAAAGATAAAGATATAGTATGGCAACGGCGAATAATCCGTGCTGAATATGTAGATGAGAAAAACAAATAACACAGAAAAAATAGATATAATCAAGGGAGAGAGCCAGTTGGGTAAATGTGTAATGATTTTTGCAAGTATGAGTGGAAATACAGAGGAAATGGCTGATCATATAGCTGGAGCCATTCGGGAAACAGGAAATGAAATCGAAGTCATTGACATTATGACGACGCCAGAGGCTTTTATATTAGAAGAATATGATGGAATTATTTTAGGAGCATACACGTGGGGAGACGGTGAACTTCCTGATGATTTCTTAGATTTTTATGATGAAATGGAAGAAATTCATTTAACTGGTAAAAAAGCAGCGGTATTTGGATCTTGTGACTCTGCTTATCCGAAATACGGAGCAGCTGTTGACATTTTAGAAGAAAAATTACGAGAGCGCGGTGCTGAAGTTGTAATGGAAGGGCTAAAAATAGAATTAACGCCAGAAGATGAGGATGTAGAGAAATGTCTTCAGTTTGGTGCTGAATTCATAAAACACCTTTCTTAATGGCGAGAGGGAGATGAAGATGGGTGCAGGGGAAAATATCAATTAAAACGATGACAGATTATCATTTATATGATTTTATACGTTGTCCGCATAAGTTTTATTTTCGCCATATAAAAAGAAGAGAACCTTCTTCATTTGAATGGCAACAAATGGTTCAAGCGATTGTAAATCAAATTATTATTGATTACTACACATCACCCGTAGAAAAACAAACAACAATGCTTCTGTTAGAACGATTAGAGAGACATTGGGGGAATGTGCGTATTGATATGTTCTCTTCTAAAGTGGAATATTATATTGTTCTCGCAAAGTTAACGGACCATTTACTACAGTTTGTGAAGAATGACGTAAGTAAAATACCACCTTTATTTTTATATGAGAAGTTACAAACCTATATGGAAGAGCTAGGGGTGCATATTTCATTAACGTTTGAAGTGGGGGAATGGTCTACAAAATCGTTTGTAATTAAAAAGTATGTTGTTGATGCAAATGAAGAGATGCTAGCTCTTTTTCAAAAGCTTACAGCAGTGTTTAGTTACAAAGCTTTTGGAATTCTTGCTGAAAGAATTGAAATTGTTAATTTAATAGAAGGAACTAGGTATGAATATGTTCCAAAAGAGAGAGAGAGTGTGGACGGAATGAAGGATTTATATAGAATGAAAGAGATATTACAGCAACCGGAACTGTACACAGAACGTACAGTTCGTACAGTTCGTTCTGAATGTATTGGATGTGCCTTTCGTAATGAATGTAAAGTAGACGAGGTGCAACATCTACCAGTTCGAAAAAATTCTATATTTCATTAAAAAAGGGTGCAAAATTGCATCCCTTTTTTGTTATTGACATGAAAAGCTTTTCATCATTTACGGTATAGATGTAGGGGAACTTGTGAAGGGAGAAATGATCAATGAAAAATGAAGCGAGAGTATTTCAGTGGTTACAAGAACAACAGGCTCCTTTTTGGATCCAATTGCAGATTTTGCAGGCGTTTCAAATGTATAAATTAATTATAGAAATGGATAAAAAATTAATAATCTATGAGGAAAAGGCGAATAGGGAAAGAAATGAATTCATTCCCTAAAGTATAGTTTGTAAATGTCTTCGATTTTTCTGTACCTCTTGTTCATTATTTGTTTCAAAGCTGTAAACAAGGTTATGGAGTAATGGGCTATATTGATAAAATTGCATAACACGCCTAAAGAAAGTTGAATCATGGTGGGGAGTGAGAGCACAGTATTGTTTATAGATGTCATTTGTAAATTTACTACCAAAATCACTATATAATCCAGCAAAGTCAAAGGCAGGATCTCCAACTTGAGCATCACCAAAATCGATAATACCAGCAATGCTTCTTTTCTCCTCATCAAATAAAATGTGATGATGTGTAAAGTCAGCATGGATCATTGCTTTTTGGAAATCAGATGCATGCATAAGTTCAAAAAAATCCTCAAATAAACAATCAAAAGCTTTTCTTTCTAACGATGTAATTGTGTGTGCAAGATAATCGTGTAATTTCGTTTGAATCTCTCGCCAATATGAGATAGGCTTCTCGATATCAAACTCCCATTTTATAGCATGTTCTATTGGGATAGTATGTAAAGAAGCAAGAAAGGTAGCAAGTTGTGTGATTACTGTTTCACGTTCTTTTACAGTTAATCTTTCTATTGTTTTTACTGTTAGTGGTTCTCCGTGAATGAGTTTATAGTAACTACAAAATGGAATTAAATCTGATTTGTTTTTATATAAAACATGGTAGTTAGGAACTTCTACCTCTTGTAATGATTGAGAAAGTCTCTTGCACAGCTCTTTTTCGCGAGGTATTCGCCATGCATACTGGGGATTACGTGGAAAACGAAAGAGCCATTCCTTGTTAATAATAATGGCTACATTATCCCAGCCATTATCATTTTGTTCATAAGAGTGTATGGTGATACTTGGTAGCGCTTGTTCTATATGTGTCCTGTAAGAGTACATATAACTTTCCTCATTTCTCTCCTTGATTCGTTCGTTTTATTTTATAATAACAGAATTTTCTTTCTTTGTGATAAGATAATATAAATGATGGAATAGAGAGGGTAAATGATGCGAAAGAAAAACAAAAAGATGGCAATGTGGATATTGTTCGTTTGTGTTTTGTTTTTAGGAATGTATAAAATTCAAGCTTTTGCGAAATTTAAGCAAAAAAGTGAGTATCAGATATCTGACGAATTAAAGGGAAAAGAAGTAAAACAGCTAACTTTTGATGAAAAGAAAAAAATCGGTGAGTATTTTATTACAGCACAATTATCTGTTTTTGCGATTCAGGATAAAGAGGAGATAAAAAAGATAGGGATGGAAATATTTTCGGAAGATCATATAGAGAGCGGTTATGGACAATTAATGAGAAATTATTATCCAAATCGTTTTCATACTTTAGAGTATAAATTTTCTAATGAAGAAATATGTGAAGAATCTGATGAAAGTTTTACTTACTGTGCCATAGCTTATGTTTCAGGTATTGAGAATGGTAAGAGAGATGAAATGAGTTTAAACTATGAAATGAAGATTGTAAAAGAGAAGCATACATTCAAGATCGCAGAGCAGCGGCAATATGTAGAATGAAACATCCTCAGAAACTGAGGATGTTTTCGGTTTTTACAGTATTCTAAAAGAAGTCTCTTTCCTTAAACACTTGCAAGAAAGGGGACATTCATAGGTTCTCGTTTTGTTGTCCAATTTCTTTTTTGGCGATTTCTAGATTGCCTTGTTCGACTTGCTTATGCGCATTTACAGAATCACCAGCATAACCTTTTTGTGTTTTTACAACTCTTTTAGAGAAAGTTGGGGATTGCTTTGTCATAATATAGTTCTCCCTTCATTAAAAGTAGACAAAAATAATAAGTACAAGTAATATTGCTCCGAAAATACCAATTCCAATTAAAAACGAAGTGGAAGTGTTTTTATATTGAGGTGGCTCATGAATATCTTGCCTATATCCAGGTGAGATTTCAGGAGCAAATTCTTCATCATAGAGCTGCTGTTTTTTCTTTTCATCCATAGATTTACACCTTTCTTTTTCATTATGTTACACGTTTAAAGAGGAACTATGCATGATGAAAAAAGTCGCTACGATTAGCGACTTTTTTGTGATGTATATTTACGTTGTACTTGAAAGAGACGAACAAGAAGAAAGGTAGCGCCAAATGCTAGCCCTATAATAAGACCAATCCAATAACCTTTAGCTGCCCAAGAGGTATAGGTTGCTAATATATAACCGAGTGGCAGACCGATGATCCAGTAGGCAATTAGTGTCATTATTAAAGCAACATTTACATCTTTATAACCACGGAGAGCACCTTGCACGGGAGTAGCGATTGCATCGGAAATTTGAAATAAAATCGCAAAAATAAGGAACTCTTTTGCTAAATCATGAACAGCAATATCTGTTGTATAAATAGATGCAATTTGATCGTCAAAGAAAAAGAGTAGAATAGAATATAATAAGGCAAAAGTGAGCGCCAAACTAATTCCGATAAAACTGTATTGCTTTGCATTTTCAGAGCGGTTTGCTCCAACTTCAAAGCCAACTGTAATTGTTAGGGCCATCGCTAAACTTAAAGGTGTCATATATAGAAGCGAAGCAAAGTTCATCGCCGCTTGATGTGCAGCAATTGTTGTTGTACTAAAATTACTCATCATAAGTGTAACGGCGGCGAAAATGCTCGTTTCAAAAAAGATGGCAAACCCGATAGGTACTCCAAGCTTTAATAATTCTTTCCAACTTGAAAGAGAAAGGCGGTATAAGCGCCTAAAGATACCGAAAGATGCAAATGGTTCTTTCGTACTGATAATAATAATGGTAATAAATAAAATGCACCAATATGTTGCGGTAGAAGCAATTGCTGCACCAACGCCTCCTAGTTTCGGAAAGCCAAAATTCCCAAAAATAAATACATAATTTAAAATGACGTTAATCGGTAAGGAAAGTAATGTAATCATCATCGTTGTACGTGTTTTCCCTAATGCATCAATAAATCCACGCAATACAGTATAGACAAATAAAGGAATGATACCAATTGCAATAATACTTAAAAATTGAGAAGCGATGTGTTCAACCGGCGGTTCTAAATGCATGCCTTTTAAAATGGGTGAAACGGCAAAGAAGCCGATGAGAATAACGAGTAAACTTACTCCAATTGCTAAATATACGGCTTGTATTACGATATGAGGAACAGCTTTTTTTTGTTTTGAGCCAACAAGCTGAGCAATAATAGGAGTAGTAGCCATTAAGATTCCTGTTAGTCCAGTACTAATCGGAATCCATACGCTTGTTCCAATTGCAACCCCGGCTAAATCGGTAGCGCTTGCGTGTCCGGACATTGTAGTATCAAAAAAGCTCATTGCAAATAAAGACATTTGCGTTATAAAAATCGGGAAAAATAGTAATACAAATTGTTTTATTTTTTGTAAGAATGAATGTGTTTCTTTCATAAAAGCTCCTTTCTACGCGAGACCAAACTCTTTCTATCATACAATTTAATAAGAAAATAGAAAAGAAATACACATATGTGAACGTATTGTTATATTTTGAACGGTTGAAAAAAAAGATGCACTTTGAAAATGGATGAGGTATTATGATAAGGTGTGAAAAAAGTATATATAAGGTATTAAGGAGGCACTATCCGTGGCTGATTGGTTAATTGGTTTAATCATGGGAGCTGTTGAGGGGTTAACGGAGTTTTTACCCGTTTCATCAACAGGACACATGATTTTAACAGGACATTTAATAGGGTTTGATGATGATAGAGCAAAAGTATTTGAAGTTGTCATCCAATTGGGATCGATTTTAGCAGTTGTTGTTGTATTTTGGAAACGTTTATGGTCATTAGTTGGAATTGGAAAGGTAACACAAGGGCCATCTTTAAATTTATTACATATCATTATCGGTATGATTCCAGCAGGTGTACTAGGTGTTTTATTCCATAGTAAAATTAAAGAAGTTTTATTTGGACCAGGACCCGTTGTTGTGAGTTTAATCGTTGGTGGTATTTTAATGATTGTTGCTGAGAAGTTTTCACGACCAAGTACAGCAAAGACATTGGACGAGATTACGTATAAACAAGCATTCACAATTGGCATGTTCCAATGTTTAGCGTTATGGCCAGGATTTTCACGTTCTGGATCTACAATAAGTGGTGGATTATTAGCTCGTGTATCTCATACAGCAGCAGCTGAATATACATTTATTTTAGCGGTACCTATGATGGTTGCAGCATCAGGATTAGATTTAATTAAAAGCTGGGACGTATTAAGTTCAGCAGATATCACATTATTTGCAACTGGTTTTATTACAGCTTTCCTTGTAGCAATGCTTGCGATTGTTTCATTCTTAAAATTATTAGCTCGTGTAAAGTTAACACCATTTGCTTATTATCGTTTTGTGTTAGCTGCGGTGTTCTATTATTTCTTCATTATGTAATAAAAAAAAACTGCCATTGGCAGTTTTTTTATTTTACAATTTTTTCGATCATACTATCCATCACATGTGCCCAAAGTGATGTGTCATCAGCTAATGTAGCGCGGAAATTCGCATACATTTCTTTCTGTTTTTCTTCAAATTGTGGATCGTCTTTTTCAGGTAATGTAGCACGCATAGAAGTAACTAATTCTTGTACTTTTGGAGCGCGTGGTCCCCAAACAGCTTGTTCCTTTCCATCCTTATCAATAAAAATAAAGATTGGAATGGCACGTGCTGTTCCATTCGTTAAATATTGATCCATTAGTTCTAAATTTTCATCACGGATGAGTAATTTCATTTCAATATTGGAAACCTCACAAATACGTTTCATAACAGGTACGCAAAGAAGGGCGTCTCCGCACCAATCAGCGGTTAGTACAATAACGCGCCAGCCGTCATTTTGGCGTTCTTCTAAAACAGGAAGTAATTCGTTTGGAATTAAAAAGTTATTATAAATATGTAGTAATTCATATTGATTCACAGTCATGTTATTTACGTATGTATTAAAGGATATACCTTTATTGGCCCATTGTTGTAATGTCATATGTAACACCCCTTCAATATATTTTGCTTTTATTGTATCAATTTTTATAGAGAAAAGCTTGTAATCTTACTCTTTCTTTTTGTTATCAGTAGGCCATAATTTATCTAACATAAAAAAGACAAGGACAATGAGCAGTTCAGCTCTATTTGAAATTGTAATGCTTTCCATCCAATCATCTGCAGTGTGAATAACGAGCCAATCAAGTGAGATTTCGATGATAGAAAGCAGAAAAAAGGTGAGCCATTTTGGTATTTGTTTCAGTATTGGTTGTAAAAGTGCTTTAAAAAATAACATAAAAAAATGACTAACGCCATCCAAAAATAGGAGTAAAATAAAAAAGAAAAATAGTGCAGTTCTTGATGTATATTCAACACCGATGAGGCGAAAAACTCCAACATGTATAAAGAAGATAAGGGCAAAAACAATCATTATAAGAAGGGTAATACTACTAATAGCAATCGTTTTATCTTTGCTATTTAAATCTGAAAACTTCTCTTTATCTAGATTCATACTACACCTCCAAATAATTCGGGTTGCGGGACGGAAAATATTTCATAATCCATTATAGCATGAATATTTAATAAGAAACCAAAACAAAAAGGGGTGCGATTTATCGCATCCCTTTTTGTGGCTGATGTGAGCTTCAGCATGTTAGAAAAGCAACCTGTATCATTTATTTCCAAATGGATATTAAACGATACGTACTTTGATAAATAAAGAATAATTTTAACGGTGTCAATATGTATATAGATGAATTGTATAGGAAAAAAGGTGACAAAATGTAAAATATGAGGTAATATAATTCATAAAGTTTTTATTTAACTACATGAATTAAAAGGAGATGTAAGCGGTGTCTCATAATCGTGAACAATTAATGGAGGATTTATCTGCAAATGTTTTCGCTATGTTTCGTTCATTGCGTAATGATATCGGAAAAATTTTTGGAGATTACATACCATGGAATGAGTTTCTCGTGCTCCGTATAT
Organism: Bacillus sp. UNC437CL72CviS29; assembly: GCF_000482345.1. Taxonomy (NCBI): domain Bacteria; kingdom Bacillati; phylum Bacillota; class Bacilli; order Caryophanales; family Bacillaceae; genus Bacillus; species Bacillus sp. UNC437CL72CviS29. The sequence goes on along the minus strand of NZ_AXVB01000006.1, from coordinate 199,858 downwards.
TAAATCGTAATGAAAAAGAAATGGTTTCTCGTGTAGCAAATGAACTACATGTATCAAACAGTCATATTACAGCTGTTACAGAAAAGTTAATTCATAAAGGTTTTGTGACGCGTTCACGTTCTACATCTGATCGTCGTGTTGTATATTTGGAAATTACGGAACAAGGAAAAGAGTTAGTTGAAAAAATGGAATTGGCAAAAAAGCAGTATTTAAAAGAAAGGTTTTCAGCACTATCTGAAGAAGAAATGCATGTAATGGTATCTATTTCAAAAAAACTTATATAGAAAAAGCCATATGAATTATAGCTAATAGAGGATCCTTCCATGTTTTGGGCAGGATTTTTTTATTTAATCGGTGAGTGCCTCAACAACCATTGATTATCAGACTTCACTAGTCGGGATAAAATGAAAAGTTGAAACTTGTTATATAGAAGCACGCTATGAGTATGATTATGAGAAGAAAGCCATACTAACAATAATGGAAGAAGAAAGGGGGGGCAAGATGACGAATCGCAATGGGAGTCAAGGAAGTGGAAACCAAGGTTCACCGAAAACAGGACAGTTCCAACAAGAGTTTAGTTCTGAGTTTTCAACTGGTAATGATAATAAAGGGAAAGAATATCGTTCGAAAAAAGGAAGTAAATCAAAAAAGGAGTGAGGATTCTCACTCCTTTTTTTTTGTTCGGAAATTTGAATTGTATTTTAAGGTAAAAAATAGGCCATCTTGTCGGTACAAGATGGCCAGGGAAGGGGACAATTTATGTCAATTTTAATTGGGTATGGAAAGCTGTTCAAGACACTGGGGAATGCCTCGTTATTAGGGAGGAACAGCTTTGATAGTTATAATATAAAAGATAGATGTGACTTCAATGTGAATCTGAAGTGAAAGGTATGAGGATTTTAAAATAATTGTTTCATATTTTTTGATAAATAGAAGAAGGATAGAAAGTAGTTAGGTAATCTATAGATGAATAATTTGTCGTTAATGGATAAGGGGATTATTTAGTAGTAGGTGATAAAAAATAGGCCATCTTGTTGGTACAAGATGGCCAGGGAAGGGGACAATTTATGTCAATTTTAATTAGGGATGGAAAGCTGTTCGAGACACTGGGGAATGTCTCATTATTAGGGAGGAACAGCTTCGATAGTTATAATATAAAAGATAGATGTGACTTCAATGTGAACTTGAAGTGAAAGGTATGGGGAATTTAAAATAATTGTTTTATATTTTTTTGATAAATAGAAGAAGGATAGAAGGTAGTTAGGTAATCTATAGATGAATAATTTGTCGTTAATGGATAAGGAGATTATTTAGTAGTAGGTGATAAAAAAATAGACCATCTCGTTCATACAAGATGGTCAGGGAAGGGGACAATTTATGTCAATTTTAATTAGGGATAGAAAGCTGTTCGAGACACTGGGGAATGTCTCATTATTAGGGAGGAACAGCTTCGATAGTTATAATATAAAAGATAGATGTGATTTCAATGTGAACTTGGAGTGAAAGATATGGGGATTTCAGAGGTATGTTTAATTTTTTTTGAATGATAGATGGAAAATAAAAAAGTAGTTAGGTATTCTCTTAGAAAAAAGTAAGGATTATCATGAGCATATTTAGGCAGAATGAGAGTGAAGAACGAGAATGATCGTAAAACTCTGTTTTAGTAAGATGGTTCTAATAGGTAGAATGGGTGCGTTAAGTGAATGAATACTTGTTATACTGCCTGTGAAAATAAAAGTTGAAATCTATGGAAAAAAGGATTATGCTCAACTATATTATGAGGGTATAAAGATTAATCCGCACTAATGAGTTCACTCTAAAAGTATGAGGAATTGAAAAAGTTAGGTGGAGAATTACTTTCTATGAGATTTTGTTCAAGTGAAATAAGCTATCAGCCTACGGATAGATGTTTTACTTTATTAAGGGAGTTAGTGATATGGAAGCAACAAAAAAACAAGGATTTTATAATCGTCTTATACGATTAAGTCCGCCGCAAATTTTAGCAATGGGCTTTTTTTGTTTAATTGTTGTCGGGGGAATGTTATTGAAACTACCATTCGCGACAAAAGAATCAATTAGTTGGGTGGATGCGTTTTTTACAGCAACATCGGCAGCGACAGTAACGGGGTTAGGAGTTGTAGATACTGCTAGTACTTTTACAACATTTGGCCAAATTATCATTATGTTATTAATTCAAACAGGTGGACTGGGATTAATGACAATTGCAATTTTAATTGTTTGGGTACTAGGAAAGAAAATTGGACTTCGCCACCGATTATTAATTGGAGAGGCATTTAATCAAACGAATATAGGTGGGCTTGTAAAGTTAGTGAAGCGAGTCTTTATTTTTTCTATTTGTATTGAGTTAGTGGGAGTTGTTTTTCTATCCATTCGATTTATTCCAGAATTCGGTTTTGGTAAAGGTTTATATTATAGTATCTTTCATGTTATCGCCTCATACAATAATGCGGGATTTGCCTTATGGCCAGATAATTTAACAAGATATGTAGGGGATCCTATTATTAATATTGGGATCTGTTCTTTAATCGTTATAGGTGGTTTAGGATTTACTGTATTAATTGATATATGGTATAGCCGTAGTTTTCGGAAACTATCACTTCATTCGAAAATTATGATTATCGGAACAGTAGCGCTTAATGTTATTGCGATGATTGTAATTTTTATATTGGAGTATAACAATGTGGAAACATTAGGGCCTTTATCTTTAAATGAGAAGTTATGGGCCTCATTCTTCCAAGGAATTACACCAAGGACTGCAGGATTTAATACAGTTGACTATGGAGGAATGGAAGAGTCATCCATACTGTTTACAATGATTTTAATGTTTATAGGTGCAGGAAGTGTTTCAACAGGTGGAGGAATTAAGTTAACGACTTTTGTAATTTTAATTACATCGGTTATTTCCTTTTTTAGAAAGAAGGAAGACTTTGTTTTATTCCAGCGTACAATCAGAATGGCAACGGTAACAAGAGCGTTAGCAATTGTGGTTGCTAGTCAAATTCTTATTTTTACAGCAGTATTTTTATTAATGCTTACAGAAAACTTTAGTTTTATTCAACTTTTATTCGAAACAATTTCAGCGTTTGGGACAGTTGGATTAACGATGGGAATTACTGCTAAATTATCAGCTGTTGGAAAATGTATCATCATGTTTGTTATGTTTTGTGGATTAATTGGTCCGTTAACGCTTGTATTTTCACTGGCGCGACCAGCGAAGCAAAAAATTCGATATCCATCAGAAGATGTTTTCACAGGATAAGGTATCTCGCTAAAAGCGAGATACCTTTTTTCTTTAAAAGAGTGAGAAAAATAAACCAATAATTGCAGCTCGGAATATGAGAGCGACAATTGCAGAAATACCACCGATAATAGCTGCGATACTACCGGTTACAGTAGCACCACGATTATAGGCGTAAATGCCAAGTAAAACGGAAACAAGTCCAAAAAGTGTCGGGAATGTAAAGAGAGATAATACGGCAAGAGCAAGTGCGATGAAACCAGCTGTTGAACCCGCTGTTTTTGACTTTACTTCATCTTTATCGTTATAGTTGACATGCTGAGGAGCAACCTCTGCCGCGTACTCTTCTTTATAGTCCCCTTCTTCAGTTCTATGTTGTTCATCAAATTTATCAGTCAAAGCAATGTCTCCTTTCATAACAAGGTTCATTAGTAGTATGTATATCTTTTTCTTTTTTTATCCCGTAAGAAATAGATAGTCGATTTACATTTCGCTTAATCAAGTTGAAGAAAGTTGATAATAGAGCAGTGTTGTTTATGAATTGTAAAACTTGGTATGAGTTTCTCTATTTTGGAAAGCATAAAAAAGAATTAAGAGGAAAAAGGTGGCTGAAATGATGGAACATCCAATTGAAAACTTAATGAAAACCGCAATGACAAATTTAAAAGAGATGGTTGATGTAAATACAATTGTCGGAAGTCCTGTTTCAACAGCGGACGGACATGTTGTTTTAACTGTCTCAAAAGTTGCTTTTGGGTTTGGGGCAGGGGGTAGTGATTTTAAAGGAGAAAGGTCTATAGGAAAAAGTGTGACTGGACAAGGTCAGCAAAAAGAGTTGAAACAAGGGCACCCGTTTGGAGGCGGAAGTGGTGCAGGAGTTTCAATTGACCCGGTTGCGTTTTTAGTAGTAGGATCTGGTGGTGTGCAAGTGTTACATTTACATAGTGGTACACATTTGATTGAAAAGGCTTTGAATGCGGTTCCAAGTACAGTGGATAAGTTTGTAAATGGTCGTTAAAAAGTAAAGTTGCATTTTTTAGGAATTGTGATATATTAGAAAAAGTGTGCTTCGGGATAATGAATATAATTGAAATGTAAATATATATGATTTATGAAATAAGGGAGAGGTAGTTATGATTAACATCAAGAATTTTACCGTCGGTTTATGTATGTTAGTAAGCGGATTTGTTGTATATGTAGTAAAAGAAAAGGCTCCATTCTAAAACAGACAGATTACGATGTCTGTTTTTATTTTGTTAAAATAAATATTGACGAATTTATTATGAAGTGTTAAGATTATATTTCGTGTCTCGGTTACAGCTAGTATATATTGGATATTTTTTATAAATGCGACATGAAAAATTTGCGAAGGATCGGGTAATTTTACCAACAACTTTTGTGAATAAACCCAAAAAGTTGTATTTGTAAGCTTATACACATACTAGTGTATCAAGGAGCGGTCAGAGGAACCGTGTTGATGAGAGAGAGGTAGGGCTTTCATCCAGTATATGTTACTTTCCCGTTAGGTGAATATAAAAAGAAAAGTCTCCTTGAATAGGAGACTTTTCTTTTTATAAATTTTTGCATTTTGTAGTCATATCATTTTTTAAAGTCGACTTTCGACTTGTTGACAAATTTCATCAGTTGTTAAGCCACTTGCTTCAATGACAGATCCTTTCATCGTTACATTACTAATTCCCATCACATTAGAATCTTGTCCAGTTACAACACAACAATCACAGTTTTGCGCATCGTTTTCAGATTGCAGTGAAATAACTTCATGTCCTTGTTGTTTCAATGCTTGTTGAACATCTGTTAATGAATTTTCAACACCAATTTTCGCCATTTCCTTCACCTCCTACCATCTAGTAATATGCACTGTTTTTTGGAAAATATTTATGTTTGTAAGAAAAAGATGGTAGAAAAAGGAGAGCTGCTTGCGGTAGCAAGATCCCCCACCTTGAGACGTAGAAGTAGGTAGGGGATAACTGTCTATAAAAGCACGATCAGTGCTCCTTGAAGTTTTAATCATATATTAGTCGTTGTACACACCTGTAAGCATTTGACTGACGAACTGATCATTTAATTGATCTTGAGCAGAAGCATCATTGGATTGAATATCAATTGAGGCGATGAAGTTGTTATTTTGTTTTTCATTTGGATACACCTCTACGTAATTGTCGAATTTACAAAAACCTTTCGTATCCATTAAATCAAATAGTTGTAACATTTCTACTACCTCTTGTCTTGTTCCTTTAATTTGTACACACGCCATATTATTTTCCTCCTTCATTTGACAATTTGTTTTTTTAAAATAGGCTTATGAAAGCTGCGTGAAAAATATGATTGTTACTTTTATACAATTTTATTTTGAATGTATTCCTCCTTTTTAATTAAAAGTCGTTTTTATTGCCGAATATATGAAATCGGACGTCCGTTTATTGAATACAATAGATTCGCATTATTTGACAAAAATCCTTCTTCTAAACAAATATTTTTTTTGATGAAAAATGACGAAAAAAATTTTTGACATTTTGTAAACGTTAACAATGTTGATAAATCAATATAAATGAGTCTGTCTATAAATTAAAAATTAAAAATTTTCTAAAAATTATCTTGATTTATTTAAAAAGGAGAGTAAACTAGGAAACAATAAAAAATTCACAGAACATAGGAGGCGCTTTTAAGTGAATGAGCAACGGATTTTCTTAAATGGAGAATTTGTTCCAAAAGACGAAGCAAAAGTTTCAGTATATGATCATGGTTATTTATATGGCGATGGGGTGTTTGAAGGGATTCGTGTCTACAGTGGCAATGTCTTTAGACTTAAAGAACATCTTATTCGTTTATATGAGTCAGCAAAATCCATTATGTTGGAAATTCCATATACGTTAGATGAAGTGATAGATATTGTTATTGAGACGATTCGTCAAAATAAGCTATCTAACGGATACATTCGTTTAGTTGTATCACGAGGTGCTGGGAACCTTGGATTAGATCCTGATTCTTGCTCAAAACCGAATGTAGTCGTAATTGCGGAACAGTTATCACTATTTCCGTCGGAATATTACGAAAAAGGAATACCGGTTGTGACAGTTGCCACACGTCGAAATCGTCCAGATGTATTAACACCGCAAGTAAAGTCTTTAAACTATTTAAATAATATTTTAGTTCGAATTGAAGCGAAGCTTGCTGGTGTACAAGAAGCCCTTATGTTAAATGAACAAGGTTATGTTGCAGAAGGATCTGGTGATAATGTGTTCATTGTAAAAGGCAATAAATTAATTACACCACCAAGTTCTGCAGGGGCATTAGAAGGTATTACAAGAAATTCCATTTTGGAAATTGGAGAAAAACTCGGGTATGACGTAAGAGAAGAATTATTTACAAGACACGATGTATATGTAGCAGATGAAGTATTTTTAACAGGAACTGCTGCTGAAGTTATTGCAGTGACAACAGTTGACGGAAGAACGATTGGGGCCGGAAAAACGGGTCTACATACAAATCGTTTATTAGAAGAGTTTCGTAAATTAGTTATAGAAGATGGAGAGAAAGTTTACGAAGAAAATAAAGTTTAATGATAGCAGTGTAATGAATGATAAATTTGTAAAGCGTTGATAGGGAGGAGTAGTTGATTGTGAAGCCTCACAGAGAGTCGGTGGTTGCTGGAAACCGATGGTTCACGTCGACGAACATCGCCTTTGAGTGCTAAACTGAAGCGTTTGTCTAGGTTTAGACGGTAGCTCCGTTATTAGCTAGACTCATCCCCTGAGTCACTGAGGCAAGAAGTATTCTTGCGAAGAAGGGTGGTACCGCGAAATCTTTCGTCCCTTCAGCACATAGCTGGAGTGTGGACGTAGGATTTTTTTATTGTAAAAAAACAATTTTAAAGGAGGTTCATAAGAAAAATGCCTTCAAAAACGGAAGATAAAATGGCAACTGGTGCACAACTATTGTTAGAAGCGTTAGGAAAGGAAGACGTAGAAGTTATTTTTGGTTATCCAGGAGGTGCTGTTCTACCGCTCTATGATGCAATTTATGATTGCGAAATTCCTCATATTTTAACAAGACATGAACAAGGAGCGATTCATGCAGCTGAGGGGTATGCACGAGTTACAGGAAAACCTGGTGTTGTTATTGCGACAAGTGGTCCTGGTGCGACAAATGTAATTACGGGTCTTGCAGATGCAATGATTGACTCATTACCGCTTGTTGTTTTTACTGGTCAAGTAGCTACAACGCTGATTGGAAGTGATGCTTTCCAAGAAGCGGATATTATGGGGCTTACAATGCCAGTAACAAAACATAATTATCAAGTGCGCAGGGCATCAGATTTACCAAGAATTATTAAAGAGGCCTTTCATATTGCGAAAACGGGTCGACCAGGACCGGTAGTTATCGATCTTCCTAAAAACATGGTAGTAGAAAAAGGAGAGCGATGTAGTAACGTACAAATGGATTTGCCAGGATATCAACCAAACTATGAACCAAATTTATTGCAAATTAACAAATTATTACAAGCGATTGATGTTGCTGAGAAGCCGTTGATTTTAGCTGGAGCAGGCGTATTGCATGCAAAAGCTGCACAAGAATTAACAGATTTTGCACAAATGTATCGTATACCTGTGGTTCATACACTTCTTGGATTAGGTGGATTTCCTCCTCATGATGAGTTGTTTCTAGGAATGGGAGGGATGCACGGTTCGTATACAGCAAACATGGCGTTATATGAGTGTGATTTACTCATAAATCTCGGTGCGAGATTCGATGATCGTCTCACAGGAAATCTGGAATATTTTGCGAAAGAGGCTATAGTCGCACATATTGATATTGATCCAGCAGAAATTGGAAAGAATGTCCCTACAGAAATTCCGATTGTAGCAAGTGCAAAGCATGCTTTGGAGTCACTTCTTGTTTCTAAAGGGAAAAAAGAGAATCATAGTGCATGGTTATCACTTTTGAAAAGTAGAAAAGAACAATATCCTTTTTCTTACGATCAAGATTCTGATGAGATTAAACCACAATCGGCAATTGATATGCTATACGAAATCACAAAAGGCAAGGCGATTATTACAACAGATGTTGGACAGCACCAAATGTGGGCAGCTCAATATTATCCGCTTAAAGATCCAGATAAGTGGGTAACATCTGGAGGGCTTGGGACGATGGGATTTGGATTTCCAGCTGCTATTGGTGCACAAATTGCAAAGCCAAATGAGTTAGTTGTTGCAATTGTTGGGGATGCTGGTTTTCAAATGACATTACAAGAATTAGGTGTATTAAAAGAACATTCCTTGCCGGTTAAAGTTTTGATTTTAAATAATGAAGCTTTAGGCATGGTAAGACAATGGCAAGATGAATTTTATAATCAAAGATATTCTCATTCTTTGCTTTCTTGTCAACCGGATTTTGTAGCACTTGCACAGGCGTATGGGCTAAAAGGGATTCGCATTGAAAATCCATTATTAGCAAAGGAACAGTTAAAAGAGGCGATTGCTTTACAAGAACCAGTTGTAATTGATTGCAGGGTACTACAGTCCGAAAAAGTGATGCCGATGGTTGCTCCTGGAAAAGGGGTTCATCAAATGGAGGGGGTGGAAAAGTGATGAAAAGGATTGTTACGGCAACCGTTCGAAATCAAAGCGGCGTATTAAACCGAATTACCGGTGTTATGACGAGGAGGCATTTTAATATTGAAAGTATTTCTGTTGGGCATACAGAATCGTCTGATATTTCACGGATGACATTTGTTGTTCATGTTGAAAGCGAACAACAAGTGGAACAGCTCATTAAGCAACTGCATAAACAAATTGATGTGTTAAAAGTATCTGATATAACGGAAGAGGCGATGATTGCAAGGGAACTCGCTCTCATTAAAGTAGCAACAACAAGTGTATCAAGAGCCGAATTGTATAGCTTAATTGAACCGTTCCGAGCCACTGTAATAGATATTGGAAAGGATTCCATCGTGGTGCAAGTAACAGGTACGCAAGAAAAGGTAGAAGCGTTAATTGAGCTCTTGCGCCCATATGGCTTAAAAGAAATTGCAAGAACAGGTGTCACAGCATTCACGCGTAGCATGAAAAAACAAGATAAACAAATTATGTTAATTCAGTAATCATTTAAATATAGGGGGAGAAAGAATATGGCAAAAGTTTATTATGAGAAAGATGTAGCAGTAAATGTATTAAAGGGAAAGAAAGTAGCAATTGTTGGATATGGATCACAAGGTCATGCTCATGCACAAAACTTACGTGATAACAATTTTGAAGTAGTAGTTGGATTAAGGCCAGGAAAGTCATGGGAAAAGGCGGAAGGGGATGGCTTTGCTGTATATTCAGTGGCAGAGGCAACAAAGTTTGCGGATGTAGTAATGATTCTATTACCTGATGAACTACAACCAGAGGTATATGAAGCAGAAATCGAACCGAATTTACAAGCTGGAAATTCACTCGTGTTTGCACATGGGTTTAACGTTCATTTTAATCAAATTACACCACCAGAAGATGTAGATGTCTTTCTAGTTGCACCAAAAGGGCCAGGGCATTTAGTACGTCGTACATTTACCGAAGGCGGGGCAGTTCCGGCATTATTTGCTGTATATCAAGACGCAACAGGAGCAGCAACTGAAAAAGCATTATCCTATGCAGATGGAATCGGAGCAACGAGGGCTGGAGTATTAGAAACGACATTTAAAGAAGAAACAGAAACAGATTTATTTGGAGAACAGGCTGTACTTTGTGGAGGGGTTACTGCACTTGTAAAGGCAGGATTTGAAACATTAGTAGATGCTGGTTATCAACCAGAACTTGCCTATTTTGAATGTTTACATGAACTAAAGCTCATTGTTGATCTTATGTATGAAGGTGGACTTGAAAATATGAGATATTCTGTTTCTGATACAGCGCAGTGGGGGGATTTTGTATCAGGGCCACGTATTGTAACAGAACATACGAAGAAAGCAATGGATGAAGTGTTGAAAGAAATTCAAGATGGCACATTCGCAAGAGGATGGATTGCAGAGCACAAAGCAGGAAGACCACATTTCCATGCAACGAACGCTAAGGAGAATGGACATCAAATTGAGGTTGTTGGACGTAAATTACGTGAAATGATGCCGTTTGTACAACCGAAAGTAAAGGCGGAGGTTAAATAATATGAAACAGATTTTGTTCATGGATACGACGCTTCGTGATGGCGAACAATCACCCGGAGTCAATTTAAATGAACAAGAAAAGTTACAGATTGCCAAACAGTTAGAAAAACTAGGAATCAATGTGATGGAAGCAGGATTTGCAGCAGCTTCTGAAGGTGATTTTCGCTCAGTAAAACGTATTGCAGAAACGATTCAAAACGTTTCCGTTATGAGTCTAGCAAGAGCGAGGGAAAGTGATATTCAAAGAGCATATGAAGCTTTAAAACATGCAGCATCTCCAAGGTTACACGTTTTTTTGGCAACGAGTGATATTCATATGAAATATAAGCTTTGTATGTCAAAAGAAGATGTATTAGATAGTATTCATCGCTCTGTAACTTTAGGGAAATCGTTATTTCCCACAGTACAATTTTCAGCAGAAGATGCAACGAGAACGGCTCGTGCATTTTTAGCAGAAGCTGTGGAAGTTGCGATTCGTGCTGGAGCGGATGTTGTTAATATTCCGGATACAGTTGGTTATACCAATCCAGAAGAATACTACTCTCTTTTTAAATACTTACAAGAGTCCGTTCCTTCTTATGAAAAAGCTATTTTCTCTTGCCATTGCCATGACGATCTTGGAATGGCGGTAGCAAATTCATTAGCGGCGATTGAAGGCGGGGCCCTCCAAATAGAGGGAACAATTAATGGAATTGGAGAGCGCGCAGGTAATGCAGCTTTAGAAGAGGTAGCGGTAGCTTTGCATATTCGAAAAGACTATTATGAAGCCGATCCTTCTATGGTATTGAAAGAGATTAAGGCAACAAGTACATTAGTGAGTCGTTTAACAGGAATGGTTGTACCGAAAAATAAAGCGATTGTTGGAGCGAATGCGTTTGCTCATGAATCAGGTATTCATCAAGATGGTGTATTAAAAGAAGTAACGACATATGAAATTATTGCACCAGAGCTCATTGGTGAAGCGCAAAATTTGTTTGTACTTGGAAAGCATTCTGGTCGCCATGCGTTTACTGAAAAAATGAAGGAACTTGGCTATGAGTTTACGGAAGCAGAGCGAGATATAGCATTCAGCGCATTTAAGAGATTAGCAGATCGAAAAAAAGAGATTACAGAAGAAGATTTACGTGCATTAGTACTGGGAGAAACAGCATTTTCAACCCAGCAGTATAAAATTAAACAATTACAAGTACATTTTGTATCAAATAGTACGCAATGTGCAACAGTTGCACTAACAGATGAGGCAGGTAATGTGTACGAAGATGCAGCAACAGGAGCAGGGAGTATTGAAGCGATTTACAATGCAATTCAAAGGATTTTGGGACTTGAGTGTGAGTTAGCTGATTATCGTATTCAATCTATTACACAAGGTCAAGATGCACTTGCTCATGTTCATGTTGAATTGAAAGAAGGAACTCATCAAGTTACAGGTTTTGGTGTGGCGCAAGATGTATTAGAAGCATCAGCTAGAGCTTATGTACATGCAGCTGGAAAGTTAAAGGCTTTGTTATTGCTTGCAAAGTAATGTTTGATAAGTGGGGGAATACCCCCACTTCACTTAATTGAATTCAGAATAATCAGTAAAAACAAAGAGGGGTGCTGATCATTGGAAAAACGTATTGTTTGCTTAGCGGGTGATGGTGTTGGACCAGAAATTATGGAGAGTGCGAAGGAAGTACTGCACATGATAGAAAGGTTATATGGTCACCATTTTTATTTACAAGATGAACAATTTGGAGGAGCTGCGATTGATTCGTTTGGGCAACCATTGCCACCTCGAACATTAGCGGCATGTTTAGCAAGTGATGCGGTATTACTAGGTTCGGTTGGCGGACCGCGCTGGGACGACACGAAAGAAAGACCGGAAAAAGGATTGCTTGCACTTCGAAAAGGGCTTGGTGTATTTGCTAATGTTCGTCCTGTCACTGTAGATGCAGCGACTGCTCATTTATCTCCATTGAAGGCTGCTGATAAGGTGGATTTTGTTGTTGTTCGTGAATTAACGGGTGGTATTTATTTCTCTTTTCCAAAAGAAAGAACAGAAGAAGTAGCTACAGATACGCTTACTTATCATCGTCATGAAATTGAGCGCATTGTTTCATACGCTTTTCAATTAGCGAGTAAACGTCGTAAAAAAGTTACTTCTATTGATAAAGCAAATGTTTTAGAGTCGAGTAAACTTTGGAGGGAAGTAACAAAAGAAGTGGCACTTCGCTATCCTAATATTGAACTTGAACATATTTTAGTAGATGTAGCGGCTATGGAATTGATTCGCAACCCAGGCAGGTTTGATGTTGTTGTAACAGAAAATTTATTTGGTGATATTTTAAGTGATGAGGCCTCTGTATTAGCTGGGTCACTAGGGATGCTTCCTTCGGCAAGTCACGCAGAGAATGGGCCTTCACTTTATGAACCAATTCATGGATCAGCACCAGACATTGCAGGGAAAAATAAAGTGAATCCAATTGCGATGATGCGTTCAGTTGCGATGATGCTTGGACAGTCTTTTGAACTAAGAAGAGAGGGAGAAGCGATTGAAGAAGCAATTTCTTCAGTTCTTCGCTCTGGGAAATGTACAGTTGATATCGGCGGAAATGAAACAACAACTTCGTTTACAAAGGCTGTACTTCAAGAAATGGAAGAACAAGCGTTAGTAGGGAGAGGAAGATAATGGCTAAAAGGTTACTGGATAAGTTGTGGGAGAGACATGTTGTTGCGACAAATGAAAATGGATTAGATTTATTATATATCGATCTTCATCTCGTACATGAAGTAACATCGCCGCAAGCGTTTGAAGGCTTGCGGCTTGCAAATCGGAACGTTCGGAGGCCGGATTTAACATTTGCAACGATGGATCATAATATTCCAACAAAGGATGTTTGGAACATTACGGATCGTATTGCTAAGCAACAATTAGATACACTTCGTGAAAATTGTAAGCAATTTAATATTCCATTAGCGGATATTGAGGATGAACATCAAGGGATTGTTCATGTTATTGGACCGGAACTAGGACTTACACAACCGGGAAAGACCATTGTATGTGGTGATAGTCATACGGCAACACATGGAGCCTTTGGAGCGTTGTCATTTGGAATTGGTACAAGTGAAGTTGAACATGTATTAGCGACGCAAACATTATGGCAGAGAAAGCCAAAGGCAATGGGGATTGAATTAAAGGGGAAATTGCCTAAAGGAGTATACGCAAAAGATATTATTTTACACCTCCTAGCTACGCATGGGATAGCAGTTGGAACGGGATATGTGATGGAGTTTTACGGAGAAACAATTGTAAATATGGAAATGGAAGAGCGAATGACGCTTTGTAACATGGCAATCGAGGGCGGAGCAAAAGCAGGAATTATTGCGCCAGATGAAAAAACATTTGCTTATGTAAAAGGACGTGAGTATGCACCGGAAGAATTTGATTTGGCAGTAGCAAAGTGGAAGGAACTTTATACTGAGCCAGATGCAATATACGATACTTATATTTCAGTAGATGTTGCTAAACTAGTACCATATGTAACATGGGGAACAAATCCAAGTATGGGTATGCGTATTGATGAGAAGCTTCCAGAAACACATGATAAAAATGATGAACGAGCTTTAGCGTATATGGGGCTTCAGCCGGGACAGAGTGTATTTGATATTCCTGTTCAGCATGTATTTATTGGTTCTTGCACAAATTCTCGTTTATCAGATTTAGAAATCGCCGCGGCTGTTGTGAAGGGAAAAAAGGTAAAAGAAGGGGTGCGAGCGCTTGTTGTACCAGGGTCTAAAAGAGTACGAAAAGCAGCAATGGAAAAAGGATTGCATCGTATATTTGAAGAGGCGGGATTTGAATGGAGAGAACCTGGGTGTTCTATGTGTCTTGGGATGAATCCAGACCAAGTGCCTGAAGGAGAACATTGTGCATCTACTTCCAATCGGAATTTTGAAGGACGGCAGGGGAAGGGTGCAAGAACACATTTAGTCAGTCCTGCTATGGCAGCCGCCGCAGCACTTTATGGTCATTTCGTTGATGTAAGAAAGGAGAGTTATGATGGAGTCGTTTCGTATTCATAAAGGTACTGTTGCCGTACTAATGAACGATAATATTGATACAGATCAAATTATTCCAAAACAATATTTAAAGAGGATTGAACGAACGGGTTTTGGGCAATTTTTATTTGATGAATGGCGTTATGGGAATGACAGGCAAGAGAATCCGGATTTTCCATTAAATGCACCTGAGCGAAAAGGTGCAAGTATACTCATTACAGGTGAAAATTTTGGCTGTGGTTCATCACGAGAACATGCGCCATGGGCACTCGCTGACTATGGATTTCGTGTTATTGTTGCGGGGGGATTTGCAGATATTTTTTATATGAATTGTACGAAAAATGGCATGCTGCCAATCGTTATGGAAAAAGAAATGCGTGAAAAGCTAGCAGCTGTTGATCCAAGAGATGTCATCGAAGTTGATCTAGAGAATGAAGTGATTACAACCTCGCTACATCGTTTTCATTTTACAATTGAGAACATGTGGAAAGAAAAATTATTAAATGGTTTAGATGAAATCGGAATCACACTTCAATATGAGCAACAAATTCAAGAATATGAACGAAATACAGCTCGCTAATTTGTTTAGCGAGCTGTAATATAATATAAATAAGGTTTGAATTTTGTTTACATTCTGAATTTTGTGTTATATACTATGTGAAAATAAGAGGAGAAAGGGAGTAAGGATAATGTTTACATTACAATCTATTAATATGCTTACACAACTACATCATCATACATAAACCCTTGAACCTAGCGTGAACAACGTGTAGGTACAAGGGTTAGTCCCGTTGTACCTACACCCTATGAAAGGGCCTTGTAGGTATTTTTTCTACAAGGCCCTTTTTATTTTGTTCATGATTGCTATGGTGGGCATATATTAAAAGGGGAAATTTACTGATGAGAGCTTAAAGGAGTGTGAATCGGTATGACAAAATGGAAGCGAGCAAATCCAGATGGAACAAGAGATTATGTATTTGAAGAGTGTACGCTAATAGAAGAAGTTGAACAAAAATTACGACGTACTTTTTTAGAAAGAGGCTATGAGGAAATCCGAACGCCTACGATTGAATTTTATGATGTCTTTTCTTTTCGGAATCGTCCGATAGATGAAGAGAAAATGTATAAGTTCTTTGACCAGCAAGGACGCATTATCGTGTTAAGACCTGATATGACAATCCCACTTGCAAGAGTAATAGGAACTCATGGTGAGGAGGCACCAGTGAAATTAACATATAGTGGGAATGTGTTTCGAGCGAACGAGTCGCTAGCTGGAAAATACAATGAAATCATTCAAACAGGTATTGAAATAATTGGGATAGATAATATACGTGCTGAAATTGAATGTATCGTAAGCGCAATTCACGCTCTTCAAGCTGTGGGGATTCAATCTTTTACAATAGAATTAGGGCAAGTTCAGTTATACAAGTGTATCGTTAAAAAGCTGTCATTTGGAGAAGAGGAGGAGTCGCTTTTACGTACGTATATTGAAAGTAAAAATTATGCAGAACTATCCCGTTTTTTACAAGAAAGGAACTTAGATCGACGTGATGAAACTGTACAGTTACTTGAAAAGTTACCAAGATTATTCGGAAAACTTGAAGTAATTGAAGAAGCGGAAAAACTTGCTTCGAATTATGAGATGAAGCAAGCGATTGCGCGGGTTAAAGAAATTTATAAAACGATTGAAAAATTAGGATATGCTTCGTATATCTCGATTGACCTTGGAATGATTCAACATTTGCATTATTATACAGGAATTATTTTTAGAGGATATATATATGATGTTGGAGGAGAAATCGTTAGTGGCGGAAGATATGATGAATTGCTTGGTAATTTTGGGGAACCGATGCCAGCAGTTGGATTGGCTGTACAAGTAAATCAAATTGTCCGGATATTACAAGAACAGCAAAAACAATTCAAACGAAAAAAATTAGATATGATCATTCATTATTCTTTGGATCGGATAGCAGAAGCAGAAAGACTATGTGGTTTACTTCAGAAAGATGGTTGGAAAGTGGAGTTATCTATGTTTGAGAATTTGCAAGATACATTTCAGTTTGCGAAGAAGAATGGGATTACAAAAGTGATTGAAGCGACTGGAAAAGCATTAGTGGAATATATGTGGAAAGAAAAATGGGTGATACAGAAAGAAGGAGAAACTTCATGCGTAACATTCAAATTGCGTTAACGAAAGGAAGATTGGAGGAACATATTATCCCGCTTTTTGAAAAAATCGGTATAGATTGTTCGGAGCTGAAAGATAAAGGAAGAAGACTTGTTTTTCAAAGTGAAAATGCTAATATTTCGTTCATTCTTGTTAAAGCGGTTGATGTTGCAACATATGTAGAACATGGTGTTGCAGACATAGGTATTGTTGGAAAAGATATTTTAATGGAATATGAGAAAGATATATATGAAATGGTTGATTTAGAAGTAGGATGTTGTAAGTTTTGTGTCGCTTCTATTCCGACATATAATCCGAAAGGCTATCGAAAAAAGAGAATTGCTACAAAATATCCGCATATTACTTCCGGTTATTTTCGAGATAAGGGAGAAGATGTAGAAATTATTAAAATAGAAGGTTCAGTAGAAATCGCTCCACTTCTTGGATTAGCAGATGCGATTGTTGATATTGTAGAGACGGGAAAAACATTACAAGAAAATGGATTGATTGTATTTGAAGAAATGTATTCAATATCAGCTCGCATGATTGTAAATAAAGCTGCTTTAAAAACAAAAAAAGACGAAATATTCAATATTATAAATAAAATGGAGCGTGTCATCACTGCAGATAAATAAAGGGGGACTCTGGGTGGAAGTAATATCTGAAAACTACACGGAAGCGTTGAAGAGAATAAAACAGTTAAGAGAACAGGCTAATATAATAGAAGAAACTGTACAGATACGCGTAAGGGAAATTGTTGAGGGTGTGAGAAAAGGGAAAGATGAGGCACTATTTTCTTATACAAAAACTTTTGATGGAATTGAATTACAAAAATTACGTGTTGCAAAAGAAGAAGTTGAAAAAGCGAGTAAATATGTGGAATCTTCATTTCTAGAAGCATTGCAATGCGCAAAGGAAAACATCATCTCATACCATGAAAAACAAAAAAGACAATCCTTTTTAGATTGTGAAAATGAGGGTGTGATTCGTGGGCAACTGATTAGACCATTGCAAACAGTTGGTGTATATGTACCAGGAGGAACTGCATCGTATCCGTCATCTGTACTTATGAATGTATTACCTGCTAAAATTGCCGGTGTTCAGAAGGTTGTAATGGTAACACCGCCAGGGAAAGCGGGAATAGATCCACATATTTTAGCAGCTGCTGAAATTGCCGGTGTAGATGAAATCTATACAGTAGGTGGTGCACAAGCGATAGGAGCATTAGCATATGGGACAGAATCGATTCCGAAAGTTGATAAAATTGTCGGTCCAGGGAATATATATGTGGCTCTTGCAAAACGTGAGGTATTTGGAGTTGTTCATATCGATATGATTGCTGGACCATCTGAGATCGTTGTAATTGCTGACAAAACTGGAAATGCGTCTTTTATCGCAGCGGACTTATTATCTCAAGCTGAGCATGATGTGAGAGCAACAGCGATTTGTATTACAACTTGTGTAGAACTTGCTAAAGAGATAGAAAGAGAAATAAAGCAGCAACTTCGGGAATTGCCAAGAAGTGAAATAGCTTGTGAATCAATAGAAAGAAACGGAGCAATTCTCGTTGTTCCTTCGCTAGAGCACGCGTTTCAATTGTCAAATGAAATAGCACCGGAGCATTTAGAGTTGCACATAAAAGAGCCGATGAACGCTTTGGCATATATTCAGCATGCGGGTTCGATTTTTATTGGTCCGTATGCACCAGAGCCACTTGGAGATTATTTTGCAGGACCCAATCATGTACTGCCAACAAGCGGAACGGCGCGTTTCTTTTCACCGTTATCGGTTGATGATTTTGTGAAAAAATCGAGCTTTGTATCCTATACAAAAGAAGCGTTACAAAACGTTCAACATCATATTACAACGCTCGCTGATAAAGAGGGACTACATGCGCATGCAAGAGCAATACAAATTCGATTTGAGGAGGAGAAATAATGCGTGAGGCAAGTCAAGTACGAGGAACGACAGAAACAAAAATCAAACTGAGTTTACAACTAGATGAAAGTACAAATGTTGCGATTCAAACAGGTGTGGGGTTTTTTGATCATATGTTAACTTTGTTTGCAAGACATGGACGATTTGGTTTGCAAATCGAAGCAGAAGGTGATGTGTTTGTTGACGCTCATCATACTGTTGAAGATGTTGGTATTGTACTTGGAAATTGTTTGAAAGAGGCACTGCAAAATAAAGAAGGGATTAATCGTTACGGAGCGGCATATGTACCAATGGATGAAGCATTAGGCTTTGTAGCAATTGATATAAGCGGAAGGTCTTATCATGTCTTTCAAGGTGAATTGAAAAATCCTAAGTTAGGAGATTTTGATACAGAGCTGACAGAGGAGTTTTTTAGAGCGGTTGCCCACGCTGCCAATATCACACTACATGCTCGAATATTATATGGAAGTAATACCCATCACAAAATTGAAGCGTTATTTAAAGCGTTTGGACGTGCACTGCGTGAAGCGGTGGACAAAAATGACAAAATTGTTGGTGTAAACTCTACGAAAGGACTGTTGTAATTGATTGCAATTGTAGATTATGGAATGGGGAATATTCGCAGTGTTGAACAGGCGTTAACACGTATTGGGGCTAAGCATATTGTAACAGATGATAAAGAGAAGATATTACAAAGTGACGGTGTGATCTTACCAGGAGTTGGAGCTTTTCCAAAAGCAATGATTGCTTTGCAGGAAAAAGATCTCGTTTCAGTAATTCAAGAAATTGGAGCACAAGGAAAACCACTACTTGGTATTTGTTTAGGGATGCAGATTTTATTTGAAGAAAGTGAAGAAATAGAGAGAACAAAAGGATTAGGTTTGTTGCCAGGAGTAGTTCGAAAGCTGAAAGTCCCTTATAAAATACCGCATATGGGCTGGAATCAATTAAAGAAGAAACGGGAAATGGAGCTGTGGAATGGAGTAGAAAATGGTTCATTTGTGTATTATGTTCATTCCTATTATGTAGATTGTCCAAGTGAGATTGTATGTGGTAGTAGTGACTATAAGATTGATATTCCAGGGATTGTTGCGAAAGGGAATATATTTGGAGCGCAGTTTCACCCTGAAAAAAGCGGTGATATCGGAATACAAATGTTAAGAAACTTTAAAGGAGTGGTAGAATCATGGAAATCTTCCCAGCTATCGATTTAAAACAAGGGCGGTGTGTTAGGCTTTATCAAGGAGAATTTAATAAGGAAAAAGTTATGAATGAAAATCCAGTTGCTCAAGCATTATTATTTGAAAAATTAGGTGCAAGAACATTACACATTGTTGATTTAGACGGGGCGGTTGCAGGTCAATCAATGAATCTTTCTGTAATTGAGGATATATGTAAAGCAGTTCGAATTCCGGTTCAAGTAGGCGGAGGAATACGCTCTCTTAAAACGATTGAAAAGTTACTGTCAGTAGGAGTAGAAAAAGTTATTTTAGGAACGGCAGCATTGTACGATCGTCCTTTTTTAGAAGAAGCAGTTCGTTTATATGGAGAAAATATTATTGTTGGTATTGATGCGAAAAATGGTTTTGTTGCAACAAGAGGCTGGTTAGATGTGTCTGAAATTTCTTATATTGACCTTGCGAAGAAAATGGAAAGTGCCGGCGTGCAAACAATCATTTTTACAGATATTGCAAAAGATGGTACGTTAGAGGGTCCGAACTTCGAGCAACTGCAATTACTACAGAAAGCGGTGGCGATCCGTATTGTTGCATCAGGCGGCGTATGCTCATTGCAAGATATACAGAAGTTAAACGATATGAATGTCTATGGCGTTATTATCGGAAAAGCGTTATATGAAAAAACAATTGATTTAGAAGAGGCATTGCAGGTGACAAAGATATGTTAACGAAGCGAATCATTCCATGTTTAGATGTGAAAGATGGCCGTGTTGTAAAGGGTGTGAATTTTGTAGGATTACAAGATGTTGGTGATCCTGTTGAAATAGCTGATTTGTATAATAAAGCAGGTGCAGATGAAATTGTTTTTTTAGATATTACGGCGACGCATGAGGGGAGAAAAACAATTATAGATGTTGTAGAGAGAGCGGCGTCAAAAGTGTTTATTCCGCTTACAGTTGGGGGTGGGATTTCCACTATTCAAGATATATATGCCTTGCTAAGAGCAGGTGCGGACAAAGTTTCACTTAATTCAGCGGCAGTACGAAATCCAAAATTAGTTGGGGAAGGAGCCGAACATTTTGGTTCCCAATGTATTGTTGTCGCAATTGATGCAAGGAAAGTAAAAGAAAATAAATGGAACGTATATGTAAATGGTGGACGGATTGATACAGGAATTGATGCTGTACAATGGGCAAAGCAGGTAGAACAGTTAGGGGCTGGCGAGATTTTACTTACGAGTATGGATGCAGATGGGACGAAGGATGGCTATGATATTCGTTTGACTAAAACAATTTCAGAAGCTGTCTCGATTCCAGTTATTGCATCAGGAGGATGTGGAAGCGCGGAACATATTGTAAAGGTGTTTCAAAAAACATCGGTAAATGCAGCATTAGCAGCCTCTATTTTTCACTATGGTGAGGCAACAGTGCAAGAGGTGAAGAAAAAATTACAAGAAGGGAAAATTGAGGTGAGAATATGACGCCTGATTTCTCAAAGGGATTGTTGCCAGCTATTGTGGTAGAAGAAGAAACAAAAGAAGTTTTGATGTTAGCATATATGAATGAAGAAGCATATAAAAAAACGTTAGAGACGAAGAAAACATGGTTTTATTCACGCTCGCGGCAAGCGTTATGGAATAAAGGAGAAACGTCTGGGCACATGCAGTATGTTCAATCTCTGTATTTAGATTGTGATCAAGATTCGATTGTAATTATGGTTAAGCAAGTAGGACCAGCTTGTCATACAGGAGAGAAAACATGCTTTCATTATAAAATCATATAGGGGGATCTGAGGATGGAAGACGTACTGAAGTCTTTATATGAAACTATTGAGCAGCGTAAAGAAAGTCCAATTTCGGAATCATATACAAGTTATTTATTTACAAAAGGTGAAGATAAGATTTTAAAAAAAATAGGGGAAGAGTGTACAGAAGTTGTGATCGCTGCAAAAAACGATGATAAAGAAGAACTTATAAAAGAAATGGTCGATGTGATTTATCACTGCTTTGTTTTACTAGCCACAAAAAATATTCCATTAGAAGATGTGTTAGAAGAAGTGAAAGAGAGACAAGGAAAGCTCTCAAAAACAGGGGAACGAAAAGAAATTGATACATTATAAGGGGGGAAGAGTATGAAAGTAGATTATCACCTTCATTTAGAAGAAGGTCCGTATTCAATAGGATGGTTGGCGAGAATAAATGAATCGCTAGAACATTTTCAACCACTCAAAGAAGAAAAGCACTCTATTGAATGGCTCATGAAAACACAAGAACGTTTGCAAAAGCGTGTGCAAGACGGTCCGTTTACAGCGGAATGGATTGATTTATATTTAGAAGAAGCACTGCAAAAAGGAATAAAAGAAGTGGGGATTGTTGATCATCTCTATCGCTTTTATGAGGCAAAAGAGTATTACGAAAAATATGTAGACATTAGTGATTCAAAGCTCGGTCGACTGCAGAAAGAATGGCTAGATCAAGTGCGGGTAGCTTCCATTTCTGATTTTACAAAAGCAATTCAAGAGGCAAAGGAGCGTTGGAGAAAAAGAGGAGTAGTACTGCGCCTTGGGATTGAAGCGGATTATTTTATTGATGGAGAGAGAGAGCTAGAAGATTTGTTAGCATTAGGAGATTGGGATTATGTAATTGGTTCTGTCCATTTTATTGATGGATGGGGATTTGATAACCCAGATACGAAAGAATATTTCGAAAATCATCAGCTAAATACATTGTATGGTGCCTTTTTCACAACAGTAGAAAAGGCAGTTCGTTCGAGATTATTTGATATTGTAGCGCACCTTGATAATATAAAAGTATTTAATTATCGATTAGATGAAAATGTACAGATTCCATATTACGAAAGAATTGCTAAGGCATTAATAGAAACAAATACAGCAACGGAAGTAAATGCTGGATTATATTATCGTTATCCTGTTCGAGAGATGTGTCCAAGTCCGCTTTATTTACAAGCGTTAGCGCAGCATAAAGTACCGATTACTCTTTCATCAGATGCTCATTACCCAAATGACTTAGGAAATTATATCCGGGAAAATGTGAAAACATTACGTAATCATGGTATTTCTCATGTTGCTACATTTGAAAAACGGGTGAGGAAGATGAAGCTGCTTGAAGAAGAATCGGTAACTGTTTCAAAGTAAAAATGATTTTGTGATGAAAACCTTTCTTTTTGCTCAAAATAAAAAAGAATGATAAAGGAGGGTTTGAAATGACAAAACAAAACAACAAACAGAACATGAAAGTGACGAATCAAAGTTATGCTTCCCAAACGAACGAGGAAGTTGATTCTGTAGTGCAAGAACAAATTAGTGATACGGTAGCAGAAGGAACGATTGATGTAAAGCTTGGAAAACAATCTAGTGAAGAGCAATAAATAAAAGAGGAGATATCGATCTCCTCTTTTATTATGTGGAAAAGTGTCAGTTTTCGGAACTGTAATCAAATTTCTTGGCTTTTTTGATATAGATTTCTTACAATAAAATATAAAGGAGTTTTCATTTTTAAATAGAAGAGGTGCTTATTAGTGGCGAAAATATTAGTGGCAGGAAAAATTCCAGAAATCGGACTACAATTATTACAAAATCATGATGTGGAAATGTATGATAAGGAAGGATTAATTAGTGTAGAGGAACTAGCAGAACGAGTAAAGGAAAAAGATGCACTGTTAAGTTTACTTTCAACAAAGGTAACAAAGGAAGTAATTGATGTAGCACCTGATTTGGAAATCATTGCCAACTATGGTGCGGGTTACGATAATATCGATTATATGTATGCTGCAGAAAAAGGAATTACAGTTACAAATACACCAAAAGTTTCAACAGAAGCAACAGCAGAGTTAACATTTGCCCTTCTTTTAGCAGCTGCAAGACGAATTCCAGAAGGGGATACATTATGTCGTACTGTAGGATTTAATGGCTGGGCACCACTCTTTTTCCTAGGCCGAGAAATATATGGGAAAACAATTGGAATCATCGGCCTTGGTGAAATTGGAAAAGCAGTTGCGAAACGTGCAAAAGCATTTGGAATGAATGTGATTTATACAGGACCAAACCGTAAGGATGAGGCAGAAAGTGAATTAGAAGCAATATATGTAACATTAGAAGAACTATTACAAACAGCAGACTTTATTACGATTAATTGTGCGTATAATCCAAGTCTTCATCATATGATTGATGAAGAACAATTTAAAATGATGAAGAAAACAGCATATATCATAAATGCAGCACGTGGTCCAATTATGAATGAACTAGCGCTTGCTCATGCGTTAGAGACAAATGAAATTGAAGGGGCGGCTCTTGATGTATTTGAGTTTGAACCGAAAATTACAGAGAGATTAAAGGGACTGAAAAATGTTGTTCTTACTCCGCATGTTGGAAACGCAACGTTTGAAACACGTGACGCTATGGCTGAAATGGCAGTACGTAACATTTTAGCTGTATTAGAAGGAGAGGAACCATTAACACCTGTGAAACAAAAAGTATTAGTTACAAAATAGCAAGAACCCTTCCGAATTCGGAAGGGTTCTTGCTATTTTTCTTTATTTGCTCGTTTTTTATGAGATGGCCTTTGTCTAAGAAATTGAGATAACATAAACAAAATATAAAGTGGAATAGCAATGAATAGAAATACTGAAATGTTGCCAAAACTCGTTTTATACATTGTATAAATACTACCAATTAAAAATAGCGTAACAATAATGCTGTAACGTGGAATTGGTACATCTTTTAAACTTGGGATTCGAATACGACTTACCATTAAAAATGCAAACGTTACAAATACCGTAATGAGGACGATTTTTGGAATGGTATTTGAAAACAATGTTAAGAAGGCAACAAGTCCTCCTGCTGCAGTAATAGGAACACCAGTGAAATACTTCATAGAAGTAGAGGATGGCGTTACATTGAACCTTGCTAAGCGATATGCTCCGAATAGGGGGAATAGTCCTGCTATGTATAGTCCAATAATTCCGTAATTGGAAAAGGAGGTGTAGTACATTAAAACCGCAGGCGCAGCACCGAATGTTACAACATCTGCTAGTGAATCAAGTTCTTTTCCCATTTGTGAATCAACACGCAATAAACGAGCAACCCGACCATCAAGACTATCTAACATCATCCCGATTAGTACTAAAATAGCAGCTGGTTTATAATACCCTAAAGATGCATAGCCGATTGATAAAAATCCACTGTATAAATTTCCGAGCGTAAATAAGTTTGGAATTGCTGCTCTATACAAAATCTGATCCCTTGCTTTCTGTAATAAATTCTTAATTAGTGTATGAAAGTTTACTTATTTTATCATAACATAAATTTCTTTCGACGTACGAAAAAATTCCCATTTTGTGAAAGATTTCATAACGTGAAACCCTCATTTAGCTTAATGGTGGGATTCGATAAAGTGAGGGTTGAGCTAAGGGAGAGAGAGGGGTGCTAGATAAGATCGTCATGTTTATGAAAGAGTAAAGATTTAATTAAGAAAAAAGAAACCTCAAGTTGTTATCATTTGAGGTTTCTTTGAAATTTATTCAAATTTAGTTATCATTGATCCTGTTTTATATGTATTGTTAGGATCAAATCGTAATAAATCTCCATATATAAGTTTGTCGGAATAATTTAATTCTGTTTTTGCTTTTTCAATATATGGCTGGCAAATTGCTGAATCAATAGGTTCACCTGTGCTTTTTTTATAGCACATATTCTTTGTATAAACATAATCGTTTGTTACGAAACTACCATCACGCATAATCATAAGTGGATCTTCATTTTTTATAAATAAATCAGTACCAAATTCAATGGATTGGTTTGTTTTGATACCAAGTAAATGGAGCAATGTTGGTTTTAAATCGATTTGTCCAGATACTTTGGGAATGATTTTTCCTTCTTGACCAGGAACGTGAATAATAAGTGGTACACGTTGCAGCTGCATTGAATCAAATGGAGTTATGGATTCTTTACCGAGAAACTGTGCCATCGCAGTATTATGGTTTTCAGAAATACCATAATGATCTCCATAAATAACTATAACTGAATTATCATATAGCCCCTCTTCTTTTAATCGATTGATAAATAGTTTAAGAGCTTCGTCTGTATAGCGAACGGTTGGGAAATAACGATTGAATACACCACTCTCAGAATTATACTCATTAATGTATTGATCTTCTGGATTTAAAAGAAATGGGAAATGATTTGTTAATGTAATAAATTTTGTGTAAAACGGTTGTGGCAAGGATTTAAGCTTTGAAATCGATTGTTCAAAGAACTCTTTATCTTTTAGTCCCCAACCAACAGACATTTGTTCTGTTCCTGTATAATCATTGAGGTTAAAATAACGATCGTATCCGAGTGCTGGATACATTACATCCCGATTCCAAAAGGTTTTATCATTTGAATGAAATACAGCGGAATAATATCCGTATTTTTTTAACTGTTCAGGAGTTGCTGTGTATTCATTTTTTGCATGCGTAAAGAATACAGAGCCGCGGTCTAATGGGTATAATGAATTTTCTACAATAAATTCGGCATCGGATGTTTTTCCTTGTCCAGTTTGATGATAAAAGTTATCGAAGTAATAACTATCTTTTATAAATTGATTTAAAAATGGAGTAATTTCTTTTCCATTTATTTTTTTGTTGATAACAAAATTTTGTGTGGATTCCATTGAAATTAAAATGACGTTCTTTCCTTTTGCAGCTCCGAATAAATTTTTATCAACTTGTTTATCTTTTGAATTCACATAGTTTTTAATTTCAGAAAAACCGTCTCCACTTGCAAATACACGCTCTGCAGAAGATTTAGACTGAAGTGTAATGTCAAATAGGTGATACGTGTATAAACCTAGATTTTTCACAACAGTTTGACGATCAAAAGAGTGTGAAAATAACTGTGGCTTATGAATGACAGAAACAATAACTTGCAATGCTAATAGAGCTGTTACACCACTAAAAAAGGTTCGTTTTTCAGAGCGGGACAGTGGTGTGTTATCACAAAAGTTCGGGAACTTACGTGAAATAAAAATTAAGATCATCGCATCTGCAAATAGAAGTAATGTTTTGTACGTAAATAGTTCTTTAATACTTGTTCCTAAATCAGCCATGTTATTTGTTTGGAATAGAACAGGGAATGTGACAAAGTCATTATAAAATCCATAAAACATTGCATTTCCAAATAAAATAAATGACAGCAAAAAGCTTATTCCAATAATAATTCGATTTCGATATTTTGATGCTAATAAAGCTAGACCAAAAAATAAAAGCAATGAAGCAATTGGATTAAACAAAAGCATCATTTCTTCGAAGAAGCTATCAATTTTAATATCGAAGGCTAGCTTGTACACAATATATGTTTTGATCCATAATAAAACGACTGCAACAAGTGCAAATCGTAATTTTGGGAACAAATGTTGTAACATAATATACTCCTCTCCTATACTTATGACAGTTATAGTGATTGTACCTTACTGAATAGAAGTTTCACTATATATACGAACAGCCCTATATGATTATGATTATTATACTATGTGTACTATTATACGAGAACAAAGCGGGATTGTGGATGATTTTTGTAATAATCGAGTAGAAAAAGAGAAGTGGGAGAAAATAAAATGAAACTTTAATTCATGGATGCTGATCCATTGATTAAAATAATGGGATGAAAACGTTGCGTAAGAATATGGAGGTTGTAATGAAAAAGTTACTTTGTTTAGCATTATGTAGTGTTTTTATATTATTTTCTTCTCCAGCAGCGATTGCAGCACAATATGATGTACCTTTAATGGAGGATGCCCTCTATTCTGTATTGTTTCCAAAAATAAACGCTGCGATTGAAAAGAATTATGGAAAACTAAAGCCATATGATTGTCCCAAAATCGTGAGTTTAAAAAAAATTTATAGTGGTACATATGTATTTCAAGCTGTAATTGAAGTGACAAAATATGAAGTTAAAAGGGGAAAGGTGCTTCCGCCATTTGAAAAAATAAGAATTACGTTTGATAATGATGAGGGAGAATGGACTGTGAAAAAAATAGATATAAAGCGCTTGCCGAATGATACGAAATTAAATTGTAAAAAATTAATGTAAAAAATTGTTTGACAAATAAATTATTCGTTTGGTATTGTTAATACCAATATAAGCTGTTTGAAAATTAAATAGTATTACCTCATCTACTCTCAAAGGTAGAGGCCGCGATAGGAAAGAGTAAGCTATGGGAGATTTAGTGGAATCTGTGATCATAGATTGAAAGGGACTATTGCCGAAATATAAGATTGACCACATCATTCATATATTGGGACTACATTGAATAAATGTAGTACTGTCATAAAATTTTATTTTATGGAGAGCTATTTGGAGATGTTGATGCGGTTTCTTATTTGAGAAGATAACAACTCGTTTATTTTTTCATGATATATGATTCCTAATAAGAAACGCGTGTGAACATTGTTCCGCGCGTTTTTTGTTTATCCAAAAGCGTGCTGCAATGAATAGAAGACTGGGGTTATAAGTTGTAGAGGGAATAAGGGAGGAATTCAAATGTATTTACACGGCACAAGCCGAATCAATGAGCAAGGACACTTAGAAATTGGAGGATGCGATACAGCGCAACTAGCTAAACAATATGGAACACCACTTTATGTATACGATGAGGCTTCTATTCGTGAAAAATGTCACGCGTTTCATCGTGCTTTCCAGGAAAGTGGATTCTCTTATCAAGTAGCGTATGCAAGTAAAGCGTTCTTGTGCATGGAGATGTGCCGAGTAGCTCGTGAAGAAAATATGTCGTTAGATGTTGTTTCTGGCGGTGAATTGTATACTGCTCTGCAGGCGGGCTTTCCTGCATCGCGCATTCATTTTCATGGTAATAATAAGACCGAAGAAGAAATCATAATGGCACTACAAGCAGATATTGGATGCTTTGTAGTAGACAATTTCTTTGAAATGGAAGTATTACATGATTTAGCACAGCAGTATGGAAAAATTGTAAATATATTAATTCGAGTTACACCTGGGGTAGAGGCACATACGCATGAATATATTACAACAGGGCAAGATGATTCGAAATTTGGTTTTGGGGTTTCTACTGGCCAGGCAATGCAGGCAATTCAAATAGCGTTAGGAAAATCAAATTATAATGTGTTAGGCATTCATTCGCATATTGGGTCACAAATTTTTGAAACAGCAGGATTTGTTCGGGCGATTGAAGTATTGTATAACTTTTTAGAAGAAATAAGAGAACAGACTGGTTATGTTGTAACGGTGTTAAACGTCGGTGGAGGTTTTGGGATTCGATATACGGAAGCTGATACACCACTTACACTTGAAACATATGTGCATGCTGTCACTGATGCAGTGAGAGAACAATTTACACGAAATAATTATCCCCTTCCTGAAATATGGATTGAACCAGGTCGTAGTATCGTTGGGGATACAGGAACAACAATTTATACAGTAGGAGCTGTAAAAAATATTCCTGGTATTCGTAAATATGTGTCAGTCGATGGTGGAATGACAGATAATTTAAGACCAGCTTTATATGGAGCACGTTATGAGGCGATCTTAGCAAATCGAGGGAAAGCAGCGGCTGAAGAAGTTGTTTCAATTGCTGGAAAGTGTTGTGAGAGTGGGGATATGCTTATTTGGGATATAGAATTGCCACAAGTTGCTCCAGGAGATCTGTTAGCAATTTCTTGTACAGGAGCATATGGATATTCTATGGCGAACAATTATAATCGCATTCGTAGACCAGCTGTAGTATTTGCAAAAGATGGAGAGTCGCAAGTTGTTGTTGAACGTGAAACATATGAAAATATAATTGGGAACGATCGCATACACATAAAAGAGCTTGTGTAATCAATAAGAAGGAGTTGCTTAGACTGAGCAACTCCTTTAAAAAAGAAAAAATATAAAATATATCGGAAAACTAGGATTGAAAAAAATCAGAATTATGATAAAATACAGATACAAAGCTTATCAAGAGAAGCGGAGGGAACTGGCCCTACGAAGCTCAGCAACCTGCTTATGAAAGCAAGGTGCTAAGTCCAGCAAAATGGCATCCATTTTGAAAGATAAGGTAAAATATATTACCGAACAGTCTTTTCGAAATGGAAAAGATTTTTTTTATGAATAAAAAGGGGGGCTGTTCGTGGGAGTACGTGGACATTTTGACGAAGTAGCTGAGAAAATTCAAACGATGCTTGCAGGTATGAAATATGGTTCCATTACAATTGTTGTGCAAGATGGAAAAGTGATTCAGCTTGAGAAAAGTGAAAAAGTACGCTTAAAGTAAAAAGCGCTGACTAGAAAAACTAGAGGCGGTTTTAATCTATTTTATTAGGTTAAAACCGTCTTTTTGTGTTATAGGGGGAAATAACATGCTGACGTATGAAACGTGGAAAGAGGATTTCATTTCTTTTTCTGAGGAAGATGAAACGAAGGGAGCATTACAAGTATTAGAATGGGCTTATAAACATTATGAGGATGATATTGTATACGCATGTAGCTTTGGTGTAGAGGGGATGGTGTTACTACATCTTATAAATCAAGTAAATCCATCTGCAAACGTTGTATTTTTGGATACAAACGTTCATTTTCAAGAAACATACGATTTAATTAAGCGAGTGCGCGAAAGGTTTCCGAATCTCAAAATTACTGAAAAACAACCCTCGCTAACGCTTGAAGAGCAAGCAAAGGAGCATGGGGATAATCTGTGGGAGCATAATCCCAATCTTTGTTGTAAATTAAGAAAAATTTTACCGCTGGAAGAGTCTTTATCAAGTAGGAAATCTTGGATATCGGGACTAAGAAGGGAACAATCTGAAACACGTAAACATACAAGATTTATCAATCAAGATCATCGCTTTCAATCTATTAAAATTTGTCCACTCATTCATTGGACGTGGAAGGAAGTGTGGCGTTACGTATTTAAGCATCATTTACCGTATAATCCGCTGCACGACGTTGGGTATCCAAGTATAGGTTGTGAAAAATGTACATTGCCTATTGGAGAAGGAGGAGATTCCAGAGACGGACGATGGGCTGGAAAGTCGAAAACGGAATGTGGCCTTCATTATCAATAAGAATTTAAGCACTTTTAAATATATGTGAAAGAGGCGGACAGGAAAATGAGTAAAACAAACATATTAGTAAATCGCGTTGATGAATCATATGAAATAAAGGGAGTTACAAAAGAAATTGAATTAGACCAAATGGCTTTAAGTGATTTAGAGCTTCTTGCAGTAGGTGGTTATAGCCCCCTTACAGGATTTTTAGGGAAAGAGGATTATCAATCTGTAATAGAAACAATGCGCCTAGTAAAAGGGAGTGTATGGAGTATCCCTATCACACTACCAATAACGGAAGCAAAGGCGAAGCAATTAAAAATTGGTGAAGAGGTTCGTCTTGTCAAAGAGGGAATCACGTATGGTGCCATTCAAATAGAAGATATTTTTACACCGGATAAAGAGAAAGAAGCGTTGCTTGTCTATAAAACCACTGATATTGCCCATCCAGGTGTGAAAAAATTATATGATAGACCGAATATTTATGTTGGAGGAACAATCACGCTTGTAAAGCGTTTTAAAAATGATAAGTTTGCTTCTTATCACTTAGATCCAAGCGAAACTCGTGCAGAATTTAAAAAGCGAGGTTGGAAAACGGTAGTAGGTTTTCAAACAAGAAACCCTGTCCACCGTGCACATGAGTATATTCAAAAGTCTGCACTGGAGATTGTAGACGGCTTATTTTTGAATCCGCTTGTTGGTGAAACGAAATCAGATGATATTCCAGCTGATGTGCGTATGGAAAGTTATGAAGTGCTGTTGAAAAATTATTATCCGAGTGATCGTGTCTTTTTAAGTGTTTTTCCAGCGGCAATGCGTTATGCGGGACCACGTGAAGCGATATTTCATGCGCTAGTTAGAAAAAACTTTGGCTGTACACACTTTATTGTCGGACGTGATCATGCGGGGGTAGGTAATTATTATGGCACGTACGAAGCGCAAGAGATTTTTGCGAACTTTACAGTAGATGAGTTAGGGATTACACCACTCTTTTTTGAACATAGTTTTTACTGTACCAAATGTGAAGCGATGGCTTCTACGAAAACGTGTCCACATAGTAAAGATGACCATGTTATTTTATCTGGTACAAAAGTACGAGAGATGTTACGAAATAGAGAAATTCCGCCAAGTACATTTAGCCGTAAAGAGGTGATAGAAATATTAATTCGTGGTTTGCAAAAAGAAGTCGTTACAAAATAAGGAGAGAGTAAGATGGGAAGAAATATTACTTGGCATACAGCATCTGTTTCAAAAAAAGAAAGACGGAAGAAAAGTGATCACCACAGTTTTGTGCTCTGGTTCACTGGATTATCAGCTTCTGGAAAATCAACAGTAGCCAATGTGGTTGCTAAAAAGTTGTTCGAAAGAAATATAGGGAATTATGTACTCGATGGCGATAATATTCGTCATGGTTTAAATAAAGATTTGGGCTTTTCCGAAAGTGATCGGACAGAAAACATTCGTCGTATTGGTGAAGTGGCGAAGTTATTTGTAGATCAAGGGACAATTGTATTAACAGCATTTATTTCACCATTCCGAGTGGATCGTCAGCAAGTACGCGATATTCTTGAAACGGACGAATTTATCGAAGTGTTTGTAAAGTGTCCAATAGAAGAATGTGAGAAACGTGATCCGAAAGGACTCTATAAAAAAGCGAGGCAAGGCGATATTAAGCAATTTACTGGTATTGATTCGCCGTATGAGGAGCCTGTAGAGGCAGAAGTGGTAGTAGAAACAAATCTTTATTCAATCGAACAATGTGCAGAACAAATTATTGGTTACTTACAAGAGCGTAGCTTTATATAGGGGGAATAAAAATGAGTTATGAAAAAGTGTGGGCAAACAATGAAAAGTTAAATGCTACAGAGAAAAAGAAATTAGAAAAAGACGGGTTAGAAATTTTTAAAGCGATTCCGTATTATGCTGAACATGGATTTGATTCTATTCCAAAAGAAGAATGGGATTCATTTAAATGGGCGGGGTTATATTTACAGCGGCCAAAAGAAGCGGGATATTTTATGATGCGCGTGAATATTCCTTCTGGTATTTTAACGAATGAACAAGTGGAGGTATTGGCTTCGATTGCGGAAGATTATGGTCGTGATGTTCTGGATATTACTACAAGGCAGGCGATTCAATTCCATTGGCTTGAAATTGGTCAAATACCAGATATTTTTGACCGATTAGAAAAAGTAGGATTATCATCAGCTGGAGCTTGCGGTGATATTACAAGAAATATCATTGGGAATCCTCTTGCTGGTATTGATGGTGACGAATTATTTGATACAGCACCAATTGTAAAAGAAGTGTATGAGTTCTTCCAACATAATGAAGAATTCTCGAATTTACCTCGAAAATTTAAAATGTCAATCAGCACAAATGTATATAATGCAGCAAATGCTGAAATTAACTGTGCTGCCTTTATTCCAGCTACAAAAGAGATTGATGGAAAAACAGTGGAAGGATTTCATTTACGAGTAGGCGGAGGATTATCTGCCCGTCCGTATTTAGCGCAAGAGCTAGATTTGTTCATCCTTCCTGAGCAAGTGAAAACAGTAGCGATTGCAATTGCTACAGTTTTCCGTGATTTCGGATATCGTGAAAAACGACATTTAGCACGTTTGAAATTCTTAGTTGCCGATTGGGGACCGGAAAAATTTAAAGACAAATTATTAGAATATACAGGGCCTTTACATGATAAAGGAAAAGATGCTTTAAAAGGGTGGAACGCGGGTTATTTCTACGGTGTTCATAAGCAAAAACAAGGTGATTTATCATACGTTGGTTTTAACGTACCTGTTGGACGTTTACATTCTGAGGAGTTCTTTGAAATTGCTAGAATTGCGAAACAGTACGGAAATGGAGAGATTCGTACATGTAATTCCCAAAATTTAATCATTCCGAATATTACGAAAGAAAATGTGGAGGGACTGTTAAAAGAACCTTTATTTGAATCTATTTCTGCAAGTCCAAAATCTTTTATAGGATATGCAGTATCGTGTACAGGGATTGAATATTGTAACCTTGCATTAGTGGAAACGAAAGAAAGACTACGTAATATTGCAGATTATTTAGATACGCAGCTTGTTTTAGATGTTCCGGTTCGTATTCATATGGTAGGGTGTCCAAATTCATGTGGGCAAAGACAAATTGCAGACATTGGTTTGCAAGGGGTGAAATTGAAAACGAAAGAAAAAGGAATTGTGGAAGCGTTTGAAATTTATGTAGGTGGTACGTTATTAGATGGTGGCGTCTATAACCAAAAATTAAAAGGGAAAATTGATGGGGAAGACCTTCCAAATGTTCTTGTATCATTTTTAACATATTTTAAAGAGCATAAACTGCCAGCTGAAACATTTTATGAGTTTGTTGGACGCATTGGTATAGAAGATTTACAATCCGCGTTAAATGTTATTTTAGAAGAAGTGATTGCATCATAGGGGGGAGGGCAATATGGATTTATATCGTTTTGAAGCAGTATTGGAAAATGGTGTTATTCCTGTAGTAGTTGTTGCACAAAGTGAA
The DNA here is from genome assembly GCF_000482345.1 of Bacillus sp. UNC437CL72CviS29. Lineage (NCBI taxonomy): Bacteria > Bacillati > Bacillota > Bacilli > Caryophanales > Bacillaceae > Bacillus > Bacillus sp. UNC437CL72CviS29. The sequence goes on along the minus strand of NZ_AXVB01000006.1, from coordinate 165,531 downwards.
GAACAGGCATTTAGACTTGTGGAAGTAGAATTAGAGAAGTATTTTTTACCGCTGCCAGAAGTTAAGGAAATCTCTCTATATGAAAAAAAGAAGATTCGAAAAGGGGCAGCATTTGTCATTCATGAGCAAGAGACGTCGTAATACAAAATATTGGAAAGTTGGTAGAAAACGAGTGGAAATCCCACTTTGTTCTTTATAGTCATGACGTAAATGTCAGTAAATCAAAATGGGTATATATTGAAACTTCCATTCGTAATAGGGATGGAAGTTTCACTTTATAGTAGAAATGAGGAGAGATGATGGGAAAAGTATATATTGTTGGCGCAGGGCCGGGAGATCCAGATTTAATTTCTGTAAAAGGAGTCAAGTGTATCAAGCAAGCAGATGTCATTTTATATGATCGTCTTGTAAATAAAGAATTACTTTCTTATGCAAAGCCAAATGCAGATTTAATATATTGCGGGAAGCTCCCAAACTATCACACGATGAAACAAGAAACAATTCATGCGTTTCTTGTTAAATATGCGAAAAAAGGGAAAATTGTAACGCGCTTAAAAGGTGGGGATCCATTTGTATTTGGAAGAGGGGGAGAAGAAGCTGAAGTATTAGCGAAGCAAGGTATTCCATTTGAAATTGTACCTGGTATTACAGCTGGGATTGCTGCTTCAGCATATGCAGGTATTCCTGTTACTCATCGAGACGCGAGCGCGAGTTTTGCTGTTGTGACAGGGCATCGAAAAGATGGTGCTGAAGAAGAAGTGAAGTGGGAAAACTTAGCGAAAGGGGTCGACACGCTTGCTGTTTATATGGGAGTAAGTAATCTTCCTTATATATGTGAACAACTTTTGAAACATGGAAAAGAGGAAGATACACCTGTTGCTATTGTGGAGTGGGGAACTACATCATCTCAGCGAACTATTACAGGAACGTTGGGAACAATTGTAACGATTGCCGGGAATGAGCAGATTCAAAATCCGAGTATGATTGTGATTGGGGAAGTTGTTCGTTTTCGTGAAAAAATTCATTGGTTTGAACAACAGGCTGATACTACGTATCCAGTAAGTGGAGTGTTATAAAATGAAAGCTGTATTATATATATGCCATGGAAGTAGGCTCCGAGAGGCGAAAGAGGAAGCAATAGATTTTGTTTCTTCTTGTATGAATCGTGTGTCAGCTCCTATTCAAGAGCTGTGCTTTTTAGAGTTAACAAGGCCTTCTATTTCAGAAGGGTTTGCCGCTTGTGTAAGAAGAGGAGCAACAGAAGTTGTTGTTGTTCCTGTTTTTTTATTAGCAGCAGGGCATGTGAAAGAAGATATTCCAAATGAATTGAAAAAACTGCAAAATAAATATCCGCACATTGCAATTACTTATGGAAATCCGTTTGGTGTTTCAGAACCCCTTGTATCAGCTACGTACGAGGGAAGTGGCATTAAAGTTTCTGAAAGCGAAGTGACTTTATTACTTGTCGCAAGAGGAAGTAGTGATCCTAGGGCATTAGAAGATATGAAACGTATTGCTTCTTTGTTTGAAAAAGAAGAGAAAGTTAAAAAGGTAGAAGTATGTTATTTAGCTGCAGCAGAACCGCGATTTGAAGAAAAGTTAAAAGAAGTTGTAAAACGAGCTAATGAGAACATCGTCGTTCTTCCTTATTTATTATTTACAGGATTGCTAATGAAACATATTGAACGAGAAGTTCGCAATTATAGTAATTTGAATATATATGTAAGTCCTTATTTGGGAAGAAATCATGTGTTTCAAGAGGTATTGATCCAGAAGACGGAAGAAATTTTAAGGGGAGATGAACGTGTATCCACTTACAGTTCGAATTACAAATAAACGAGTTATTGTCATTGGTGGTGGACGAGTAGCGTCATATAAAATAGCTCCTTTACTAAAAGAAGGAGCGGATATAGTTGTAGTGAGTCATGATTTAGATCCGAGCTTAGTGAAGCTTGTAGAATCAAAGCAAATTCGTTGGTTTCAAAAGGACTATGAAAAAAGTGATTTAGAAGATGCATTTTTAGTAGTAGCAGCTACAAGTGATGCGATATTAAATGAACATATTGCACAAGATGCATCATTAAACCAGCTTGTTAATGTAATTACTAACCCTGAAAGTGGAAATGTTCATTTTCCAGCGACTATTCATAGAGGGAAGCTCAATGTTGCTGTTTCTACTGGAGGTGCAAGTCCAAAACTTGCGAAAAAAATTCGAGATGATATTGCGGAAAAATATGATGATGTGTATGAAGGGTACCTTGATTTTTTATATGAGGCGAGAATGAAGGTGAAGAAATTGTCTCTAGAAAAAAGAAGACAGCACATTTTATTACAAGAAGTGTTGAAGTCTGAGTACATTCAAAATCCGCAAAAAAGGGAAAGATTTTTACAAGAGTTAGATGAAAGGGGATATAAAAGAATAGATTAAATACTTCTTTACAAACATAGCAATCTACTCTATAATCACTAGTAACTTCAATATATGAAATCGATGAGCAAGAAGAGTACGTATATTTGATGCGTTCAGAGAGCTGGGATAAGGTGTGAGCCCGGTACGATAAAATATACAGAATGGGCTTGCGAGAGGTATGCTGAACATTTTAGTAGGCAGCCCGGGTTCCGCCGTTAAAAGGATAGGGTATCGGATGTTTCCTGTACCTGAACAAGTGGGATTGTTTAATCCAATTGAGGTGGTACCACGGTATTCTATTACATATATCGTCCTCTACATGCATAGTAGCGTGTAGGGGACTTTTTTATTTTCTAAAGGAGGTGTGCGAGTATGAAATGAAAGTGTATAATTAATAAAAGTGTAAATATTCAGAAAAGGGGATTTTATCATGAAAGAAACACAGCAATGGACGTCGAAAATAGGTTTTGTACTCGCAGCAGCCGGAGCCGCAGTAGGACTTGGAGCGATATGGAAATTTCCATACGTTGCAGGTAATGGTGGAGGAGGAGCATTTTTCCTAGTCTTCTTATTATTAACTTTGTTTATTGGTATGCCTCTTCTTATAGCTGAGTTTGTTATAGGTCGTAGTACACAAAAAGAAGCGGTTACTGCATATAAATTGTTAGTACCAAATAGTAAATTATATCCATGGATTGGTCGTATGGGCGTTGTTACTTGTTTTAGTGTATTATCCTTTTATAGCGTCGTAGGTGGATGGATTTTATTATATCTATATTATAGTGTGACAGGGGATTTTTGGAGCGGGGCAGTTGAATATGGAAAATTGTTTGAACAAACAATTTCGAATCCTGCTAGTGCAGTAGGCGCTCAGCTGATCTTTATGCTTTGTACTATTTTCGTTGTAAGTAAAGGTGTAGAAAAAGGAATCGAAAAAGCAAGTAAGTATATGATGCCGCTATTATTTATTTTGTTTATTGCTATTATTATCCGTTCTCTTACACTTGATGGCGCATGGGCCGGGGTAGAGTTTTTCTTAAAACCTGATTTTTCAAAGTTAACAGCAGATACGATTTTATATGCGATGGGACAATCTTTCTTCTCGTTAACGGTAGGAGCCTCTGTGATGGTAACGTATAGTTCGTACTTAAAGAAGGAGGAGCATTTAGCGAAATCAGCAACATCCATCGTAAGTTTAACTGTTTTTATTACAGTACTTGCAGGTTTAGCGATTTTCCCGGCGATCTTTGCATTGGGGGTTAAACCAACAGAAGGACCGGGATTACTGTTTATCGTTCTTCCTGCTGTATTTGCGAAAATACCATTCGGACAATTTTTCTTTATTATGTTTTTAATTTTATTCTTCTTTGCAACTTTAACTTCTGCAATCTCGATGCTTGAAATTGTTGTCGCGTCTGTAGCGAAAGATAATGAGAAGAAACGTCCTTCAGCATCATTTATTATCGGATTACTCATTTTTGCCGTTGGAATTCCATGTGCTCTATCATTTGGTGTTATGAGTGATGTAAAAATCTTTGGGAAAACATTTTTTGACTTAGTAGATTTTACGGTAAGTAATGTATTGCTGCCGTTAGGAGTACTAGCGATTTCATTGTTTGTGCCAAATAAAATGAGTAAAGATTTATTAATGAAGGAGTTAGAAGTTACAGAAACAAAAGGAAAAACATTATTTAACGTGTGGTTTTTCTTGTTACGCTATATTATTCCAGTAACAGTAGTAATTGTATTTTTGAATGCAATTGGTGTGTTTCAAATGTTTACAAAATAAAAAGGCGAGGGGGATTCCCTGCCTTTTTATTTTATCCCGCTATTCGCGGACAGTAATACTCTCGTTGGTTAAAGTTTCACTTTATTGTGATGTAGATGTTTGTAATAAACGAGTATATGTCTTATAAGCTGTAGCAATTGATATAACGGAACCAATTAAAAATAGGATCGCACTACCAAGCGTAAATAATCGGCCAACATATGTTTCTTTGGCTTCTTGTAGTTCTGCTTGTTGTTCTATATTCATGTGTATCCCCCCAGATGAATAGGCATTTTGTTTTAGTTTATGTAAAATGCCTATAAAGTGTTAAAAACAAAGGGGCTTATAATAAAGAATATAATTTGGACATAAATAAAAAAACTCGGTATGCACCGAGTTTTTTATTTATAATCCGATATAAGGAGAAGGATCAACGGCATTTGTTTTACCTACATTCCATTCACCGATATGAAGTTCGAAGTGTAAATGCTGTCCGAAAGATTGGCCAGTGTTTCCCATGAATCCTAATTGTTCGCCTTGTTTTACAGTTTGTCCGTTCGATACAGAACGACTGCTCATATGAGCGTATACTGTTGTATAAGTTTTACCATTGATACGATGTGATAAATACACGACATTTCCGTAACTGGATGACATCTCGGAACGAATGACAACGCCATCAGCAGCTGCAATAATTGGAACTGTTCCGGAAGCAGCGATATCAATTCCTTTATGGTTATCTAAAGAACGTGCGCCGAATCCAGATGTTTTTGAACCGGCTGCTGGCTTAATAAATCCACCTTTGTTTGTATCTTGTGGTGTTGGAGCAGCTTCTGAAGATGTAGTAGCTTGTTTCAAAGTTTCCTCTACCTTACGTGCCTCTTCAGCTTTCCGAGCTTCTTCTGCGCGTTTTTCTTCTTCAATCGCCTTTTGAACAGCTTGACGTTGATTTTCTAAAATACTTTTTGATTCTTCTAATCCTTCAATCTCAGAATCTACTTTTGATACTTTGGTATGTAAATCGTTAATAAGTGTCTGTTGTTCTTGTTGGTTTTTCTGAAGTTCTTGTTGTTTTTGCTCCAATTGTTGCTCGGATTCTTTTAGTTGTTGTTCTATTTTTTCAACGGCCTCTTTTTCTGCCTTTACAGTTTCTTGATCAGTTGTTTGCTTTTTTACGATGTCTGTGTCGTTATTTAAAATTAAACTAACAGAATACACATTATCGACAAGGTCGGCAAAATTGTTTGAGTTCATCAATACTTCAGTTATGATGTTTGTTCGTGGTTTCTCTTGCATAGATTGTAGTCGTTGTTTAATGACATCTTGGCGAGTGTCAATATTAGTTTGTAATTGCTCAATATGTTTCTTTTTTTCAGCAATTGTTTGTTGTGTTTTACTAATTTCTTTTTTTGTATCGTTTAATTCAGTTTCGTTTTTATTAATAGAAGTCGTTAAATCATCGATTTTTTTCTGTAATTCTTGTATTTCTTTTTCAATTTGTTCTTTCTCTGCTGATTTGTCCTGTAATTCTTGTTGATTGCCTTCTAACTCGGCTTGAATATTAGATAATTTATCTTGACTTGTTTCTGCATATGCTGGTGATAGCAAAGGAGAAACAAAAATAGTCCCTGCGGCTAAAACGCTGAAAGCTGCAAATTTCTTCTTCATTGTTGTCTAGCTCCCTTCTCTATGAATGTATATATCATAAGGAGAAGAAGAGTGTCTATTGTTGTAATCATAATGTAAAGGAAATTTTATAAAATTGCTAAGATTTGTCGGAATTTAGCATGATTTGGAGGAGTTTGTCATCAGTTTGAAACTATGTAATGGGATCCAAAATCGGATTTAAAAATTTTTTTGATGTGAAACGAGTGAGAAATGTTGGCATTTTTCATAATGAAATCGTTTTTTTGAAACCTATAAATCACTAGTGAGGAATCGTTCTCATGTTAGGTTTTCTGACATGGGTTTTGTTTTTGTCAAGAAAATTATTTGTATTCATGCAAAGTTATTTTGTTGTCAGATTTAATTTTATGATTTATCATTTTAAACAGGGACAAATGTAGTGAATTGTCGAATAATATGTAATACTCTTAATTTCACTGTTTCATAACAAACGAGAAAAATAGAGTAAAAGCATCTAAGAAGGGGGTTGCAGCAAGTATGAAAAGAATTGGACTTGCATGGCAAATTTTAATAGGTCTTGCGCTGGGTATTGCGGTAGGGGCGATTTTTTATGGCAATACAGCAGTTGTAGGATACTTACAACCAATTGGTGATATTTTCATTCGATTAATTAAAATGATTGTTGTACCAATTGTCGTAGCGAGCATCGTTGTTGGTGTTGCTGGCGTAGGTGATGTAAAGAAGCTTGGACGATTAGGCGGAAAAACAATTATTTATTTTGAAATCATTACAACAATTGCAATCGTTGTAGGCCTACTGGTAGCGAATATTTTCCAACCAGGACAAGGCGTAGATATGAGTAAATTAACAAAGACAGATATTTCTAAATATACACACACGACAGAACAAGTACAGAGTCACTCTTTTGCAGATACATTTGTAAACATTGTTCCGACAAATATTGTGAAATCTCTAGCTGATGGTGATATGCTTGCTATCATTTTCTTCTCTGTACTATTTGGTTTAGGCGTTGCAGCAATTGGTGAAAGAGGAAGACCAGTTCTTCAATTTTTCCAAGGTGTGGCAGATGCGATGTTTTATGTAACGAACCAAGTTATGAAATTTGCACCGTTTGGTGTATTTGCTTTAATTGGTGTTACAGTTTCTACATTTGGTCTATCGTCATTAATCCCATTAGGGAAATTGCTCATTGTCGTATATGGAGCAATGATTTTCTTCGTTGTCGTTGTATTAGGCTTGACAGCGAAAATATTCGGAATTAATATTTTCCAATTCTTCAAGATTTTGAAAGATGAACTTATTTTAGCATATTCTACTGCAAGTTCAGAAACGGTTTTACCGAAAATTATGGAGAAAATGGAGAAGTTTGGTTGTCCAAAAGCAATTACTTCTTTCGTTATTCCGACAGGCTATTCGTTTAACTTAGATGGATCTACATTATATCAAGCAATTGCAGCAATTTTCTTAGCGCAAATGTATGGTATTGATTTATCAATTTCGCAGCAAGTTACATTATTGCTTGTATTAATGGTGACATCTAAAGGGATTGCGGGTGTACCAGGCGTATCATTCGTTGTATTGTTAGCAACACTTGGCACAGTAGGTATTCCGCCGGAAGGCTTAGCATTTATCGCAGGTATTGACCGTATTTTAGATATGGCTCGTACAGCAGTTAACGTAGTTGGTAACTCTTTAGCAGCTGTTGTTATGTCTAAGTGGGAAGGTCAATATGATGAAGCAAAAGGACAAGCTTATCTAAAAGAACTTTCAGAGAAGCGAGCAGCTTAATTGGTAATGAATAAAGCCCTCACAATAGAGTGAGGGCTTTTCTGCATAGAGAATGGAGAGGGAATAATGAAAAGAAAGTATGGGGATGGTTCTTCTTGGAATCGGTTAATAGAGAAAACATATGAAGTAAAGGCAATAGAGCAAGGTATGTTAGGTATATTGCGTATACAAAAGGTAAAAGAGCCGAGCTATAAGAAATATAATGATCGAGAGCTTTGTATTGTAGATGCAGGTTATACGTGGGTGCAGTATTTTATAAACAATAAGAACTTTGCCATCACAGCTATGTTAAATGAAAAAAGGGAATTAGTGCAGTATTATATTGATGTGGCTAAAGAATATAAAATAGATGAGCGAGGTATGCCATATTTTGATGATTTATATTTGGATGTAGTGTTATTACCTAATGGGGATATATATTTGCTTGATGAAGATGAATTAGAAGAGGCATATAGAGATGGAGATATTTCTAAAGAGGAATATAATGAATCGGTGGATACAGCAAAATGGCTTATCGAAGTAATTGAAAAAGAAAAATTCCCTTGGATTACACTTTTAGAAAAAGAAATTCAAAAATTAAAATGAATATTTTTCGTTTGTAATGCTTGATTTATTCGTACTTTTGTATAAATATCAAAAAAATACCAACTATTTTTATACAAATAATAATTGACTTTTGATTAGTAAGCGGGTAAAGTTAGGGAAGAAATTATTATTAAAAAATAAAATATGAAACCTTCTTATAAAGAGAGGCGGAGGGACTGGCCCTACGATGCCTCGGCAGCGGACTCACGATAGAGTGCTGTGCCAAATCCAGCAAGCATGTGCTTGAAAGATGAGGAGAGTGTTTCTTATAGATGTATAAGACCTCTTCTCTTTGGAAGAGGTCTTTTGTTATTGGATAGAAAAGGTTTAGAATTAGGGGAGAGATGTTATTTTGAAACAAACGAGAGGAAATGGCTTAGCATTATTACCACTTGGAATATTTTTAGCACTATTTATTGGTTCTGGAATCATTACAGGTGATTTTTATAAATTGCCGATACTAGTAGCGATTTTAATTGCTGTAGGAATTGCATTAGCGATGAATAGAAAAGAAAGTTTTACAGCAAAAGTAGAACGGTTTGCCAAAGGGGCTGGTAATCCGGATATTATGATTATGGTGTTAATCTTTGTACTTGCAGGTGCGTTTTCTGAAACAGCAAAAGGAATGGGTGGAGTTGATTCTACAGTTAATTTAGCGCTGTCTATTTTACCGCAAGGATTTATCGTTGCTGGAATTTTTGTTATAGGGTCCTTTATTTCATTAGCAATGGGAACTTCAATGGGAACGATTGCTGCATTAGCACCAATTGCAGTCGGTATTAGCCAACAAACAGATATTTCTATTGCACTAGTAATGGCAACAGTTGTTGGCGGAGCGATGTTTGGTGATAATTTATCATTTATTTCTGATACAACAATTGCAGCGGTTCGCTCGCAAGGTACGGAAATGAAGGATAAGTTTAAAACAAACTTTTTAATTGTATTACCAGCTGCTGTTATTACCATCGTATTATTGGTTGTGCTTACACTTGGAAATGATGCAGAAATAAAAGCTCATGCATTCGATTGGGTGAAAATTTTACCGTATGCGGGTGTGTTAATAACCGCGTTACTTGGTTGGAATGTACTTATTGTATTAACGGGCGGAACGGTTTTATCAGGTATTATTGGTCTTATTGATGGGAGTTACACATTGGCAAGCTTCTTTAAAAGTGTAACAACAGGAATTAATGGTATGATGGAGCTAGTACTTTTATCGATTTTAATCGGAGGAATGGTTGAAATCATTCAATATAATGGTGGTATTCAGTATTTAATGGACGTATTAACACGTAATATTCGTTCGAAAAAAGGTGCTGAATTTGGAATTGCTGGTTTAGTAAGCATGACAAATATGTGCACAGCGAATAACACGATTTCTATCATATTTACTGGCCCTCTTGCAAAAAACATTGCGGATCAATATGAAATTGATCCACGAAAATCAGCAAGTGTATTGGATCTTTTCTCATGTTGTATACAAGGGTTGATTCCGTATGGTGCTCAAATGTTAACGGCAGCAGGATTTGCAGCATTGTCACCGGTTGAATTGTTACCATATGCGTTTTATCCAATTTTGGTTGGGATTTGTGGTGTGATTTCTATCTTAATAGGCTTTCCGCGATTTTCAAAAGTAGCAGAAAAAAAGCAATATCATAAAACAGCTTGACCTTAATGTGAATCGTATAGAATATAAAAACGCTCAGCCAATAAATGCTGGGCGTTTTTTGCTACTTATAAATCCTTCTTTAAATAGTAATGCTTATAGTCTCTTCCTACATTATCAAGAATACCAAATTCTTGATAACCGTGCTTTTTATAAAAGTCTAAGGCTTGAAAGCTTAAAGTATCAACTTTTATAAAATCACAACTTCTTTCTAAAGCAATTTTTTCTACTTCTAACAACAATTTGGATCCATATCCTAATTTGCGGATGTCTTCATCAATCAAAAGAGTATGAATCTCTAACCAGTTCCAGCAAACTTCACCTAATAGTCCTCCGCGGACCTTGTCATTTTCATCTTTAAGAAATAAATGAATTTCTGAGTATCTTCCTCTTAAATCTGGTGGGAAATGTTTTAAATTATATTCGTAAAGAGCATTGTTGATATAGTTTTTATCGGCAGTATTCATTTCTTTTACAATATGAAAATTCATAATATAAGTCTCCCTTTATTTGGATATAGCCTTCTTCCTCATTTTAACATATTTTTCAAAGTTAATTTCTAAAAATTTTGATTTTGTGTAAACTTCACTATATTTAACTTTAAAGCGAATATTATCATTCAAAGTAGCAAAAAAGTCTTTGTTTCTATATATATGAGATTTGTAAAGGGCTGAATGCGACTCAGTCTTAAGTCCGAGATGAAAACGGTTCTTAAGCTCGTTATGGAAAAACGAAAAAATAGTTAAGATAAGAGTATCAAATCGAAGGGAGGCAAGCACAAGATGAAACAATTTCTAGCGTTTATCGCAGCTGGTATTTTGGCTTTAATTGCTCTTGGAAGTCTTGCTGGTATAGTAGGATTCGCAATTGGAGCAGGAATTGTGTATTGGAGCTATAAATCATTTGTGCGGGCACAATCATTTTTTGGGAAATTAGCTTGGGGTATTGGTGGTTTAATCGGCTTGTCAATCGCCCTATCTCATTCACCGGCATTAATCGGTATTGCGGCATTAGTAGTTCTATACTACGGATACCGTGAGTGGAAAAAAGAAAAACATGTAGTAGTTGATTCTGCTTCAGAAGGTTCTAAACCATATAGTAACTTTGAAGATGAATGGAATAAGTTAATGAAAAACTAATATAAAACAACTTAAATCATAAAATAAAAGAGAGGAAGATTTATAATGAAACAATCTTTATTCGGACGTGTGCGCGATGCAATTTTAGCAGATTTTCATAATGTATTAGATGAGAAAGAAAGAAAGAATCCAATCGCTATGTTAAACCAATATTTACGCGATAGTGAGCGTGAAGTAACAAAAATTGAAAAGTTAATCCAACGTCATAAAACATTAAAATCTAACTTTGCTCGTGAACTTGAACAGGCTCGTTACTTCGTAAATAAGAGATCAAAGCAAGCTGTAATTGCGCAAGAAGCAGGAGAAATGCAATTGCATGAACGTGCATTAGAAGAAGTAGCATACTACGAAGGGCAAGTGGCTCGACTAGAAGAAATGTATGCAGGTGTAGTGGAGCAAATTGATGAATTAGAACGCCGTCTTTCTGAAATGAAAAATAAGCTAAAAGAAATGAATGCAAAGCGTATGGAATTAATGGCACGCGAAAATATGGCTCATGCGAACCGTCGTATGAATACAGCTCTTCATAAAATGGATGAGAATAATCCGTTCTTACGATTTGAAGAAATTGAAGATCACATTCGTGATTTAGAGCTTCGTATGAATGAGGATCATGAGCGTGATACATTTGATATGAAAATTGCAAAACTTGAACGCGAAATGAAAGAAAAAAATGAAGTATCTTTAGACAAAGAAGTAATAAAATAATTGTAGTATATTATAAAATGAGCTTATGATATAGTGGTAGAAGAAAAGGTGTTGGAAAGCAATACCTTTTTCTTCTATTTATATGTAACAAGAAGGGGGGAGCTGAAATGAAGAAACAATTTTCAAAAACACAATTATTGGGGATGCTCCTCATCGTATTTGGATTTGGTCTTTTTCTTGATATGGTTCTCGGACATTTTGAACCAGGGGCCCTTATTTTTGCGTTTATTATGATTATGTTCGGAAGGCATTATCGGAAAAAGAATCGTTATGTGAGAGGGAATGTGTTTTTATTTGTTGGGGGGATTGTTTTTTTATTCTTCCTGTTTTCATCAGCGGCCTTCGTGCTAGTTGTATTTGCTTGCATAGCTTTTATTGGTTATCAACTTATTCAAGGACAGCAGAAACCAAAAACTATACAAGTTGAAATTAAGGAAAAAGGATATATAGATGAAGAAAAACAAATCTATCGCACAGAACCATACCTTAAGAATATAATGGTTGGTAACATAAGAATGATGGACCATATTTATGAGTTAGAAGATATTAATGTCCAGTACGGAGTCGGTGATGTTGAAATTGATTTGACAACGGCAATGATTCCCGAAGGAGAAACGGTCATTGTTATTCGTGGTGTTATTGGGAACATTCGTTTATATGTTCCGTATGATATCGAACTATCTTTAAACCATTCTGTCATCATGGGGAGAGTTTCGCTTCCGGGGCATGAAGAAACAGGTTTTAATCGAAATGTGACGTTTAGGACAGAACAGTATAAAGAAACTTCTCGCCGAATTAAAATTATTTCTTCGCTTGTCGTAGGCGATACGGAAGTGAGGAAAGTATAATGAAAAAGCAAGGAAATATTTCATGGATGTACATTCGTTATTCTATGTTATCTTCTGTTAGTATTGCACTTATTTGTACAGTTGTATATGTATGGAAAAGCGGACAGGATGTATATGATTTATTATGGAAAGAATCCATTGCTTCTGTTCCAATCGGCTTGTTAATTATAAGTACAAGTCTTCTTATGGGTGGAATTGTAGGATATGCGATTGGTTATTATATGCAGCAGCGTATTCAAGGCTTGAATACTTTCTTGTTTGAAGTAGAGCGTGGGAACTTTCCAAAGGATGTTTCGTTTACTGCAGAAGATGAATTTCATGAAGTAGAACGAAAAGTAATTGCGCTTGCTCGAAGATTAGAGGAACAAGCTGGATTATTTCAAAAGGTAACGAATGAACGAGCTCATTGGAATGAAGAAATGAGACAAGAAGCGATTTCTCAGGAAAGGCATCGACTAGCAAGGGAACTGCATGATTCAGTGAGTCAGCAGCTTTTTGCAATGTCTATGATGATGTCAGCGATTAATGAACAAGTAGATCATATGCCAGAAACAACGAAAAAACAATTACAACTTGTAGAAAATATGGTTGTCAATGCGCAATCGGAAATGAGAGCATTACTTCTCCATTTACGTCCTGTACAACTTGAAGGTAAAAAGTTAACAGAGGGTATAGAGGAGTTGTTAACAGAACTTTCTAGAAAACAACATATGAAAATTGAATGGTTGATTGAACCGATTCAATTAAAAAAAGGTGTAGAAGATCATTTATTCCGTATTGTACAAGAGGCATTGTCTAATACATTACGACATGCCAAAGCGAAGAAAACGGAGGTACGCCTTCGCCAAATTGATCAATATGCGATTTTGAAAATCATTGATGATGGTGTTGGATTTGAAGTAGGTGTCAATAAAGCTGGATCATATGGTCTAAGGTCCATTCAAGAGCGTGTTCATGAAATTGGTGGAACATTAAAGGTGCTAAGTTTTCCGAATAAAGGTACACAAATTGAAGTGAAAGTACCAATTATGATAGAGAGAGAGGAAGAGTAGCATGATTAAAGTATTGCTTGTTGATGATCATGAAATGGTGCGGATGGGTGTATCAGCATATTTATCCACTCAGCCGGATATTGAAGTTGTTGGGGAAGCTGAAAATGGAAGAAAAGGTTCAGAATTAGCATTAGCATTAAAGCCAGATATTATTTTAATGGACCTTGTTATGGATGAAATGGATGGTGTGGAGGCAACGCGTACGATTATTCAAGAATGGCCAGAAGCAAAAATTGTTGTCGTGACAAGCTTTTTAGACGATGAAAAACTATATCCTGTCATTGAAGCAGGGGCAACGAGCTATTTATTAAAAACATCAAGAGCGAGCGATATCGCAGATGCAGTACGAGCGACTTATGATGGAGAAACAGTACTTGAGCCGAAAGTTACTGGAAAAATGATGTCTCGTATGCGTCAAAAGAAAGAACAGCCACTTCATGAAGATTTAACGGAACGAGAGTTTGAAATCTTATTATTAGTTGCAGAAGGAAAAAGTAATCAAGAAATAGCAGATGAGCTATTTATTGCACTAAAAACTGTGAAGACACATGTAAGTAATATATTAAATAAATTGAATGTAAGTGATCGTACGCAGGCGGTTATTTATGCTTTTAGACATCAGTTAACGAAATAAGATGGAGCTTCCACTGGATATGACTGGTTTCATTAGTGGAAGTTTTTTATCTTATGATTGGTGGACAGAAAGATCTCCACTTCCCACCGATTAAAGTTTCACTTTATTGACGAATTCATTTGAGAGCGCTATCATTTGAGTAGAAACGAGTAAAAAAGAAAAGTTAGGAAATTACGTGAATGTATTGCAAGCACTTAAGGAACAATATGATATTGTAAAAGTGGAAACAGTTGATACGAACATTAAGTATTATACAAAAGCATATAAAATAAGTAGTTTCAATCATACTTCTTATCAAATAAAAAAACTCCCGTTTAAGGGAGTTTTTTTATTTACCCGCGATACCACCCTAGTTCATACATATAGAAATATATTTATATGTACGAAGCTTTGCAACGTACAACATGATACGTGTTCTTCGTAACGGGGGACGACAGGTAAGAACTTGCTACATCGTTCGGTTCTACTTCTTAGAGATGATTTTCGGTTACGCGCTGAGCATCGCCTTTCAGCAAGATGCCTACTCTTTGGGGAACAGCTGTATAACGTACACGTTCTCGTCGATGAATTTTGTTTAAGTATTCTGAAAGGACTTTCATATGTCTTATTTAAAAGTCAATATGTTTTTTGAATAGAATTTTGAGGAATTGTATCAATATGAGAAATGGAACGAATATAATTTGCAAAAGCTTCTTGATCTGTCGGGCCTTCTATACGATTTCTTCCTGATTTGAAAGTTATAAATTTATCTCCTCCGTTTGCTAAAAAAGAGTTGGCCACAACAGAGTATGTTTGATCATCTTGCAGAGGAGTTCCATTTTCTAATGAAATAGATTGGATTAAATTATTTTTCCAGCTATAACGAAGGCCAGAAATTTGTAGCATGCGAGTTTCTTCTTTCCATTGTTCTTGCAAGATGTTTCGAATTTCTTTTCCTGACAACTCCATCTTGATTAATGGGTTACCGAATGGTTGTATGAGGAAGGCATCTTCCCACGTAATTGTTCCTTTTTGTAAATCGTGCCGAATGCTCCCGGGATTTACAAAAGCAATATCCGTTTGCATAGTTTGACGTTGAGCTATAGCAAGAAGGGCGCCTAATTTTGATTCGCCACGTTCGTTTCGATCACGGGTTAATTCGTAGTTTGCTATTCCTAATTGTTCTTCTATTTTAGAATGGATTTTAGATGTATAAGAATCTATCCATTTTCTTATATGAGAATCAGGAGAAAGCGTATTTTGGTAGACTGGGACAATAGTTGCATCTTTTCTTATAATGTCTTTGGTTTTACGATTTAATGTAACAGTGACGTTTGAAAAAGCTTTTCCATATGAATAAGCTTGAACAAGGAGTTTCCCGTTTACGTTTCCATTTACATAAGAATGGGTATGTCCACCAAAGATAATATCGACGTCAGTATCTAGGTTATTTGCTAAATTAACTAGAGCTCCAGTGGTATTATCACCGGTTGTATTACCACCAAGATGAGCAAGAATTATAAATGCATGAATGCCTTTCTTTTGTAGTTGATGTACATAGGAATTAATGGAAGTAGCTTCATCCAAAAAGAGGACAGAAGACATATTGGTATGCATTGTTAGAAATGGAGTATCTTTTGTGACGACACCAATGAATGCAATGGGAATACCATCGATCCATTTAATTGTATAGGGAGGAAAGAGTGCCTTTTTTGTTTTACTATCTAAAGCATTTGCACATACATAGGGGAATGAACTGCCTGAAAACGAATTTATTTGTGCAGTAGATTCACCACTAATGAGTTGCTGAAGAGCAACTGGTCCTCTATCAAATTCATGGTTTCCAATTGTACCAACATCAACTTGAAGCTTATTTAAAAATTCCATCGTTGGTTTATCATGAAACAGTGCCGAAATCGGAGGACTCCCGCCAATCATATCTCCTGTATGAACAAGTAAGGTGTTGGGGGTTTTATCGCGGTAGGATTGAATGTAGGCGGATATGTAATCGGCGCGTCCTACAGCTTTACCATGCAATGTTGAAGTGGTATTTAATTGGCCGTGCAAATCATTGAGGCCAAGGATCTGCACGGATATGTCGGCAGGTAGAGAAGGAGAGAATAGCACGGGAAAAATCAGTCTGATAAGAAATGGGAATAATATGAAATAGTTCATATTGACACTCCTCTATTAAACATATTTTAGGATGCGGAAGTTTCACTTTATTGTATGAGGAGTGAAAGGGAATCTTTTGTAAAAAAATCGTAAAGTATAGAGGGAATGTAAATTTTTTGAGAAATATGACAATTGAGATGGAAAGGCAGGAATCTTTTTTATCAATAGCGAATAATACTACAATCCACTTACGGAAAAGAACAGACCAAAAAGAGGTGACGGAAATGCTTGCGATGGGTATATTGTTTGGAATTGTAGTAATTTGTGGTTTCATATGGTTATATTATTCGCGTTCGTTTAAACAAGCAGAAGTGTTGCTCTTTCAAAAAGGAAGTTTGTTGACCAATCAATCTAGATACTTAGTGTGTCCAAAGTGTGGAAGTGCACAGGCTAGAAGTGGAGGATATCAAGAGTGTTGCAAAATTAGGTTATGAAAGGAGAAAGCCTCACAAAATTATGTGAGGCTTTCTTAAGATTTTGTGGCACTCCAAATGGTCCAACGATCTTGTTCGACAATGGGAGCTATGTTGTGTAGCTTAGAGCGGATATGGTGGAGTAATTGAGAAAGTTCTTCGTCTGTTAATTCGTATAAAATAGATCGGCCTGTCCGTGGTGATAAATCTTGTAGTAATGTTTCAATGGAATCATGGATTTTTCGAACTTCCCAAATTGTTTGAAGGGGAAGTGGATGCATACCGTTTTGTGTGATTAATTGCTGTATATAGGTTGCTTTTGGTCTTCGCTTTTCCTCTATTGGAATGAGCTTAGGATAGACGGAGAAGAAATACCCACGAATATGTTCTGGGCTTCCTAGAATTGTACAATCTTCAATGGTACGATCTTGAAGAATAAGCATGCCATTTTTCTTTAAGATACGTGAGGCCTCTTGTAAAAACTTTGGGACGTCTTGTAAATGATGAACAACAGCACGAGAAATTACAATATCAAAAGTTTCATTAGCAAATGGCATATGGTGGGCATCACCGTGAATGAATGAGATGTTTTGGATGGAAGCGCAATTTTCTATTGCTGCTTGTAGCATTTTTTTTGAGAAATCGAAACCAACGACATTGCTAGCTCCCATGAGAGCCAGTTCTTTCGTATAAATACCACCACCGCATCCAATATCAATTATGCTTTTACCTTTTACATCAATTATATTTTGGATTATTTCACACCAAGAAATATCTGCTTTTCGTGTGGCATAAGTGTACCTATTATTGGCATCATGAAAATTAATGGACATGTAAAAGCCTCCTTTCGTGTATAGTATATCTCATTTCATCATACATAGCGTTTTTGTTTCATTTTCAAGGACAATAAGCTTTTCTTATTGTTCTATATAGGAGGGCGCGGAGTGAGTAAAAAATATTTGCTAATTATATTCATTTTTTTATTAGCATCGTGTAGTCAGTTTGAACAAAAAAAGGAGAAAAAACAAGTAGAAAAGACGGTGAATTCTGTGCAGGAAAGTATACAAGTAACAGTTATACAAAAAGGAAAGCTCGAGAAGGTTTTAAGCCAAGAGGAAGCAAAAGAAGTAGTGGAGATTATTAATAAGGCTGAGAAACAACAAATAACAGGGAGTTTTGGAGAGCCAGAGTATGAAATACAAATTGAGAAAAATGGAAAGAAGAAAACATATCGTGCATGGTTAAGAGGAGAAGATCGACGTGGTTGGTTACAAGATGAAAAGGGTACGTATATGCTCACAAAATCTGATACAGAACAACTGTTATCTATACTTCCGACTGTGCCTGAATCAACAAGTGATGATACGAAAGTAAATACATTAACAGAAGTGACAAAAAAGGATTTACAAATTACTGCTTTTCACATTAAAACAAATGAAAAAAGCATAAATTATACAGTATTTTATACGATTTCGGATTCTTTATATAAAACGTTGGAGAAAGATAGGGAGTACTATTTTCAATTGACGTTTCCTTCTAAAGTACAACAAGTGATTGGAAAGAAAACAAGTGAAATCATGCAAGGTGAGAAAGTGAAAGAGGGGTATAAACAATATGAAGTGAGTATTGTTGTACCAGTAGAGCATGTATCAACCTCTCAAATAAAAGCATTAGAAACTTATTACGATGAGTATGATTTACAAGTATTAAATTACAAAAAAGAAAAAGTAGGAGCGTTTCAAAATATTATTCAGATTGTAAAAGATTATGGTGAAAAAATGAATTTGCAAAGATAGCTAAACTCTTTCCTAGGAAATGAAAAATAGAGTGAACTAAAAGGTTCACTCTATTATTTTGTTTTTGCAGATGGTTCGTTCATTGATTTTCGTGTAATAAGATAGGAAATCATAAGAGCAGAAAGGACAATAAGAGCGATAAACAAATGATTGGGTAACCAATCTAATAATAGTAAATAGCCAACTGTATAAAAAATTAGTGTTGAGGCTAAAAAGGATAAAGTGCCAATCATGAGAGATTGTAATGACATTTTATGTCTACCTCCTTCCGTTATTTTTCTGTTCTCAAGCAATCAATCTTAGTATTGTATTGAAGAAAAAGAAGAATAACTGCTTGAAACATATTCTTTTCTTATTTTTGGCTAATTTTGGATTATATAAACGTCATTTCTGATAAAAGAAAAAATATGACATACATAGAAAGAGGGAGAGATAGGAATCATCTAGTGTAGAGGTTTCAAAAACGAGAACCGTTTTTAAAAGATATAATACGGAAATAAAAAAGAAGCAGATAAAACAAGATGTAAGGCGAAGTTTAAGGTTTTGAAAAAGGGGATAGAAGTCAGGAAGAGTGAATACGTCGTTTATGCTCATCGTGTTTACCACGACTTAATAGTATTATAAACAAATATACAGGTGAAACAAATATATGGGGATATACTGAGTTTGGGAACGGAAAAGGTATACAAGTAATCGAAGAATATCTTCAAGCCCAGTCTTAAGTTGGGGAATTTTGGTTAGTTTGTTTTCTTTTAGAAAAGATAGGATGGGATATAAAGCAAAAATTTGTTTGGTTTAGCAGCAAATAACAGGATAAATCTAAATCGTTCATACATTTTTCACAAAAATACCGTGTTTATAGTGATTAAAATCACAACATCCAGTGAACATTCCATTTACACTAACAATAGTTAAAGAAATAAAGGAGTGGGATACAATGTTAAGTGCAAAAACAATTGAAATTGTAAAATCAACAGTACCATTATTACAAGAAAAAGGCGTTGAAATTACGACACGTTTTTATCAAATTATGTTCTCGGAACATCCGGAATTATTAAATATTTTTAACCATACAAATCAGAAAAAAGGAAGACAGCAACAGGCGTTAGCAAGTGCAGTGTATGCAGCTGCTACATATATTGATAATTTAGAAGCTATTATTCCTGCTGTAAAACAAATTGGTCATAAGCATAGAAGTTTAGGAATTAAAGCAGAACACTACCCAATCGTCGGAAAATGTTTATTACAAGCGATTAAAGAGGTAGCAAATGCGCCACAAGAAGTGTTAGATGCTTGGGGAGAAGCGTATGGTGTAATTGCTGATGCATTTATTAGTATCGAAGCAGAAATGTATGATGAAGCGGCAAAAAAAGAAGGCGGTTGGAAAGATTTCCGTAACTTTGTTGTTGTGAAAAAAGAGAAAGAGAGCGACGTAATTACATCGTTTTATTTCAAACCAGAAGATGGTGGAGAACTGTCAACATTCTTACCTGGTCAATATGTAACGATCCAATTAAATATAGAAGGTGAAACATATACACATAATCGTCAGTATAGCTTATCAGACGCTCCTGGAAAAGGCTACTATCGTATTAGTGTGAAACGAGAAATAGCTGCAGAAACACCTGATGGAAAGGTATCTAATTATTTACACGATCATGTTCAAGAGGGAGATATCTTGCCACTAAGTGCACCGGCGGGGGATTTTGTATTAAATATGGATTCAAATTTACCGATTGTGTTAATCAGTGGCGGCGTTGGTATTACGCCGATGATGAGTATGTTAAATACATTAATTGAGCGAGATTCAAACCGCAAGGTATACTTTATTCACGCAGCATTAAATAGCAAAGTGCATGCCATGAAAGAACATGTGCAGCAAGTAGAGAACGACCATGAACAAGTAGAAGTATACACTTGCTATTCTTCACCAACAGAACAAGATTTACAAGCGAAAAACTTTGATAAAGAAGGTTTCATTGATTTAGATTGGTTACAATCAATTATTCCTACAAATAAAGCGGACTTTTATTTCTGTGGCCCGGTACCATTTATGAAGCATATTAATAAGGATTTAGTAGAATGGGGCGTTTCACCTGAACACATTCATTATGAATTTTTTGGGCCGGCAGCAAGTTTATCATAAGGCAAACAAAAAACGAGGTGTTAGTTCCCCTCGTTTTTTACTTGTTCTCGTAACAAGCGATTTACTGTTTCACGACGTACACCGATCAGTTGTCCGATTTCTGTTTGTGTTAATATTTCATAGATTGGAATTTCCCCTAAATATAGTGAGAACCACTCTTGTAAACGGTAGAGACGTTCTTTCGGAGAAACAGTTGTTAATTGATCGATTCGCTGCTGCATCATTCGTAATTTTGTTTGTAGTTGCATGGCGATATCAGCGTATAATTCTGGATTCTCCTGTAGTTTTTCGTACCATGTATTACATGCAATGGGCTGGACCTCTGTTTTAATTAAAGCAATTGCTGTACCATGATACTCCTTTGGTGAAATTAAAGAATGGTGAGGGATTGTCTCACCTGGAACAATAATGTTAAATAAAAATGGTGTTCCGTCTTCTTGTAATCGAATAACTTTTAATAGTCCCGTTTTAATAAAATATAAGGGACCTTCTTCACCTTGACGAAATAATGTATCCCCTTTATGTAGAATCAATGTTAGCACCTCATTTAATCATTTCTATTCGTTCATTGTACCCGATTTATAGTCTGTTTGTATTAAAAAATAGATGAATAAAAGAAGATAAGCTTACAAAACAGCAATTTAATTGACGGAATGTATGCTATTACAGTAGTATACTATTTAGTGTGTAATAGTACTAGCAATAAATACGCTGTAGGGGGTTTACTATATTGTTAGATGCGAAAATGACTGATATGAAAATTCCAGCTAATGCTGTAATACATGTGGAAGAGATGAAAGGTGGAGTCGTTCTATCAGTTGAAATAGATGGTCAAATTATCTATACAATGGCTTATGATGAAGAAACGGATAGCTACGCTGAATTGTATGATAGGAATGATAAACGAGCACGTCAAGTACATGAAGATTTTATGGGATGGTCACTCCTTCACTAAAAAGATGTCAATATGACATCTTTTTTTGTTGAATCGATAGATTATACAAGCAGATGCAATAAACTGATAAAATTTGTAATAATTGCTTTTGCATTGTTAGCGCTTTGTAACAGCACACCCTCTGTTTTTTCGCTATCATAGAGGTAATAGTCACAGCTATAGAAGTGGAGTGATCAACTTGGGTAAATTGCATATTTCAAATTTGACGTTGTTTTGTATGTGTACGGTATTATGTTTTATTTTTGGGGTGTTTTTGTATTCCTGCGTATAAAAAAACGCATTCTAAAAAGAACGCGTTACAAGAAAGAAATGATAATTAATCTAGTTCCAAGAATAATTAATGTGACACGCAATAATTTGATAATCGCATTACCGCTTAATTTTGTATTGATGAAAGCTCCAATTTTTCCGCCAATCCAAGCGCCTGGAATAAGAATCAATGCATAAATCCAGCTAACATTGCCAAGAGAAATATGAGTCATAGAACTTACGATTGCTGATAAAAAGACAATAAACATGGAAGTTGCGACAGCAATTTGTGCAGGGAATGCAAAAAGAAGCATCATCGCTGGAACGAGTAATGCACCGCCACCAATGCCAAATAATCCAGATATAAAACCAACTACAAATGCGATAATAATCGAAAGAAACGGTGGGAATTGATAATGAACGGTGTTACCTTCAGCATCTGTGAAAGATCGTTTAATAACATTTGCATTTGAGAGGGAAAGAGGTTTCAATTTATCGCGTAACATGAGAAGGATAGATACGAAAATAAGGAAAATTCCAAAGTATAATGAGAAAGAATCCTGATTCAAAAATTTGTTTGCCCACGATCCAATAATACCTCCAGGGCCGCTCCCTATAAATAAAATAAGTCCACTTTTATAATCTACTCGCTTATGTTTCATATAAGTAAGAGTAGAGGAGAGACCAGTGAAAACTACGGTCACCATTGATGTACCAACTGCGAGTTGTGGTGATAAACTATGCAACCCAATCAGTAAGGGGACGATAATAATTCCTCCACCAAGTCCTACTAAACTTCCGACTGTTCCTGCGATTAATCCAATGAAAAGTAACATGATGTATTCCAAAATTGCCAACTCCTCTGTATCACTAATACAACATTTATTATACATGCTTTTTGAAAAGAAATAAGATTGTTCACAAAAAAGTCGCCTTCCTAGAAAAATAAGGAAGGCGACTTTGTATTAGAAAATAAAATGTAATAGGTAATAGAATAAGGCTGCTAATGAAGCAGAAATTGGAAGTGTAATTACCCATGTAATTAACATACGTTGCGCAGTTCCCCATTTTACACCTTTTACACGATGGGAAGCACCTACCCCTAAAATAGAAGAAGAGATAACGTGCGTTGTACTAACTGGCAAATGAATAAATGTAGCACCAAAAATAACAAGTGATGATGATAAATCGGCAGCTACCCCATTTACAGGACGAATTTTCATAATTTGTCCACCAACAGTTTTAATAATTTTCCATCCACCGACAGAAGTACCAAGACCCATTGCAAGAGCACATGAGAATTGAACCCAGAAAGGAATATCTCCAGAACTATGAAGGCCATTTGTCATTAAGGCCATTGTAATAATACCCATTGCTTTTTGAGCATCGTTTGTACCATGTGTATAAGCTTGTAGTGCCGCTGTAAACACTTGGAATAAACGGAAGTTTTGATTCGTTTTCGTTAAATTAAAGTTTTTAAAGACAACTTTAAAAATACTATATACGATAAACCCAATAACAAATGCAACGATTGGCGAAATAATTAAAGCTTCAAGAATTTTAATAAATCCTTTGAAATTAATTGAACTTAATCCAGCAGCAGCAATTGCAGCACCTGCGATTGCACCAATAATTGCATGCGAAGAACTACTTGGGATTCCATAGTACCAAGTAATTAAGTTCCAAGCAATTGCAGCAAGCAGAGCGGCTAAAATAACATATGATCCATGTTCTAAAGCAAATGGGTCAACAATGTCTTTTGTAATTGTTTTTGCTACACCTGTAAATGTCATTGCACCTAAAAAGTTCATAATAGCTGCCATAATTATAGCTTGTCTCGGCTTTAATGCCTTCGTTGAAACAGCCGTTGCAATCGCGTTTGCTGTGTCGTGAAATCCGTTAATAAAGTCGAAAGCTAAAGCACAAATGACTATTAAAACAGTCAATATCAAGAGTGTATCCATGATCAAACTCCTTATGCGTTCTTCATAATAATTGTTTCTAATACGTTTGCAACGCTTTGACAGCTATCAGCTACTTCTTCTAGCTCTTCATAGATCTCTTTGAATTGAATGATCTTAATTGGATCTTTTTCACGAGAGAATAAGTTCTTAATAGCATGGCGACGGATATCATCACACTGTGATTCGTAATCCTTAATTTTAATTGCATTTGTGCGAATATCCACTAATTTCTTATTCGACATAAGTTCAACGGAATTTGCAATCTCAATTGCACATTGATTAATTGCCTCCACAAATTTAATCATGTATTCATCTGCTTCTGTAATAGAATACATTTCGAATAAACCTGCACTGTGGTCTAGTCCATCAAGTACATCATCCATGCTCATCGCAAGTTGCAGGATGTCTTCACGTTCAATAGGAGTAATAAACGCTTTGTTTAGCTCCATAATGATTTCGTGAATAAATGAGTCACCTTTTGACTCGTATTCTTTCATGCGCATAGAAAATTCTTTTAGATCGCTGGCATTTTTAATTTTATACTCCACGAAAAATTGCGCGCCTTCTTTTAAATTTTCGGAAACATTCATTAACATTTCGGAAAATTTATCTTTTTTAGATTTAAAGACCATTATTGTTACCCCCACGAAAAGTAATATATGTAAAATATATTGGCTAGTCAATTCTAACAAAAAACTGTCGTTTTTTAAAACATTTTATCGAAAAGTTTACAAAAACTTAACATAACTCACATTGATGTATTAATAATATTAATAATCAATAATGAATATCTTACTTGTAGAATGTCCTTTTCTTGTAAAAAGTATGAATGTAAAAGAAATGCTTTACACTTGAGGAACTAATACGTTATTATAATAAATTCAAAAAGAGGACATTTTTTCCTTTTTTAATCGAAAGTGTAGACTCATGGAGGAAGTGAATAAATGAAATTGAACAACACTCATTTCAAAAAAATGCTTGAGTGGTTCAACAAGAGGAAGAAATTGCGCAACATATTATTAATTTTTTCCAGTTTTTTTGTTACCCTATTTATTGCAGTAAATATAATGATCTCCATTCAAGACATATCTGCATTAAAACAAGCTGTTCCGCAGCCGACACTTATTTATGATGCTAATAAAGAAGTGGCAGCAAAGTTATCTTCTTCCAAGGCGGAAGGAATCAAAAGAAAAGATATTCCTGATATTATGATTCAAGCAGTTGTAGCAGTAGAGGATAAAGAATTTTTTAGCCATCATGGTATTGACTATAGTGGGATTATGAGTGCCTTGTTAAAAAATATTACTGCTGGAGAAGTAGTAGCTGGTGGGAGTACAATTACACAACAGCTTGCGAAAAATGTATTTTTAACACAAGAACGTACATTTTCACGGAAGTTTAAAGAATATTTTTTAACAAAAAAGATAGAGCGTACGTATACAAAAGATGAAATTATTGAGATGTATATGAATCAAATTTATTTTGGTGAAGGAGCTTGGGGTGTAAAAAAAGCGGCTAAATCATATTTCAATAAAGAAGTAAAGGATTTAACAATAGCAGAAGCTGCGACAATTGCAGGGTTAATTAAGGGGCCATCAATTTATTCACCATATAAAAATTTTAATAAATCAATCGAAAGACGTAACGTTGTTTTAGCATTAATGAAAGAGCAAGGATATATTTCAGAAGAACAGTACAGCAATGAGAAAGAAAAGGGCCTTGTATTACGCCGTGGCGTTGATGATAAGTATAAGGGCAAATACTCGCAATATGTAGATTACATTGTCAGAGAAGCGATGGAGAAATATGAATTGACACAAAATGAAATTTTAGCTGGTGGATATCGTATTTATACAGAACTTGATCCGAAAAAACAACAAGCAGTGGAAGATGTTGTGAATAATGATAGTTATTTTCAAGGGAGTAATGCTGATCAACTTATGCAAACGGGCATTGTTCTGATGGATCCGAAAACTGGTGGTGTACCCGCACTAGTTGGCGGGAGGGGAACGTATCAATTTTTACAATTTAATCATGCAACACAATTAAAAAGACAGCCTGGCTCGACATTAAAGCCTCTCGCAGTATATGTACCTGCATTAGAACAGGGATATGAAGTATATGATGTTTTAAAGGACGAGCCACTTCATATAAAAGATTATACGCCTCAAAATAGTGATCATACTTTTCATGGCGATGTGACAATGTATGAAGCAATTGCTAAGTCTTATAATGTTTCAGCAGTTTGGTTGTTAGAACAAATTGGATTAGACAAAGGGTTGAAGTCATTAGAGCGTTTTGGTATTCCATTGCAAGAGGAAGATCGTACCCTTCCTATTGCTTTAGGGGGAATGCATACGGGAACTTCACCATTCATAATGGCTCAAGCTTATGCAACTTTTGCAAATGATGGAGTACAAGTTGAAGGGCATGCAATTCGTGAAATACAGAATGCTGAAGGAGAAATAGTAGGAAAGTGGTATAAAAAAGAAACACGTGTAACAAGTGAAGAGGTTGCTCAAAAAATGACGTATTTATTAAAAGGCGTTGTTGAAAAAGGAACAGGTGAAAAAGCAAAGGTAAAAAATATAGATACGGCTGGTAAAACAGGAACTACTCAGCTTGTAGACGGTCCGAGTAGCGGAGCGAAAGACTCATGGTTTGTTGGTTATACACCTGACCTTGTCGGTGCAATTTGGGTAGGGTATGATAAAACGGATAGAGAGCACTATATTCCAGGCGGTAGTCAAATTACAACAACAATGTTTCGAGATATTATGAAAAAAGCTGATGCCAACCCTAGTCAAAAAGCATTTCAATTATCACTAATATCAGAGACTGACTATGCAAAACAATTAAAGAAAATTGAAGAAGAAAAAAGAAGAAAAGAGGAAGAAAAAAAGCGTCAAGAACAACAAAAAGAGTGGATTGATAAAGTAAAAGAGTGGATTCCATTTTTGTAAGAATAAAAAGAGGCGAATGATTATTATATTCGTCTCTTTTTTATATGAATTGAAAATTTTTTCAGCGGGTGTATTTACTGTTCAGTGAGGCGAATAATGATGTTAGAATGGGATTGTGAATTATAAAAAATTGAAATTGTTGCTTTGCTAATTGGCTCAAAAGGTAAGTCATCTTCATATTTTCCAGTATTTTTATTGTGAATGGATAATGTAATTTCATCGATTTTTTGGTTATTATATTGTTCTTTAATTCTTTTTGCAATCTGATTCAGGTCATGATGGGAAGAAGCTTCTGTAATAATCATTCCTTTAATAACTCTTTTTTC
The DNA here is from genome assembly GCF_000482345.1 of Bacillus sp. UNC437CL72CviS29. Classification (NCBI taxonomy): domain Bacteria; kingdom Bacillati; phylum Bacillota; class Bacilli; order Caryophanales; family Bacillaceae; genus Bacillus; species Bacillus sp. UNC437CL72CviS29. The sequence goes on along the minus strand of NZ_AXVB01000006.1, from coordinate 138,320 downwards.
TTTAGATAAAGAAGATGAGAGAGGTACTATATTTTGGTTTGCATATAGCAGTTCGTATGAAGCAATGTTACTGTTTTCTGCTGCTTTTGATGCAGAGGTGCATTCTAAAGTCAAAAAGAGTGCTGAACATAAAATTATACATGACATAAGGACGATCCCAAAGCGTATTGACGATAAGGTGTTCATTTTCATCCCTCTTTCATATCATTGTCTTTGTTCTCTATCATACAGAATAAGCGTTAAGGTAGAGTAAATTTGAAGTAAAGAAACGTAAAGAAGGACATCTAACATTTAAGATGGGAAGAATAGCCTCGAGTTCATTCTTACCGGAGTGTGTTGAGTTTGGAATGAAAGAAGAGACATTGAACTCATTAAGTTTTGTGGTATTTCTATATGAAAGAGGAAAAAATATAGAAGACATGTGGATTAAGAGATTGAGTAGTGAAGAACTTGGGGCATGTGAAAAAACATAAAATTGTATATTTTGAATATATTTACGTAGTTATATCAGTGGGGCTTTATCCCCACTGATTCTTTTTTAGAAGATGCTATAAGCCCGCTTCTTTTTGTGCCAATGGAATGGAGATGATAAATGTTGTTCCATTTTCATTACTAGAAACTTTTAGAGTTCCATTGTGATTTTGAATGATTTTTTTTGTTACTGATAATCCGAGGCCAGTTCCGGTATCTTTTGTAGAAAAGAATGGATCAAATATATATTCTTGAATGGATGGAGGAATACCAAATCCATTGTCTTGGAAAGTGACGCGAGCAAAATTATCCAAACGATGACTAGTGATTTGAATGGATAAAGGTCTATCACTTTTTGCATCCACAGCATTTTGGAATAAGTTTAGGAAAACTTGAACGAGCTCATATCGATCAATATTTACTAATATGTTTTCTAAATCGGAAGATAAATTATATTCAATAGAAATGTTATGTAAAAATACTTCACTAGCTAGTAGCTGTTGGATATATTCACGTAAAAAAGTATTGATGGGAAATGGTTCTCTTTTAAATTCGTGTGCTTTTGAAATAGATAAAAATTTAGTGATGATACTATTTGCACGATCTAATTCAGGAATGAGCAGATTTTGAAAGAGTTCTTTATTAGAAGGTGAAACACTTTCTTGTAAAAATTGTAAATAACCACGTACTGTTGTAAGTGGATTACGAACTTCGTGTGCAATTCCAGCTGCAATTCGACCAGCTAATGCAAGTTTTTCAGCATCACGCTCGGTATTTAAATAATGAAAAACACTGATAACACGGAAAATTTCTCCATTATAATCACGAATAATGCGATTGTTTATAATACCATAGTTTAAGTCTAATACTTCTTCATTGTAAATTTCTTGCCCGCTGTGTAATGTTTCTAAAGCTTTAATTTTTTCTTCTGGTAAGTTTAATAACTTTTGGATTGGTTCACCAATTATATCATTTCGTAATACGCCAAGATCGTCTGCTGCAGATTGGTTGCATAATGTAATGATACCTTTATTGTCAATGAAAGTGACATGATGTGAAAATGCATCAAATATATGAACAAAGTACTTTTCAAGTTGCTCAAATAGAAATAAGGAATCACAAGTTAGTACAAGATTTGATTCTATATCTTCTTTTGGGATGTGATGAATGAAATGAGAAGTTCCTTTTTTATGTAATTGTAAACCTAGTTGTGAATTTTCGTATGTGAAATGATGGGGTAATTGATTTACCAACTGTTCATAAAACTGCACTTTCTTTTCTAATTCTTTTATTTGATTTTCATGAGATAAAGTAGTATCCTCTTGAATCATAAATAAATAACTCCTCAATTTAAAAATTCTTCCATCTAGTATATCATATTTTTATAAGGATGCTCTTGAGGAAAGCTGAAACTTTTTTATCAGGCTGAACTATTTGTTTTCGTTAATTCAGTATGTATGGATTGACAAAAATAGGATAAGGAGGGATAAGGGTGATTTCTATTGGATTAACAGGATGGGGAGATCACGATTCTTTATATACGGATTCCTATGGAAATAGAAATAAATTGCGAACATATAGTGAGTATTTTCCTATTGTAGAAGTAGATAGTTCGTTCTATGCGATGCAACCAGTTAAGAATTATATGAAATGGGCCGGAGAAACACCAAAAGATTTTTCATTTGTTGTCAAAGCCTATCAGGGGATGACAGGACATATGCAGGGAGAGATTCCATTCTCTAATTTCGATGAGATGTTTGAAATATTTAAACAATCTATTGTTCCGCTTCAAGAGGCACATAAATTAAAGGCGATATTATTTCAATATCCACCTTGGTTTGATTGTCAGAAGAAAAATGTCGATTTACTCCGTTATACAAAAGAAAAAATGGAAGGATTACCGTGTGCTATAGAGTTCCGAAATCAAACATGGTTTAATCCACATATGCATGATAAAACATTACAATTTTTAGAGCAGGAAAAGTGGATCCATACGATTTGTGATGAACCACAAGCTGGAATTGGTTCAGTTCCAATTGTATTAGAAGCGACTCATTCTGAAGTGACATTAATACGCTTTCATGGCCGCAATTTTCATGGATGGCTTGATAAAGGAGAAAATTGGCGAGCTGTGCGCTGTTTGTATCGTTATAATAAAAAAGAGTTAGAAGAATGGGTAGAAAGGTTACAGGTATTGCAGAAAAAGACGAAGAACATATATGTGTTATTTAATAATAATTCCGGCGGGGATGCTGCTGATAATGCAAAACAGCTTATGACGATGATGCACATTACATACGGCGAACCAAAACCGGAACAACTCAATTTATTTGAATAAAATTAAAAAAGAAAAACACTGTACAAACAGGGGGAATGTACAGTGTTTTTCTATATGAAAAAGAGGGGTAACAATGTTACTGAGCGTTTGTTTGATTCATCAATTGTTGGTTTCATAATAAATGATAATGGTTATCATTATCATTGTCAATACTTTTCTTAATGTTTTTTGTGGAAAATTTAAATTTTACAAAAAATTAATTTAATAATATAATGAAAACGTTTATTTGATAATAATTATCAATGTTAATTAAGGGAGCGGGAATGAATGAAAAAGCCATGGAAAGTCATGACGACAGTTGCTGTTGTTTCTTCACTTCTACTATCAGTAGGGTGTGCAGGGAAAAAAGAAGAAACGTCAAAAGAAACAAATACATATCGTATACCAGTAACTGATTATTCGTTTGATACAGCAGCAAATATGTTTGCATATACGGAATTTGAATTGTCTGGGGAACCATTAGCAGAAGGACTTGGATTAGATTTAGACATATTGGATGCACAAAAACGAAATAAACCAACGAAATTTGATTACATGGCTGGAATTGAATCTTATGAGTACTCAGAAGAAGCAATGTATGAGGTTGTTGAGAAATCCGGTCTTGGACTGCATTTACTGCACGCACCAATTGTACAAAAAATGACAAAAGCAGAAAATAAAGATGTTCCTACTTGGTTAGAGAGTCGATTTTATACATTAGCTGATAGTGTAGGGTATCCACGTAAAGAAATATTTACAAATATGTACCCGACATTTATGGAATATGCTGGCGGTGATCCGCATTATACACAAAAGGTGGATACTTCTGTATATGCAGAAAACGATGATAAAACATATGTACCAGCGTACCAAATGGATTTTAAAACATTACGCTGGGATCGTACGAAAATGAATAAAACGTTAACACCAGCAGCGTACGGTTCAACGTTTTTAAAACAAACATTATGGGCTGGGGACTTTTTAGGTGGTTTCCATACATTAGATAAAGATGAAGAGTTAGAGGCAACATCAAGCACACAAGATAAAGATGCAAATATTCGTCTTGGAAAAAGTAGTGCAGATGGTATGCAAGGAGTGATTTTAACAGAAGAAATTTGGAATAAGCTTGCATATATTCGTGATGGATTATTTTATGATGCGAATGCAAAACAATTAACGAGCGGAATTGGAAGTAAATATAATCCAGATAACGGCCTTGTTTATTTACCACATGAGATTAAAGTAAATGAAGAAGAAAAAGGCGGAATTGCAAAAGCTGGCGGATTAGAAGTGAAAGATGCACGCAGTATGCTTCGTGATCAGTGGATGATGTTATGGCCAACAGCAGAATTTTTCGGAATGACGGATCAACGTCCCGATAATAAAAATGTAAATCCAGCCTTCCAAGCGACATTCGATGGTGCGCCATTTGCCAAAGCGGTAGCAGAAAATACAGATCTTGATGTAGTGAATGATGTAAAAGCAGATGACCCATATTCTTTAAATCGTGATGTAATGCTACATGTATTTAAAAATATTGAAGCGATGCACTACAATAAAGAAACAGGAGCATTTGTTGCAGAGCATAGCGGAACAGAGCAAGGAAAACGAATTGATACATTTGATGCAAGTTATATGGTAGAAGCACTTCGTATGTTCCAGCGTGCGATTGATGGAATGCCAGTGGGATATGCCAGTGGTGCAGAGGCACAAGGGTTACAAACAGAAGAAGGAAAACGTGCACTTACTATGATTAAGACACAAGCAGACTTTTTGTTAAAAAATATGAAAACAAAAGATGGTTTCATAGCAAATGGCTATACAATCGGTAAAGGGGTAGATGAGGAACCTGTAACACTAGAAGCACAACTAGGAGCAATTCGTGGGTTAACAGCGGCCTTTCTAGCAACGAAAGATGAAACGTATCGCGTGGAAGCACGTAAACTATATGATTTAGTTGATCGTAAAATGTGGAATAAAGAAGCTCGTGCATATGAAACGAAAAAAGGTGAAATGAAATATACACCATATACAGCTGGTAGCGTATCAGCAGTTTTACGCGTTGCATTACAAAACTTAAGTAACACAGATGCAGATAAAACGAAATATGATTCATTGGAACAAAAAGTAATTACTTCTCGTTATGTTGATTTTTATGAGCAAGTAATCAATGGACCATCATTAAAAGAAGGAATGCAAACAAGTGAATTTTGGGATACTGGAGATGTTTATATAAAAGGAAAGCTTGGAAATGCTGATAAGGATAACGTACCACAAATTCAAGCTGGGCATGGTAAGAATGGTATTGCTCCGGTTCTTGTAAATGTTGAAGTGAAAAAAGAGAAATAAGAAAAACAAGAAAAAGCAATTCATGGTAGTATTAAGACCGAACAAGTGTAGAAACTTGTTCGGTTTTTGTGAAGTAAGGGTGTAGTAAGATGATACATTCATTGATGAGATTTTATAGACTAGTATCCACCAGTTTAATTGTCAATTTTTAAGTGGTAGGAATGTTGTCTAATGAGGGATAAGAAGGAAGGGTCAGATGATGAAGCGCTTGTTTATTGCGGTTGTGTTGCTTCTATGCATTGGGGTGTTTGCGAGTTGCGAAGTGAAAATGTCAGGAAAAGAAGTAAAACGCGACGAAGCTGTTCATAGTAATAATATTATAGTAAGCAAAGATGGAAAATGGATTTATACTGCAAATATTGATGTAAATACTGTAACGGTGACAGATGTAAAAAGTAGAAAAGTAGTATCGGAGATTCCAGTTGGAAAAGAACCGAGACAATTAACAATAAGTCCAGATGAAAAGACATTATATGTTTCTTGTATGTATGATAATAAGATAGATGTTGTATCATTGGAAAAGAAAAAAGTGATTGATCGAATTGTAACAGAAATAGAGCCATTTGGTATTGTTACAAATCCAGATGGGACAAAGTTGTACGTATCAAATTTCCGTTCAGGGAATGTATCAGTTATTGATATTGATAAGAAAAAAACAATTCAAAAGATTCAAATTGGCGACCGTCCACGAACGTTAGCGATGACAAAAGACGGGAAAAAATTGTATGTGCCACATTATTTAGAGGGGAAAATTAGTGTTGTAGATACAGAGAGTAATAAAGTAAAGAAAGTAATTACGCTTGCTCCTTCCCCAGACAAAGAAGACCGTAAAAAGAGTCAAGGGGTTCCAAATACATTAGAGCAATTTGTAATTGCACCAGATGGTAAGACAGCTTGGGTGCCACACATGCTGACGAATACCGATACACCAATTCAATTTGAGGAAACTGTGTTTCCAGCTGTTTCAATTATCGATTTAGAAAAAGATGAAGAAGTTACAAAACAACGTAAGCAATTATTTGAAGCGATGAATGTGAAAGATACAAAGAATGAAACAATGATTGTGTCTAATCCATACGATGTAGTTTTTAATGAAAAAGGGACGAAAGTATTTGTTGTTATGTCAGGTAGTGAAGATCTTGTCATGTTTGATCTAACTCGCGGTGGCAATGCGACACAAATTGTAAGACGCATTCCAGGAAGTAACCCGCGGGGGATTATTTTACTTCCAAAAGAAAACACGTTGGCTGTTCATAATGCAATGAGTCATGACCTGGCATTTCTACAAACAGGTGGCGATGATTCATACGCAAAGGTGAAAGCTGATAAGAAGACAGTTAAATTAATTGAAAAAGATTCTTTACCAAAACTAGTACGCGAAGGGAAAGAAATTTTTTATAGTGCAAATAGTGATAAGTATGCAACAACAATAACCGGAAACAACTGGATGAGTTGTGTGACGTGTCATAGTGATGGAGAAATTAATGGGTTATCATTGATGACACCAAAAGGGAAACGAAATGTACCAAGTAATGTTTTAACTACTCAAACAGGTTTATTTATGTGGGATGGATCACGTGATGATTTCACAGATTATATTCACACTGTACAAGGTGAAATGGGGGGGATGATGGAATTAGATCCAGGAAAAGAGATTCCAAAAGATGCCCAGCATATGTATGATGCGCTGCAGGCATTTTTAGATGATCCTAATTCATTCCCAGTACCAAAGAGCCCGTATCGTCAAGCTGATGGCTCGTTAACTCCTACGGCCAAAGACGGAGAGCAATTGTTTAAAGGAAAGGCAAATTGCTTAACATGCCACGGCGGAGAGAATTTGACCAATAGTACAAAAGCGATAGATGAAAATGGAAAGTTGACAACGAATAATACAAATTTCCTTTATAATATTGGAACTGCGAATGAAACAGATACAGGCTATGAGGGTGACGCACGCGGTGGTTTTCAAAATAAGCGGCAAAAAGGATTTTTTGATCCACCAACACTTCGTGGTGTAGGGGCAACAGCACCATATTTACATGATGGTAGTGCAAAAACAATTGAGGAAGCAGTGGAGAAGCATCAATATGAAGAAAAGCCACAGTTATCTAAACAGGAAGTTCATGCAATTGCAGAATATGTAAAAGCGATTCAATAGAAAAAGAACAGCTTAGCGCTGTTCTTTTTCATTTACATATTGTTGTAAATCAAATGGAGTTATTTCTTGAATAAACTCTCTTGAGATAAGTGATTGAACAAGAGTGCTTTCTGAAATTGTAGCACCTGTTTTCTTTTGATATGCTTGTTTTAATAAGCCGAGTTTTTCTGCTGTTTCTTTTGGTAATTCAATTGTTAGTGTGTTCATAATTTCTCCCCCTTATTACTAGAGTACCACTACGAAATAAGAGAAACAAGAAAAGAGAAAATGAAACATAAAAAAGGTTACCAAGTTTAAAGTTGGCAACCTTTTTTATGTATAAGAACCATGTTTGTTTTTATGCAATACCGATATATTTTAAAGTTTTTGATGGGGTACTGTGATCAAAGAAGTGTTGTAAGAATGCAATATCAACACCAGATTTGTATGCACAATATCCCCAAGTTTTTCGCAGTGTATGTGAGCTAATCCCTTCTAAACCAACTTCTTTTGCAGCTTTGTTTAAAATATACCATGCATGCTGTCTTGTAATGGATTTTGTTCCTTTTTGCGATTTTAATAATGGTTCATTTCGCTTCCATATTTTACGCTCTCTCATATAATCTTCGATTGCATGCTGTAAATCTTCATTTACAGCAAACCATTTATGTTTTTTTACTTTTTCATTGTAAAATAAAATGGAGTGACGAACATTTTCATTTTCATCGATGACATCACCGACTTTTAATTGTAAAATCTCACTTACTTTTAGACCGGAATTTACAGCTAGTACGAATAGTAAGCCATCACGTTTCGAAGATTGTAAAAGTATATTTTTGATTTTTTCTAATTGTGTTTCGTTTTGAATAGGTTGTCCTGCTTGTTTCATTTCACGCACTCTCCTCTGTTATGTGTGTAAAGGAAAGGATTAACTTGTTTATAACTATAAAGGGAGAGTGTGAATTTCATGTGAACTCCTGGTGAAGTTAAGACAAATTATTTGACTTCTTTTATTTTTTGTAAATCAAAATAAAAAACGACGCTATCATTAGTATTATACACACCGTATTCGGCATGATGAAGTTCTAAAATGTTTTTTACGATTGATAGACCAAGTCCAGTTCCTCCAGTATGGCGGCTACGGGAAGCATCTAGACGATAGAAGCGATCCCATATTTTTTCTAAACTTTCATTTGGGATTGGATTACCAGTGTTTTCAATTTCCACTTTTACTTTTTCTTCATTTTCTATGATGCGAATACGAATCTCTTTACCATCAGGTGTATAGCGAATTGCGTTACTGAGTAAATTTACAACAACTTGCTCAATTCGATTGCGATTTGCTTCAACATGTATAGAAGGATTTGCATCAATTTCTACTTGTAAGTGTTTTTCCTCCATACTAAATAATAGCTTTGTATACACTTGGTGAACAAGTTCACCGATTGAAAAAGTATTCATTTCTAGTTTATACGTACCAGATTCTAGCTTTGCTAATTCTAACATTTCGACGATGAGTCGATTCATGTTTTCTGTTTCCTCTAAAATCACATCTGTATAGTAAGTAGTATCTTTGCTGACACCATCTTTAATTCCTTCAGCAAAGCTTCTAATCACACTAAGTGGCGTTTTTAATTCATGAGATACACCAGAAATGAATTCTTTTCTCGTCTTTTCTAATTGACGTTCTCGCTCGATGTCTTGCTGTAATTTTGTATTTGCAACGTTTAATCGATCTATTCGATCTTTTAGGTTTACGGATAACGTATTAATACTACTAGATAAACCAGCGATTTCATCATCCGCTGAAACAGGTAATTTTTCACTGAAATCGAAGTTAGCCATTTTTTTGGTCACTCGATTTATTTTAATAAGCGGTTTGACAATCATCTTTGAATAATAAAAAGATAATAAAATAATAACGAGAAATACGATAATTAATGCATAGACATAATAATCTTTTAAAACAAGCATTGCTTCATTTACAGGTTGTAAGGAGGTCGTTGCAAAAGCAAACTCTTTAATTTTACCGTTTTCCATGACTGGCTTTACAAAAATTTGGCTTTTTCCATTCTCCTCTTCTCCGATTGTAAATGTTGTCAATTCATTGGAATTGGTTTTACCTAGTATTACAGATAACTCCCAATGTTGAATCCCTTGTAATGTCTCTAAATTATTTGCGAGACGAAGGTCGTTTTTAGAAGGAAGATGTATTTTTGATACAATTCCTTCAAATGTATGAATGCCAAGTCTTGTGTCTTTTGCGTATTTGTTTTTCTTAGCGTTTGTCCAATCAATATTGAATAATTTAAAGTCAGAAATGATATTATCATTTTTCCATGAATTATAACGAGTCGTAATCGTAACGGGTATAATTACGTCTTTTTTTAAAATTCCATCTATGAGAATAACATCATTATTTTTTAACTGTAAATTCATAAACTTGGTATATTCATCAATTGTTAAAATATTGTTGAGTGGAATGGAATACGTTTTATTGGATTTATCGACAATCTCAATATAGTAATTATTTTCATCTTTTATAATTCCATTTGGATCTAATAAAACGACATCAGCGTTTGTTTTTTCGTGAAAGTCTTGTTTGAGCTTCCTTATTTCCTCAAATGTCCTGTCACTTTTTTCATAATTTGATAAAAACTTTTCAAAAGCAGTTTGAACGGTTTGAACTTTTTTATTAATATAAAATTTTTCTAAAAACAACGATTGCCCAAGGAAAAAAAGGAGGAAGGTAACAGTAAATAATGTTGATGTTAATAAAAATAGTTTAAAGACAATACTTCTCTTTTTCACTTCTTCACCTCACAAAAGAATACCCGTATAAATATTTTCTTTATTATAACAAACGAAAAAAGAAAGAAGAGACTAAAAATCTGTCTCTCTTTGAAGCAGTTTTTTTTTAAAAGTCATATAAAGTAATTCTTTAATTTAGAAAATGACAAAAAAGAACTCGCCAGACGTATGACAAGTTCTTTTTGCATTATTATTGAATCGCCGCGTCTAAAGCAATTTCAATCATTTCGTTAAATGTAGTTTGACGTTCTTCAGATGTTGTTTCTTCTCCAGTGAAGATGTGGTCACTTACTGTTAATACAGATAATGCATTTACACCGTATTTCGCCGCTAATGTATAAAGTGCAGTTGTTTCCATTTCTACAGCTAATACGCCGTATTCACCAAGTTTTTTTACCATGTCCATGCTCTCACGGTAGAACACATCTGCTGTTAAAACATTACCAACGCGAACGTGTAATCCCTTTTCTGTTCCAGCATCATATGCTTTCTTTAAAAGATCGAAGTTTGCAGCTGGTGCAAAGTCAAATCCAGGGAATGTTAAACGATTCATGTTAGAGTCTGTACAAGCCGTCATTGCAATAATTACGTCGCGAACTTTTACATCTTTTTGAATCGCACCACATGTACCTACGCGAATTAAGTTTTTCACTCCATAGCTTTGGATTAATTCGTTAACATAAATAGAAATAGAAGGTACACCCATGCCTGTTCCTTGAACAGAGACACGTTTCCCTTTGTAAGTTCCCGTGAATCCTAACATACCACGTACATTGTTATAGCAAGTTACATCTTCTAGAAATGTTTCTGCGATATATTTTGCACGTAATGGATCACCAGGTAGTAAAATAGACTCAGCAATTTCACCCTGTGTTGCTTCAATATGAACGCTCATAAAAATCCTCCTTGTTATGTATCGATATAAATCAACATCATTTGCATTATATACTAGGAATTCTATCAAGTGAACTACTCGCCACGCTAATGCGTAAAGTTGGGAGTTTCTCAGTTCCAAGCCGAAAGTAACCTTTTATCTGCTTAAGCGCTACTTTCCGTAGTCTCTACGGTAGATAACTGACGATTGGAGATTCTTTCTGGTGCCTGGAGTATTTCACGAGTAGAAGCGTTCGCTTTTTTTCGCATTTTATTTGTCCACTTAACTGTATATAATCAATTGTCAAAGAACACTTCATAATTAGAGTATAACAATAAAAGATATGCTTTGCTACGTAAAAAGTCAATACATCCTCCGTCTATTTGTTTGGATAATGCACCTTCACATGAGTTACAGAAGAAGACTTTAAGTTTGTTGAAAAATTTTACTTGTTTGTAGTATATAAGATACCCTATTTTGAATAATTGGCTATGTAATTTGCAATTTGGCGATATTTTTCTTCTAATAGGAACTTTATTGTATTTCATAGAGGATTTTTATAAAAAAAATAGAATGAATTTTTTTATAATATTCTGTTCAGAAAGATAGTTGTATGAATTGCGTCACGATTTATAAAATAGTATGGCAGGTGATTATTTGAAAAATCTTGTCATTGGGCTAATTGCTTTACTACTTATTGTAGCTGGTGGATTCTACATGCAAAAGTATAAAGGAACGAAAGAAACAGCAGGAGACATTCGAGAAGTAAAATGGGATATGAAAAATGGAGAGGGAACTGAAAAGGTAGATATTATATTTCAATTGTTTAATAAGAATAACAACGAAATTCGTGGAGTAAATGATCGTATTCGGGCTATTATTGTAGATGAGCAGTTAAAGGGAATTCAGCACATTAAACCTGCATTTGCTGGAAATGGCTCTTATAAGCTATCGGCAAGTGGAGCGAAAGGTAAAGCTTATACGGTTTTCTTATATGAGGATCATAGTAAAACAGAACAGTCCTTTTCTAAGAAAAATTTTGGGGGAGAGGAAAAAGAGAAGAAACAAAAGGATTTAATAGAAGACACAGTACTTACAAAAAAAATTGGTGATTACCAAATGTCACTTTTATTTGAAGCGTTACACCCAAATGAAGCTGCTACACTGACATTTCAGCTGCAAATGAAAAAAGGAGAAAGTGTGAAATTTAGTTCAGGTACTGGAGAAAATGCTGCACTTTATATCGTAGATGAAAAACGTGAACATTTCTTATATGCATTCCCTGTAAATGAAGAAGAGCAGCTGCAATATCGTATTACATTTCCAGAAGAAGGGACATATAAAATGTGGGGCACATTTTATATAAATGGAAAAAAGTATGAAAAGGAATTTATAATAAGAGTTCAGAAACGAAAAAACAGCTAGTATCTCTAGCTGTTTTTTCGTTTTCCTATTAATTTTGTTACGGCAAGCATTGTAATTGGTAAGGAATGATTTTTTCGGAATGCTAAATATTTCCCACTCCAAGTTGGTTTGTATTTCTCTTTAAAATGTCGTAATCCACTAAAGCTATACGTATAACGAACATTATTGAAAATTGCTGCAGCGACACGCTCAGACCAAAAGGATTGTGTAGATAAACCAACATTAGAAAGTGGAGCCATACCAATGTTAAAGGAATGATAATCGTTTTCTTTTGCCCATTGGAATAAATGGATAAAGATTGTATCCATAATCCCTCCAGGTGCATCAGGGTAATAGCGCATTAAATCAACAGAAAGTTTACCAGGTTGGTAAACGGGCATAAACGTTGTAAATGCAATGATTTTTCCCTCAGTATCAGATAAAGTTGCAATAGGGGCACGATTTATATACTCACGATCAAAGTATCCAAGAGAAAAGCCCTTTTCTTTTTTTCCTCCAAGCCAAGCGTCTGAAACTATTTTTAATTCCTCATATAACTCATCTGAAAATGGTGGTTGATGGATGGAAAATGTATAACCTTCCCGTTCAAAACGGTTAAAAGTTGCACGTAATCCAGCACGTTTTTTCCCTGATATAGTAAACGTATTTAAATCAACAACAGCCTCTTCACCAAGTTTAAAGAAGTTATAGCCAAAGTCATGATATAAGCTCATCCATTTGCTTTCAATTTGATAGAAAACGCAAATATATCCGAATCGATCTGCTTCAGCTAAAAATTCTTGTAGTACTATGCGGAATGAAGACGGATTCCCAATTGGATCGCCAAGTACAACAAGTCTTTTCCCTGTTGTTGAAAATAAAAGAAGTGCTTTTCCATCACTACTAAAGAAGAATTGCTTATCTCCTAGAAAACCGAGATGACTTAGTACATTTCCGCCATATTCATCTAAGAAGTTTTGCAAACGTTTAGCGCTTGCTGGTTGCCCAGGAAATACGCTACGGTACCGATTCGCGATAAGAGAAGCGATGAGTAAAAAGGTTGGAACAAAGAAAGCAGCTGCAAGTGCACTTTGCTTTACTTGTGTAATGTTACGAACGACAAAATCAGGTTTGAAAGCTTCTTTTGCTCCTGCAAATAGGATACCTAAATTTTTATATAAGTATAATGTTAGCAGTAAAAATATAAATACTTTTACTACATCAGAAAGTGAAACTTCCATTTTCTCACGCACAAATCTTTTGCGAAGCATATATAATACGGCAAGTACGATTAGTAAAATAAAAGTCTCTTCAATGTCGATTCCTTTTAGCGTATTAAAAATGGCTGCTCCAATTAAAGAAATAATCGTCATATAGTAGGAACGTTTTGTCCCATAATAAATACCTCTTGATAGAATAAGGAGTAGAATTCCAAATGTTAATGATAAGCTAAAAGAAAATTGAATGAGATATTTTGGAGCTAAAATATGTAATGCATGAGCACGATTTACACTCGTCGGTAAAATGGTTGATAAGATAACCATTAAGCCAGCAAAAACTGTTAAAGCTGCGGATGCCCATGAGCCTAGCTTTCCTAAAAAATCACGTTGCAATGTCCAAATGACACCTGTTGTTTCCAGGGCAGGTGCAATAAATGGTTTATCTTCAATCTTTTTTAGAGCAGCTCCAGTCATTTCGAAAGCCGCAAAAATTAAACCGAGGCAAAATGGTAAAATATAGTATACAAGTCGGTATAATAACATGGCAGGTAACAGTACACCTGTATCAATACCGTATTGACCCATCCCAGATAGAAAGACAAGGTCAAATGAACCGAGACCACCTGGTACAAGACTGACCACCCCTGCTAATGCAGCAATAACATAAACACCTAAAAACTTTCGGAAATCAATGTCAATTCCAAATAAAATTAAAATAACATACATGACGATGCCGGCAGAAACCCATTCCATTAACGAAACAAGTGAATATAGAACGGTTGGATTCTTTTCCTTTGTTTCTTCTTGTCCTTCTATGTGTTGCTTTTTTCGATTTTTAATTTTGGAGAACCCAATATAAAGCGGTACAAAAAGAGCAAAAAAGATGAGGACAGGCCATAGCCAAGGTTTTTCATGTAATATAAAGGTTGTATCTAGTATTCCTATAAGACCGAGGAATGAGAGAAGGGATAATCCATTTATAAAAGCAGTTGTCATCCAAGCAATGCTTTTGATAAGTTTACCATTCTCTTTTACGTGAGGGCGATATAACATTGTCCGTATACCCGCTCCAACAAGTCCACCAAAACCGATAAATCCATTCAAGGTGTTAGCAATCCAAGAAACACGGAAGATCTTTTGAACAGGCACATCTGCTTTTAAATAGCGGAGCATAACAAAGTCATAAAAGAACATTGTTGAAACAGCAAATGCACCGAGCGTAATAGCTAAAAAGACTCCTCCAGTCGGAATGTTTTTAATTGTTTCAATAGCTTCTTGAAATGAAATACCTGACAATTCTTTCTTAGCTTGAAAGAATACAATTGTCAAGACAACAAATGGGAAAATGATTTTTCCAATTTGTAAGAAACGTTTCCACGAAAACGACATAAATACAACTCTCCTTGCATAAGAAAACTGAGACAATATTCTTATTATGACAAACTTCATGGAAAATAAAAAGGTAAATTGCAGGATATATAAACTATTTTTTATATAAATATAAAAATATCATATATTTTTTACTAAGAATGAATAATGAATTAAAATTTGTTTGTTCAGAAAAATAAGTTAAAATGAAACAAAATAAGGAAGAGGGGGAAAGTGGATGGTTATTATAGGTTACGCAGGCTATGAGCTAGAAAAAGCACAACCTAATACATCAGAAGATTTCTTTAATCGATCTGAAGTAACGTATATTTTGGGTGAACAAGAAAAAACATTTTCTGTCTTATATGTGCGTTATTTTGAAGAAATTTTGCAAGAAATTACTCCGTTTGAAGGAAATCCAGTTTTTAAAATAGAAGAACAAGACATATATTTACGTGATATCGTTGCTTTAGCTTGCTTTATTAAGAATAAAGAACTTCGTGGACAAAAGCGTGTATATATTAATGGAATAGAGGAGTTTCAAAAATATTTTGATGATGAAACAGTGGTAAAAGTACAAGACATAATGATTCAGTTACATAAAAATAAAAAAGTAGAAATAGCGTAAAATGGCAAAGGAGAGAAAAGGATATGTCTAATTCAATGGTTGAAAATCAAACGCATCAAGTTTCTGAATTTTTAGAAGAAGTTGTTGATTTAATGACGGATTTTGTTAATTATCATACATTACCTTCTTTATTAGAAGAGTCACCAGAAGGGAATAAACATTATTATGAAGGTTTATTATCATCATTAAGACGACTCCTTGTATTTTGTGAAGAAGGCTTGGATGCGTGTCTTGTTTTATTGAGTAGTCAACCATTTCGAAAAATGGCTGCCGAGAAAACATTATATAAAATTTATCATCAAGTAATTGCTGAATTCTTTTCACCAAAAAGTGATCAGTGGTATGAAAATAGTCGGTCGGCATATACAGGGAAAAATTCCATTGCATTTCAACAAATACCACCTCGCTCAATCGAAAAGGTAATGCAAGAATTAGAAAGTAAGTTCCAAACAATGCGTGAGGAGCTGGAATATTACGAAACGGACTATCAAACAAAGATGTTACACAAGTATTAGTATAAGATTGGAAGGAAATTATTTTCATTAGGTGGGAGAGAGGATTTGGCCATGGATAGAGGCGGTCAGATCCTTTTTTAGCCTTATCCGAAGTGAGAACAAAAGAAGAACATCAGTAGGGCTTTCTTTTTATCTACATAGCAGTGATTTGCAGGTACAAAGCATTTCTGAATTGACGAACTGATAGAAAATTATTTTTTAGATGGGGGTTGGGCTGAACGTAAACATTCGATTGGTGAGGGTTGATTAAAGTTTCAATTTACATAAGTATTAGAGAATGCTAAAAGAAGCTAGCGAAAGACTAGCTTCTTTTACTTTTTTGTAGGGTATATACAATGCGGACGCTGAATATAGTTAAAGTGGATAGCGTTGAGGGGGTGTCGTATGAATCAGCAAGGGGTATTTACGGATTACTTTTATGAAGTAGAAAGTTGGTGTGAAAGTGTGTTACATGTATTAGATAGTCGTGCAACTGAAGTGTATGACGTCCATATGCTTGCTTATAAAATTCAAACGCTGCTAGATCGTATGAAAGAAAATGAGTATGAAACAGATGCTGAATTACTGTATGAGATAAGTGATGATGTGGAACATATTCAAAATCATTTACAAGAAGTATTTATGCAAGAAAGTGAACAATATGAATTGCATGAAAGAACGTATGCTGAACGATCTGTTCCAATAGGGGGTCACACGCTTCCGCCACTACCCTATCCATACAATGCACTAGAACCATATATTTCTCGAGAAATTATGATGTTACATCATGATAAACATCATCGGAGTTATGTGGAAGGGCTGAATAAAGCGGAAAAAATGATGGAAGAAGCAAGGAAAACAAACCAATTTGATTTAATAAAGCATTGGGAAAGAGAAGCGGCTTTTCACGGTTCAGGCCATTATTTACACACGATATTTTGGAATAACATGAAAAAAGATGGGGGTGGAGGTCCAAGAGGGGCATTATCTCGAGAAATCGAGAATAATTTTGGAAGCTTTTTACGTTTTCAGAAGCACTTTACAGAAGCTGCATCGAAGGTAGAAGGATCTGGGTGGGCTATTCTTGTATGGGTTCCTCGTGCGGGAAGGTTAGAAATTCTACAAAGTACCCTTCATCAATTATTCACACAGTGGGATACAATACCGTTACTTGTGCTTGATGTATGGGAACACGCATATTACTTGCAGTACCAAAATCGAAAAGATGAGTACATTAAAAATTGGTGGAATGTTGTAAATTGGCCGGATGTGGAAAAGCGCTATGAAAGTGCAAAACAGCTTGAGTGGACACCGTATTAGACGCATATTTGTGCGTCTTTTTTTGCTGGTAAAAAAGAATATTTCGTTCATATTTTAAAGGGCCAAGCATACACTTGTACAAAAAGTGTCAAAAGGACGTGGTGGGGAATATGAGACGAATTTGGATTGTAATTGCACTTGTTTTAATGGGTGCAAGTATTATACCGGTTCATACATATGCACAAATGAATGATGTAAGCGCCCATAATGCCGTATTGATGGAAGAACATTCAGGACGTGTTTTATATGGAAAGCTAGAACATGAACCACAAAAGATTGCTAGCATTACAAAAATTATGACTGCCTTACTTGCTGCTGAATCAGGAAGAATGAAAGAGGCTGTACCTATTAGCGATAAGGCTGTTCGAGTAGAGGGTTCGGCCATTTATTTAAAACCTGGAAATAAAGTACCGTTAGAGGATTTAGTGTATGGCCTAATGCTTCGTTCAGGTAATGATGCGGCACAAGCAATTGCTGAAAATGTTGGAGGGAGTATAGAAGGATTTGTTTATTTGATGAATGAAAAAGCGGAACAAATCGGAATGAAAGATACACATTTTTCAAATCCACATGGTTTAGATGGGGACGGTACGCACTTTTCATCTGCATATGATATGGCCCTTTTAACACGTTATGCAATGGGAAATGAAACGTTTCGGAAAATTTTCGGAACAAAAACATATCAATCGAAAGCATGGGATTATCCATGGAAAAACAAGCATAAACTTGTAACTTCTTATTATGAATTTGCAACAGGAGGAAAGACGGGATTTACAAAGAAAGCTGGTCGTACACTTGTTACAACAGCTTCGAAAGATGGTTTAGACTTAATTGTAGTGACGCTTAATGCATCTAATGATTGGGACGACCATATGTCGTTATTTAATCAAGGATTTGAACAGTATGAGTCAACGAAAGTTCTAGGAAAAGGGGCGCTTCCTGGACTACAGGAAAAGAAATATATAAATCATGTTTATATAAAAAATGATTTCTCAGTGCCGCTAAGGAAAGAGGAGAAGAAGCAAGTTAGGCTAGAGCTTGAACTTGATAGAAATGCAACATTAGTAGATGGAGAAAAAGTGGGTAAGACAATTGTGTATATTAATGAAGAGAAAGTAGGAGAGCGTAACTTATTTTATAGCAAGCGCAAGTTGGTTGCTACAACCGGAGTATATTGGAATGACGTGAGAGAAATCTTTTCTCATATGTTAGGTGTTGGAACAGATGGTTAACATCGTATGGGTAGCAATGGCGGTTATTGGGATCGTATATGCGATGGTGAACGGTACGATGGAGGAAGTAAATAAAGCGGTCTTTGAAGGGGCGAAAGATGCGGTAACAATTTGTATTGGGCTGATTAGTGTTTTAGTCTTTTGGCTAGGTTTAATGAAGATTGCTGAAGAGGCTGGCTTATTAAAGAAATTGGTTTCGTTTTTTATGCCAGTTGTAAAGAGACTATTTCCAGAAATACCAAAGGATCATCCCTCGATGGGATTTATTTTATCAAATATGATGGCAAACTTTTTTGGACTAGGAAATGCAGCGACACCACTTGGTATTAAGGCTATGGAACAGCTCAAGGAATTAAATGGAGGAAAGGATTCTGCAAGCCGTTCTATGGTAACGTTTCTGGCGTTAAATACATCTGCCATTACATTAATCCCAACTACTGTAATTTCAATTCGGATGACGTATGAATCGGCAAACCCGACAGAAATTGTTGGGGTTACGTTTATCGCACAAGTATTATCGATGATTGGAGCGATTTGGATTGACCGCTATTTTTACCGAAGACGGAGTAGAAAGGGGCGGAAAAAGTGAGCGTTGTGAATACAATTTCATTATGGGTGATTCCGTGTGTTATTGGTTTTATTTTATTATATGGAACGATAAAAAAAGTTCCAACGTACGAATCGTTTGTAGAAGGTGGAAAAGAAGGGATTCAAATTGCTGTCTCTATTCTACCATTTATGGTAGGAATGCTTGTATCTATTTCTATTTTTAGATCATCAGGTGCACTAGATGCGATGATATCAGTAATGAAGCCGATGTTAGATATGATTCGTGTACCAGCAGAAATTGTCCCGCTCGCACTTATACGCCCGATTTCTGGGTCGGCCGGTTTAAGTATTACGACAGATTTAATCGCTACATATGGACCGGATTCATTTATTGGAAGGTTAGCGTCTACGATGCAGGGTAGCACAGATACAACATTTTATATTTTAACGGTATATTTCGGCGCTGTTGGAATTCGTAAAATGGGAGATGCATTAAAGGTTGGATTATTTGCAGATTTAATAGGTATCATTTGTTCAATCGTATTTGTTTCCCTATTGTTTCGTTAAACCTATTCATTTTTTGCTTTCATTCGCTTATAATACGTATACGACCACTATTAAGGTGTAGCTTAATAGTGGTTTTTTTGTGGGGTGTTTTTGACAAAATAATGAACTTTTGTTGTAAGCAGTGAGTAGCAGGTAAACAATAATAAAGGATAAAAGTAGCATTTGACCTTTAAAAGTTTGCACTATAGCTATGTGGTTTACGGTGGAAGAGGAAAAACGCTGTAAACCTTAGGCGGTTGCCAACTCTTTCTAATGAAGGTAAGATAAATTTGAGGTGAATTAAGGAAATGGAACGATTACAAAAAGTGATTGCGCAAGCTGGAATTGCGTCAAGAAGAAAAGCTGAAGAACTTATTCAGCAAGGAAAAGTGAAAGTTAACGGTAAAGTAGTGTCTGAGTTAGGAACGAAGGTAACTCCTCAAGATAAAGTAGAAGTAAATAATATCCCTCTTGAAAAAGAAGAACCAATTTATTTCTTACTATATAAACCAACGGGTGTTATTTCGAGTGTATCAGATGACAAAGGAAGAAAAGTTGTCACAGACTTTTTCCCTGAAATTACGCAACGTCTATTCCCAATTGGTCGTTTAGATTATGATACGTCTGGCGTACTCCTTATGACAAACGATGGAGAGTTTGCAAATATATTAATGCATCCGAAATATAAAGTTGAGAAAACATACGTTGCGAAGGTGAAAGGTCCATTAACAGGAGAGAAAATTCGCATGTTAGAAAAAGGTGTTGTATTAGAAGATGGAAAGACAGCGCCAGCACGTGTGAAAATCCTTTCTTGGGATAAACGTAAAGAGATGGCAATTGTGCAATTAACAATCCATGAAGGACGTAATCGTCAAGTTCGTCGCATGTTTGAAGCGCTTGGCTGTAAAGTAATGAAATTAAAACGTGAACGTTATGCTTTCTTAGAAGCAGGAAGCCTACGCCCAGGTGATGCAAGAGAGCTATCACCTCATGAAGTGAAACAATTACGTGCGCTTGCCTCTACAAAACCGAGATAAGCGATAAAGTGAAACTCCCATCCGTGGGGTACTTTATATCCCTCGGATGGTTAATTAAATCGCCCGTTTTGGTGAGTGGTTATGGCAACATAAATACTAAAGTGAACGAAGGACAAGTCATTAGTTACAGAAATTGTTTACATATAAATTCATCAAAGAGAGGAGAGAGAGTATGAAGAAGAATCGCTTAATATTCCGTATTTTCATTTTGCTTATTTTGAGCGTGGCAGTAGGATTTACACTCTATCAAGGTTTTTTTGTTGATAAGGAAAAAATGCAAATTGGGAAACAAGCGCCTAACTTTGTTGTTTCAGATTTAGAAGGAAAGAAAATCGAGTTACATGATCTAAAGGGAAAAGGTGTGTTTTTAAACTTTTGGGGAACATGGTGCAAACCGTGTGAAAAAGAGATGCCTTATATGAATGAGTTATACCCTAAATATAAAGAAAAGGGCGTTGAAATCATTGCATTAGATGCCGATGAAACGAATATTGCAGTGAAAAATTTTGTGAATCAATATGGATTAAAGTTCCCTGTTGCAATTGATAAAGGGCAAGAAATAATCGGTACATATGGCGTTGGGCCACTCCCGACAACATTTTTAATTGATAAAGAAGGAAATGTAATCGAGAAAATTACTGGTACGCAAACGAAGGAGCAAATGGAGGAATACTTAAAGAAAATTACTCCTTAATAAAGAAAGTTTTTATATAATGTGATAGTAAGTTTGATAGATGAAGGTGCTTTGCTTCGTCTTAGTGCCTGTTTTGAAAATTCTGAGTATTGAGGTAACTTGTGCTTTGACGGTACAATAGAAACAAGAGGCGGTGAGGATGTTGGAACAAATTAAGTGTGAATGTGGGCACGTAAATCCAATAGGCACAATTTTTTGTGAAGCTTGTGGGAAACCTTTTGAAAACAAAGAAGGTACAAGATTATTAGATATGCGATATGAGGGGAGTGCTAGGCGCTCTATTACTCATACAAAAACGATAGTCGATAAAGTTTGGAGTTTTTTTTCTTCTGTCAAAGTAGGGGTATGGCTCATTGTTATCACTCTGTTAGCATCAGCAGTTGGAACTATATTTCCACAAGAAATGTACATACCTCCGGGTGTTACGCCGAGTGAATATTATGAACAGGAATATGGTTTTCTAGGACAACTATATTACCAATTAGGCTTTAATAAGTTATATAGCTCATGGTGGTATATGATTTTAATTGCTTCAATTGGTGTATCACTTGTGATATGTAGTCTAGATCGAGTAATTCCACTTTATAAAGCTTTAAAAAAGCAGGGAGTAAAAAGACACCCAAGTTTTTTAAAGAGACAAAGGTTGTATGGGACAGGTTCTCCGAAAGAGGGGGATCTAGAACAGCTTCAAACTAATTTAAAGAAGAGAAATTATAATGTAAGAGTCGAAGGCGAAAATATTTTAGCGGAAAAAGGAAGATTTTCTCGTTGGGGTCCATATGTGAATCATATTGGTCTTATTATTTTTTTATTTGGAGCAATGCTACGATTTCTTCCAAGTATGTATGTGGATGAATCGCTATGGCTACGTGATGGAGAAACAAAAGAAATACCAGGAACAGATGGGAAATATTATTTGAAGAATGAAAAGTTTATAAAAGAGGTTTATGACAAAGGTAAAGATGATAAAGTATTCAATGATGCAATTGATCGTGTAGGCGATAAAATGATTGCTAAAAACTATCAAACAAATGCCGTATTATATAAAACGGTAGGAGAAAATGTTGCAGGGCAGAAACCAAAGTTAGAAAAGGTAAAAGAAAGTGAAATTAGAGTAAATGAACCACTCAAATTTGATCAGTTTGCTATATACCAACTTGATTTTAAAGAGAATGAGTTTAGTAGCATGTCGTTTACTCTGCAGAAAAAAGATAATAATCAAAAGCGGGGACCTATTAAAGTTAACTTAGAAAACCCAAAAGAAACCTATGATTTAGGGGATGGATATTCTATAAAATTATTAAGTTATTTTCCTGATTTTTATTTTGATGAGAATGGTCAGCCAAATACAAAAACAAAGATTCCAAACAACCCAGCTTTCGTTTTTAAAATGTTTACACCAGAGACGCCAGAAGGAGAAGTGAGTTTTGTAGGTATACAACAAAATATAGAACCTGAAGGAAATAATCAATATAAAATGACCTTTGCAGGAGTAGAAATGCGAAATGCAACAGGGCTTATCGTAAGAAAAGATTTGACACTGTGGATTCTTGGTGTTGGCGGATTTATCTTCATGATTGGTGTGATTCAAGGAATGTATTGGAATCATCGTCGTATCTGGATACAACGTGTTAAAGATGAATGGTGGATTGCTGGCCACACAAATAAAAATTGGTTTGGCTTGCGGAAAGATATTGAAAAAGTACTTGAAGGAACAACAATTCCACAACCATACGACAAAGTAAATGATCAAAAAATTAGTTAAGGTGGGGAGAATATATGGTGCAAATAAGTAGTAATTTCCTATTTGCTGCTTTCATCTTGTATTTAATTGCAACACTGTTCTTCGGGGGAGCAATTAAAGAAAAAGGCCGGAAGTGGGCGAGTATAGGTATAACGATAACAATTTTAGGATTTGCCGCTCAGATTGTATACTTTGTAACGAGATGGATCGCTTCAGGGCATGCGCCAGTAAGTAATTTCTTTGAGTTTGGTACATTCTTCGGCATGATGCTTGTTGGTGCTTTTATTGTTATGTATTTCATGTACCGTGTAAGTATAGTGGGATTATTCGCTTTACCAGTGGCACTTTTATTAATCGCATATGCAAGTATGTTTCCGAGAGAAATTTCACCGCTTATTCCGTCGTTGAAAAGTAACTGGCTACATATTCATGTAACAACAGCGGCAGCTGGACAAGCTATTTTAGCAATTAGTTTTATTACAGGTGTCATGTATCTGCTTAAAAATGTAGATCAGTCAAAAAGGACTAAACGAACATTTTGGCTAGAAACAGTTGTGTTTACGCTCGTTTGTACTGTCGGGTTCATAGCGATAACAACAGTTTATTCGGCAACGAAATATGAAGCGACGTTTCAATGGGTGGATAAAAATGAACAAAAGGCCGAGATGAAATATAACCTTCCTGCGCTTGTTGGACCTCATGAAGGGAAGTTAATAACTACCGGAAAACTTGAACCTATTGCAGAAATGCCAGCTATCATTAATGCAAAGAAATTAAATACAGTAATCTGGTCACTACTTATTGGGACGGGATTATATATTGTATTAAGATTAATTTTACGAAAAAGAGTATCAGCTGCCCTTCAGCCAGTGGTTAAAAATGTTAACAGTGATTTGCTTGATGAAATTGGATACCGATCTATTGCAATTGGATTCCCAGTCTTTACGTTAGGAGCCTTAATTTTTGCGATGATTTGGGCGCAAATTGCATGGACGCGCTTTTGGGGATGGGATCCAAAAGAGGTATGGGCACTCATTACATGGCTCTTTTACGCTGCTGTTTTACATTTACGGTTATCTAAAGGTTGGCATGGCGAAAAGTCGGCATGGCTTGCAGTAATTGGATTTGCTATTATCATGTTTAACTTTATAGCCGTGAATTTAATCATTGCTGGTTTACACTCATATGCGTAAGGTATTATCTCTATTTTAGAAGAGACATACTGTTTAGTTGCACATGATAAAATAGGAAAGTGGTTGTCACTTTCCTATTTTATTTTTGTCAATTTCTTTTCTTTTTTGAGAAAAACATGGCAAAATAAAGGTTGGTTTTGTAAAATGATGTCGAGGCCTAAATGCCCTGGTCAAAAAAAATACATATTTTTGGAAAAGAAATGAACAAACTTTATTATTCTTGTGAAGTATAATTGTTAAAGTGGAAATTTAACACTTTAGAATTGTCTATTATGAGATAAGAGTAAAAACAGTATTATATTGTAGAAAGGTAGGTGTGAACCGTTGTCATGTTTTTGAGGCAGCGGGAAACAATGGAAAATGAACCGAGAATTTTAATTGTGGATGACGAAGATCGTATTCGTCGTTTATTGAAAATGTATTTAGAAAGAGAACAATATACAATCGATGAGGCTGATAATGGTGATACAGCTTTAGAAAAAGCATTGCAAAATGACTATGATTTAATCTTATTAGATATCATGATGCCTGGAATAGATGGAATTGAAGTGTGTAAAGGGATTCGTGAGAAAAAAGCAACGCCAATTATTATGCTTACAGCTAAAGGTGAAGAAGTAAACAGGGTGCAAGGATTTGAAGTTGGCTCGGATGATTATATCGTAAAGCCGTTTAGTCCACGTGAAGTGGTTCTTCGTGTAAAAGCGGTCCTGCGACGTTCTGTGCCAACAACATTCTTTACACAAGATACAACAACAAAAGATGTTATTGTATTCCCGCATTTAACAATTGATAACGATGCACATCGCGTTACAGCTGATGGTGATGAAGTCAATTTAACACCAAAAGAATATGAATTGTTACTATTTTTAGCGAAGGCTCCTGATAAAGTATTTGATCGTGAGCAATTGTTAAAAGAGGTATGGCAATATGAATTCTTTGGAGATTTACGTACAGTAGATACGCATGTAAAGCGTTTACGAGAAAAATTAAGTAAAAAATCATCTGATGCAGCGAAAATGATCGTAACTGTATGGGGTGTTGGTTATAAGTTTGAGGTTGTGAACGACTGATGCTTTGGAGAAGTGTAGTAGGAAAGCTATGGATGACAATATTGCTTCTTGTTTCATTTGTTCTAGGTTTTGTTTCCATTTTGCTTTCACAGTTTTTTGATAATTACTATATTGAAATGAGTGAAACAAGGCTTACAAAAGTAGCGACAAGCGTTTCGGAATTAATTGAAGAAGGTGCAGACGAAAAGACGATTGAGAATATCGCATATAAGTTTGCCGATCCACTCTCCCGTATTATTGTTGTGAAAGAGGATCGTGAGGCTTCTTCTTCACCGAAACAAGAAGGATTAGTAGATCTTACAATAGAGGACTTGAAAAAAGATAAAGATTTGGCTGCAGTTTTTATAGATAAAAAAGAAAATAAAGAAAAAATAAAAAAAATGTCTGATAACAAAACGAATAAAAATTCCGAAAATGATATTATGATTGTTGGCAAACCACTGCAATCATCAAAGCATAGTGCGGTGTTCGTGTATCAGTCATTGCAAGTTCCGAAACAAGGTATGGAAAAAGCGACAGATTTTATTTTTCTATCAGCGGGAATTGCAATTATTTTAACAACGTTCTTTGCATTTTTCTTATCGACACGAATCACAGCCCCACTTCGTAAAATGCGTGAAGTGGCGTTTGAAGTAGCGCGTGGGAAATTTGATACGAAAGCCCCTATGGTTTCACAAGATGAAATAGGGGAGCTAGCAACGGCCTTAAATCAAATGGGGAAACAATTAAAGTTTAATATTAATGCACTGCAGCAAGAAAAAGAGCAACTTTCTAGTATTTTAAGTAGTATGGCTGACGGGGTTGTAACGCTGAATCAAGAGGGTGAGGTTGTTGTTATTAATCCGCCGGCAGAACATTTTTTACAAGTTTGGCAAGAAGAAAAAGAATTAGAATTAAGTAGGAATTTACCACCTGAACTTGTAGAGTTGTTCCACCTTGTAGTAGAAAGTGAGCAACAGCAAGTTATTGAAATTAACTTACAAAAGGGTAATTACGTTGTCCTTATGACGCCGCTATATAATCAAACGAAAATTCGTGGTGCTGTGGCGGTACTTCGAGATATGACAGAAGAACGTCGTCTTGAAAAAATGCGTAAAGATTTTATTGCGAACGTGTCTCATGAATTGCGCACACCGATGGTTATGCTACAAGGGTATAGTGAGGCAATCTTAGATGATGTTGTTCAGTCGAAAGAAGAAATAAACGAGTTTGTACAAATTATTTATGATGAGTCCGTTCGTTTAGGTCGTCTTGTGAATGAACTTTTAGATTTAGCCCGAATGGAAAGTGGTCATGTAGAGCTGCATATATCTGAAGTGGATATTCATCCATTTGTTGAGAAAATTGGGCGGAAATTTCAAGGGATTGCGCAGGATAAAGAAGTGCAGTTAACGGTTGAGTTCTGTAATCCAATTGTAGAGCATTCGTTTGATCCAGATCGTATGGAACAAGTATTAACAAACTTAATTGATAATGCGATTAGACATACAAATACAGGTGGTCATGTTAAGCTTGTAATTGATACGAAAAATAATGGTTTAGTTTTTGAAGTACAAGATTCAGGTGCCGGTATTCCGAAAGAAGATATTCCGTTCTTGTTTGATCGTTTCTATAAAGCTGATAAAGCAAGAACACGTGGGAAAACAGGTGGGACTGGTCTAGGTCTTGCGATTGCTAAAAACATTGTTCAAGGTCATGATGGGAAAATCTCTATATCAAGTACCGTTGGAGAAGGGACAACATTCTCCGTATATTTACCAGGTCAATCAATATAAATGATATTGTTATGAGTGAATATTGAAGTTCTAGTATTTTTTATTCTTTTTGAGTTTATAATATTTTCTCAATGGAATGAAGAATATTAGAGCTTTTTGTTTTATTGTGCTATTTGTAGATGATAGTCTCTTTATGAAAGTTGATTGAAGGATAAATAGAATAAAGAATAAATCCATGTTGATTTGCTGGCATATCAGTCGCGGCTATGAAAATAAAAGGAGATTATTACTTATTTACTCCTGTTGCTTCACATGGCATGGTGCTGAAAAAAGGATTTGACCGTTTCTATACAGGTCGGATGCTCTCTTCCATCAAAGAGAAAGGTTTAGGTCGTTTTTTCAATGTATACTTACATTTGTGATGGAATAAAAGTTGAAAAGAGAGGTGTAGAATATTTGAAACTATATACAAAAACAGGAGATAAAGGACAAACGAGTATTATTGGTGGGCGAGTTGATAAAGATCATATTCGTGTAGAAGCATATGGAACCATTGATGAGGCGAACTCTTATATTGGATATGCGATGACTATGATTCAAGAAGAACGCTTTCAAGACATATGTGATGAGCTTGAAAAGATTCAGCATGAGTTGTTTGATTGCGGTGGGGATTTAGCAATTGTACAGCAAAAAATGCCGTATACAGTAACGGAAGAGATGGTGGTGTATTTAGAAGAACGAATTGATCGCTACATAGAAGAGGCTCCGCCACTAGAGCGTTTTATTTTGCCCGGCGGGAGCTCGGCATCCGCCATGATTCATGTTGCACGTACAGTAACGAGAAGAGCTGAGCGTCATATTGTATCGTTAGGAAAGCAAGAAGAAATAAATGAAATTGTCTTGCGATATGTTAATCGATTATCCGATTATCTATTTGCAATTGCTAGAGTGATAAACGCCCGACTTAATGTGAACGACGTCGAATATAAACGAAGTGCAATTGTTTTTCGTAGTAAGGAAGAGGAGGAAGTGGAGTAATTCACTTTCTTTTTTTGTATACTTTTTTCCGAGATATACAACAATAGAGAAAGTGTGACGGTTATTAAAAAATGGAGGATGTATATGAAAGGCTTAAAAATCGTGGTACTTGTCTTTGGATTGTTTTTTAGTTCTCAATCATATGCTTATGCCGAGGATGGGAGATGGATATGGCCTGTAGACGGAAGAATTAGTGACTATTTTGGAACAAGAAATGGAAAACACTATGGTATTGATATAGCAGCGTCAATTGGTACGCCGGTTGCAGCGATTCGAGGTGGAACAGTAACAAAATCCTATTTTTCCAATAGTTATGGACATGTAGTGTTTATTAAACATGGAGAATATGAGGCTGTGTACGCTCATCTAAATAAGAGATATGTATTTCAAGG
The DNA here is from genome assembly GCF_000482345.1 of Bacillus sp. UNC437CL72CviS29. Classification (NCBI taxonomy): domain Bacteria; kingdom Bacillati; phylum Bacillota; class Bacilli; order Caryophanales; family Bacillaceae; genus Bacillus; species Bacillus sp. UNC437CL72CviS29. The sequence continues at coordinate 109,717 of NZ_AXVB01000006.1, read as the reverse complement.
GGATCAGATTGCAAGAGGTGAGATAATTGGTGAAGTGGGAAACACAGGTGAATCACGCGGGGCACATTTGCATTTAGAAGTTCATAAAGGTACTTGGACATTTGGGAAAAGAAACGCAATGAATCCATTGCTTGTTTTAAATGAAGAAAGAGATCAAGTAGCCTCAGTATCAATGTATATTGTACAAAAAGGGGATACATTGGTCAGTATCGCACGGAAGTTTGGCATGACTGTTCATGAGATAAAAGTGAAAAACACACTGCAACAAGATCAAATTTATCCAAATCAAAAGTTATATATAAATTAAAAAAGAGCTAGCAAAACTAGCTCCTTTTTTACCAAAAAATAAAGACACATATAAATCCGGAAATGACTAAATAGCTATAATAATAAAAGACCTTTGTCCTCGTTTTTTCCTTCGTTCGAAATAATACAATAGTTGGTTCGATTAGCCCAATTGTAAAGCAAAGTAGACCAAGGAGCATACAACCGATAGAAAAAGAATACAAGGCAACTTGTATTTTGTGGAATGGAATAATCCATTTTAATAAAAATGCAATAAGTACGGTATAACATATGCTACCAATGTATTTGTTTAAAGTTGTATTAGAACGAAAACCAGGAAGCTTTTTCAAAAAGGATCGGGAAACAACTTCTGTCTGTAAAGAAGTATGCTCTTCTATTATTTTTTGTGCTTCTTTTCCTTTATGAAAGAGAGAAAGAATCCAATTACGCTTTCCTTGGAAAATAAATTGCGATGTTGTTAAATAGTGATCAATTTTCACTTTATCCCAACTGCTCCATGGATGACGCTCACATAGCTTTAGTTTACTTTCTGTTGTTTTATCATACTGATAAACACTAATTCCTTCTTCATCAAAAGTAGCATAGTATGTTTCTCTTGAAAATGCGCCTAAATCAATTGGACAGTAGAAAAGTAACACCTTTTTTAAATAAAAGTATTCTTTTCTAAGGTTTTTTTTCATCGTTTCTTGAATAGAGTGTCTTTTTTCTTTTTTCATGACATTTCCTCCGTATTAAGAAAATGCTCTTATCTTAACAATTCAATATCTTATCATTTTTCTGTATAGATGACTAGGGAGTAGCGTAGGAAAAAGTCGGATTGTAAAAAATATGGGTTAAGTTGTCAAATAATTCGACGGATGCTTTATCCTAAAATTTGTAGGCAGTAAGGCTCGATTGGTAAGGGTTAATAATCAGTAGGATGAAGAATAAAGCTACTGAGTAAATTTTCACTTTATATGGTCTTCAAAATAAAAAACGCACTTACTATTTGTAAGTTATAAACGTTTTTGTTCACAATTGTATGATGATGTTGTATAATAGTGAAGAAAATAGAATATCGGTCTATCTTCGGGGCAGGGTGAAAATCCCGACCGGCGGTGATGAACAGTTGTTTTTCGTTCTAAGCCCGCGAGCCGTTAAGGCAGGATTTGGTGAGATTCCAAAGCCGACAGTACAGTCTGGATGGGAGAAGATGGAGGTTCAAGCGTTCAAAAAAGATAGTTCTTTGAACGTCTGTTTGATGTGCCTAAAAATTCTCCCTTTGTGTAAAACACAAAGGGTTTTTTCATGAGATGAAAAAATAGGCATAGCAGAACCTTTCCACTTTCCATGAGATGATCGATGGAAAAGGAGAGAGAAGGATGAAACAAAAAAACAGTGTAGTACAAATGGTGAGTGTAGCAATGCTTAGTAGTATTGCATACTTACTTATAATGTTGGATTTCCCATTTCCAGGACTTCCGCCGTTTTTAAAAATTGACTTTAGTGATGTGCCAGCTTTAATTGCAGCGATTATTTTTAGTCCGATTGCAGGTGTAATTGTAGAAGCAATAAAAAATATTCTTCACTACGGAATTCAGGGGAGTTTAACGGGGGTTCCAGTTGGAGAAATAGCGAACTTTATTGCGGGATGTTTATTTATTGGACCAGCAGCTTTCTTATTCCGAAAGTATCGTACAGTAAAAAGCTTAACAACAGGGTTAATGTTAGGGACGGTTACAATGGCGGTAATTATGAGTGTGTTAAATTATTTTATCATTTTACCAGCTTACACTTGGTTTTTAAATCAGCCTGCTATGTCTAGTAGTGGTATGCGACAAATGATTGTAGCGGCAATTTTACCATTTAATTTAATTAAGGGAATTGTTGTAACAGTTGTATTTGTAGCACTGTTTTCACGTTTGAAAGTGTGGGTATTTGCAAAAATGAAAAATGCATAGAAACTTTGGCCATCAGCGGGAGCGTACCGCTGATGGTCTTTTTATTTGTGAGTTAGATGAATAACAAAAAATCCCCCTCATTTTATGAGGGGGGTTTTTTTGAAGTTAATAAAAAGACTATTCGAATTTTAAAGCATCGCCATCGAATGATTCGTCAGCAACTTTAATTGAGTCAGTTGGGCAACCTTCAAATGCGTCCATCATGTCATCAATTAATACATCTGGAATTTCAACGATACCTTGGTTATCATCTAATGTTACAAATGCAATACCTTCATCATCGTAGTCATAAATATCTGGTGCAGCAGCTCCACAAGCTCCGCATGCGATGCAAGTGTCTTTATCAACGATTGTATATTTTGCCATATTTTTTTCCCTCCTGATAATATGTATGTGAAAATAGTCGCCATAAAAATTATAACCTTATTGTAAAACGGTTTTTCGAACTTTTCAACATAAAATTATAATGATAATGCTTATCAATTAGAGTGTCAACTTATTTTTGATTTATTTCACAAGATTTTCAAAATGCCTAAATGGTGTACAGTTTGATACAATAGACAATATAAAGTAAAGCTTCCATCAATGGAAGCTTTTCATCCCTAGCTGATGGCGAACCTTCACCAATTAGGCTGTTACTGTCAGCGCATAACAAGATAAATGTAATTGAAAGGTGGAAGCGGTGATGCAGTTACAATATACTTTATTGTATTGTATAAAACAATTAGATGGTGAACGAACTGTTTCTTCCATTTATCACCTTTTAAAAGGAAAACGTTCTTCACAAACGTTACAAGACGGAAATATATTTCACATTTCTTTTTTATTTGGAATATACAAATCATTACAACGTTCTGATTATGATCAGGAAATTGAAAATGTATTACATAAGGGTTGGATTCAAATTGTAAATGAAAATACATACATATTAACTAATGCTGGGAAGAAGCAACTAGGAATTTTTGGGAAAACCCTTCCTTTTCCGCAGTATTTACACGGTTTGAACTATGGAGATATTGGTGAAATCTTTTGGAAACGACTTTCATTAATTATCCAAACTGTGTCAAATTTACAACAACAGAATGCGAAGTTTCTTCCAATTCAACAAGATACAGAGGTAATGATGTGGGTCAAGCAGTTTCTCACCAAGATACCATATGCAAGAAGTAAACTTGCAGAAGGTTTATGGAAAGAGGTACATATGCTGTTGAAAGATACCTTGCCAATAGAAGCAACAATTTTTACATATCGACTAACAGGATATGAACGAATTGGATATACAGTAAAACAACTTGCAGAAATTACAAACCAAGATGTATTTCGTGTATATCTTTTATTTTGGGGTACCATTCATTTCTTTATTCAATCCGTTCGAGATAATGAAAAAGATTTTCCATTATTAACAAAGATTATTTCTTATCCGAATGAAAGGGCAGATTTGTTTAGTTTATCAACAAAGAAAACATATCAGCTTTGGAGACAAGGGCGTTCTTTAGACGAGATTGCAACAATTAGAAATTTAAAGGTTGCAACAATAGAAGATCATTTTGTTGAAATTGCATTAAGAGAAAGAGACTTTTCTATTGAAATATTTATGGAAAAAAATAAAATCAAGCATGTACAGCGCATTATTGAGACATTGCAAACACGTAAGTTACGTGTATTAAAGCAAGCTGTAGGAGAAGAGATTTCTTATTTTGAGATCCGTCTTGTGTTAGCGCAAATGGAGGTTGTAAATGAATCTTGAGAATTATCTGTATAAGTGGTTTGGTTATAGCGAATTTCGGCCTGGGCAGAAAGAAGTGATTGCAGATTTATTGCAAGGAAAAGATGTTGTAGCGATGCTTCCAACTGGAAGAGGAAAATCAATGTGTTACCAGCTGCCTGGTCTGATGCAAGATGGAACAGTACTAATTGTTTCTCCATTACTGTCCTTAATGGAAGATCAGGTAGCACAGCTGAAATATGTAGTAAAGAATCGTGTGATTGCGCTGAATAGTTTTCGGACATTAAACGAAAAAAAGGAAGCGCTAAGGAAATTATCTACTTATAAATTTGTCTTTGTCTCACCTGAAATGTTGCAATCTGAAGTAATAGTAAGAGAACTAAGAAGGATTCATATTTCGCTATTTGTTGTAGATGAAGCACATTGTATTTCCCAATGGGGTTATGATTTTCGAACGGACTATAAAAAACTAGATCAAGTTATAGTGGCTATTGGGCATCCTCCGGTATTAGCATTAACAGCTACTGCAACAAAAGAAGTATTACAAGATATTATAAAAACTTTAAAACTTACGAATGTAGCAGAGCATTTGTATTCGATTGATCGCCCCAATATTGCAATGGAAGTACAATTTGTACAAACGATAGAGGAAAAAAAGGAAGCACTTCTTACTCAAGTGATTAATTTACAAGGACCAGGAATCATTTATTGCTCTAGCAGGGCTTGGACGGAGCGCTTAACAGAATATTTAGGGAGTAAAGGTATAGCGGATGTTGCATTTTATCATGGTGGAATGGAACATGAAGAGCGAATGCTAATTCAACAGCAATTTATGAATGATCAACTGCAACTTGTTATATGTACAAGTGCATTTGGTATGGGGGTAAACAAGCCAAATACAAGGTATATTATTCATTTTCATTATCCAACAAATATTGCTTCTTATTTGCAAGAGATTGGTAGGGCGGGAAGAGATGAAGAGGCCAGTATTGCGATTCTACTTTGTAGTCCAATGGATCATGATCTACCAGTTTCTATTATTGAGGATGAATTACCAAATAAACAGCAAATTCAATTTTTGTTTTCCTTACTACAAGAAAAGATGTACCAAACGAAAGCTTTGCCAATAGAAGATGTGAAAGAAATTTGTTATAATGCTGCAAGGTTTAGTGAACAACATTGGCGTTTTGTACGATATCATTTAGAAAAGATGAAAATCATACAAGGGAAGAAGCTCATTATGGAATCCTTGTCAGATGAGATAATGAAAAGATTAATGTTAGAAGTGGAAGGGCGTCTTCGGAATAAATATAGTCAATTAGAAAATATGAAATCCTGGATACAGTTTAAAGGGTGTAGACGTGAAAAAATGCTACAGCAATTTGGTTATAGGAAGGAATTTGAGATAAAAAACTGTTGTGACTATTGTGGTATTTCAAAAGAAGAGTATAAAAAAAGACGAGCAAGACAACCAATTTTCGACTATAATTGGGAAACAGAGTTACAGTTGCTCTTTGGTATGAGAGAACGGAGGAATGATGAACATTCAAAGGCGTAGTATTGAAGACATAGGTCCGAAAGAAATACGGCTTAATCTCTATATAACACAATTAATAATTATAGGTGTTGGCTGCGCGTTGGCCTATATACTATTTCCAAATAGGAATGAATTTTATGATTTGTGGAAATGGGAGCCTGTTTCCATTCTCGTAATAGGCAGTGTGGTTGCAGGCGGTGTTGTCTTACTTGATTATATTGCAATGCAAATACTACCAGAATCCTGGTTTGATGATGGTGGAATTAATGATCGAATGTTCAAAGGAATTTCTGTAATACAATTATTCGTTATTACGTTTGTTATTGGCTTTGCTGAAGAGTTTTTATTTCGAGGGGTATTGCAGACTCAGTTTGGACTTGTAATTGCAAGTGTTATTTTTGCTGTGTTACATGTTCGGTATGTGAAGAAGCCATTTTTATTTTGCTTTGTATGTATGATCAGTTTTGTGTTTGGGTATGTGTTTCAATGGACAGGAAATTTGTTTATAACAATCTTTGCACATTTTCTTGTTGATTTTATAATGGGTCTTCAATTAAGGAGATAAATGGAAGGTGGGGTGAACATCATGAGAAAACAAATTCCTGATTTTGAAGAAGAACTTGAAGAAACGTTAGAAGACGAGCAGACGGAAGAAGGTTTACCGCCGCGAAGTGAAATTCATCAAAATAAAGAAAAGAAAAAATCTAAATTTAAGATTAACCATTTTTTTGTTCGGATTTTAACATTTCTATTTATTTTGTTGCCACTTAGTATTTTATGGTATACGGATAAGTATATCGAGGTAAAAAGTGCAAAAGAGAATAATGCCCCTGGAAAAAATGCATTTGATGTGATTTTTTTCGATTCAAATAAACATGGAGAAGGAGAAAAGAAGCACTCAGAAAAATTTGAAACGCATATTGTAAAGAAAGGCGAGACATTCGAAAGTATTGGGAAACAGTATTTTCCGAATAAAGATGGGGCTACAATCATTAAAAATTATAATAATTTACAAGATAATCAGTTAGAAGTGGGAAAAGAATTAAAAATTCCTATTAAAGAAAAGAACGGGAAAGAATAGAGGTAAAACAGTTTTAATATGAGTGAATTGAAAAAATGAATGAAGCATTCAATTTTATAGCAATATGATTTAAAGAGATTCTATTACATTTTGTTGAGAGGGAAGTATATGGTATGGATTTTAGGTGGTATGTTCATATGTATAGGCTTTATTTGTCTTTTTATGATGTATAGAGAAGCATTACGTGATACATTGCTAGAACACACTTTCTCATTTATGAATTTCCCGGAGAGCTTTGGAAAAGTTAGGATATTCTTTATTTCAGACATTCATAGGAGAGTTGTTTCTCCTTCTTTAATTGAAAATGTAAAAGGAAAAGCTGATCTTGTTATTATTGGTGGGGATTTAGCAGAGAAAGGTGTATCGTTATCACAAATTGCGGCTAATGTTCAAACGTTAAGTGAAATTGGTCCCGTATATTTTGTATGGGGAAATAACGATTATGAAATTGACTATCATGAATTAGATGCGTTATTACTAGAACATGGTGTCAAAATTTTAGATAATACAAGAGTACTATTTGAATCAGAGTGCGGCGACAAGCTTTGTCTATTAGGAGTGGATGATGTTGGATTAGAAAGGGATCGTTTAGACTTGGCGCTAGCAGATTGTCAAGAAAATGGCTTTCGTATTCTTATTAGCCACAATCCTGATATTGTGAACAAAATGTCTGGACAAGAACAAATTTCGCTCGTATTAAGTGGTCATACACATGGAGGACAAATTCGTATATTTCATTCTAAACGTTATTTAAAAGGTGGTGTGTATGAGTATCCGAATACAACTTTGTTTGTGAGTAACGGATATGGAACGACATTTATACCGCTACGTTTTCGGGCTCCATCTCAAACGCACTTAATTACGTTGCAAGGGGAAATTAGGAGATGCTCGGTTTAAAGGATAGAACATACGCCAACTTTAAAAGGGAAATATAAAAATTGTTTCGAATATGCACGGAATTCAGCCAAGTACGCTGTGAGCTTGGGAGAGGTCATATCATATTATCGATCAAGCAGTCCAGCTATCAGAGAACAATCGGTTGCAAAATCATAATTTAGTTGAGAGGGCGTACAGTCAAGAAGTGTTTTTAGTAGACGATATCCTACAGTATTTGCTAGAATTTGATGAAATACATGCCCGTGAATTATTAAACGTGGCATTTGTTATTTATACAATAAAAAATGAAATAGGTGGTTAAAACTGCCGGAATAGTTGTTCGAAAAGAACCATCTATTTTCTATTTCATATAATAAAAATTAGATACAATGGTTACGTAGGGAGGTTACAAGATGAGGCTGGAACGTTTGAATTATAATAAAATCAAAATTTTCATAACGTTTGATGATTTATCTGAGCGAGGGTTGACGAAGGAGGATTTGTGGAAAAATGCTCCAAAAGTGCAACAGTTATTTCGCGATATGATGCAAGAAGCAAATAAAGAACTTGGGTTTGAAGCAGATGGTCCAATTGCAGTTGAAGTATTTTCTTTACAGGCGCAAGGAATGGTTGTGATTGTTACAAAAGAAAATCATGAAACAGATACAGAAGATGAGTTTCGTGATGAGTATATTGAGATGCAAGTAACTCTAGATGAGAGTGAGCATATATTATATGAATTTGCAACGTTTGAAGATGTGATTACTTTGGCAAAACGTTTGTATCATCTCGGAGTAACCGGAGGCAAACTTTACACATGGGATGGACGTTTTTATCTTTGGATGGAAGAGGAAACACCATTATTAAAGGCAGATATCATTGCGATTTTAGCGGAATATGGTAATTCTTCAACGGTGACAATTTATCGCATTATGGAATATGGAAAAGAGTTAATGGATTCTCAAGCAATTCAGCAAATATACAAGTATTTTGTCTCAAAACAAAACCTCAGCTAATATGAATAGCTTGAGGTTTTATTAGTATTTTGTGATATTGGAGAGACTAAAATACAGTATGGTATAAAAAACATTTAAATATTTAAGTATTTTACTTTTCTAAAAGCAATAAAAGGACTATAATAATAGTGAAAACGCTTGCAATAAAAAATAGTTTGTATACATTTGTTAGCGTTTTCTATTGCATTCCAAATTTAACGGTGTATACTAGGCAATGAAGGTTTACTAAACAAGTGAAATTACAGGGGGTTTACTTACTATGGTAGCCGAAAAGGGAGCTCAAACACAAACACAACAGAGGGAACAACATTTTGAATTATTAAATTCAACACAAATTGTTATTAATGAAGCCCTAGAAAAGTTGGGTTATCCAAACGAGGTATATGAATTACTTAAAGAACCAATTCGTATGATGACAGTGAAAATTCCAGTTCGTATGGATGACGGGACTGTTAAAATATTTACAGGATATCGCGCGCAGCACAATGATGCTGTTGGTCCAACGAAAGGTGGAATTCGCTTCCATCCAAACGTAACAGAAAACGAAGTGAAAGCACTTTCTATTTGGATGAGTTTAAAATGTGGTATTGTAGATTTACCATACGGTGGAGGTAAAGGTGGTATCGTTTGTGATCCGCGAGAAATGTCTTTCCGTGAATTAGAAAGATTAAGTCGTGGGTATGTACGAGCAATTAGCCAGATTGTTGGTCCAACAAAAGATATTCCTGCTCCAGATGTATTTACAAACTCGCAAATTATGGCATGGATGATGGATGAATATAGCCGCATCGATGAATTTAATTCACCTGGATTTATTACAGGTAAACCGCTTGTATTAGGTGGATCTCATGGGCGTGAAACAGCGACTGCGAAAGGTGTAACAATCTGTATTCGCGAAGCTGCGAAAAAACGTGGCATCGAAATTAAGGGCGCTCGCGTTGTTGTTCAAGGATTTGGGAACGCGGGTAGTTTCCTAGCTAAATTTATGCATGATGCTGGTGCGAAAGTAATTGCAATTTCTGATGCTTACGGTGCATTACATGATCCAAATGGATTGGACATCGACTACTTGCTAGATCGCCGCGACAGCTTCGGAACGGTAACGAAATTGTTTAATAATACAATTTCAAACAAAGAGCTGTTAGAACTTGATTGTGATATTTTAGTTCCAGCTGCAATTGAGAACCAAATTACAGAAGAGAACGCTGCAGATATTAAAGCGAAAATTGTTGTAGAAGCAGCAAATGGTCCAACTACATTAGAAGCAACTAAGATTTTAACAGAACGTGGTATTTTACTTGTTCCTGACGTATTAGCAAGTGCTGGTGGTGTTACTGTATCATACTTCGAATGGGTACAAAATAACCAAGGTTACTACTGGTCAGAAGAAGAAGTAGAACAACGTTTAGAAAAAGTAATGGTAAGATCATTCGATTCTATTTATGAAACATCACAAGTTCGTAAAGTGAACATGCGTTTAGCAGCGTATATGGTTGGTGTACGCAAAATGGCAGAAGCTAGCCGCTTTAGAGGTTGGGTATAATAGAACGGAAAGTTTAGAGAGAACGTGGTTTCCTTTTGAGGGAACCACGTTTTTTATTGGAATATATAATAGGGATTAAAATATTATTTTCAAAATGGATGTACGATTATAAAAAATAAAAAAGAACACTTGTTCCTACAGAACGTTTGTGCTATACTTTCCTTAGATAAACAAAACGGAAACAAAATAAGGAGAGATAAATAATGAAAATCATAGCAGACCAAAGACTTATGATGCCAACAGATGTTATGAAACGGGTAGAGGTTTTACGAAAAAAAGATGTGAAACGTTCATCTTTGTTACAATCTGTGAATAAATTTTTCGGTTTAGATACTAAAGAAGATCGTGTTTGGTTTTATGGGTTTTATGGAACAGCTGTAAGTATTTTATTATTTATGGTGTTTACTTCAAACATTTTTGATTTTCTCTTTGCGTAAAGAAATGTGCTATATAGATATTGAGGTCGAATACATATATAAGGAAGAAAGGTAATTTTCTAGAGCGGAGTTGATAGACATGGTTATGTTCCCTATAGAGCGGAATTATATTGGGTACGGAAGCTCACGGCCAGGAATTCGCCTTTCGAAGGTGAAATTTATTGTAAGTCATGATACGGGGAATCCTGGGAGCAACGCGATAGGAAATCGTGATTACTTTAACGAAGTACAACCAAAGGCATCGGCGCATACTTTTATAGATGATAGGACCATTTTAGAAATTATCCCAATTGATGAGGTAGCGTATCACGTAAGATATAGTGTACCAACGGATAATGATTTGTTTGGTTATGATGCGAACAAAGCAGCGATTGGTGTTGAAATGTGTTATGGAGGTAATGTTAATTTTTGGGATTCTTACACGCGGTTTACATGGTACCATGCCTATTTATGTCATACATTCAATCTAAATCCTAAAAAGGATATTGTATCTCATAAAACGCTTGATCCTACGAGAAAAATTGATCCAGAAAATGTATTAGGGCAACAAGGAATAAGTTTTAGACAGTTTTTAGCGGACGTCTATCGAATGTACGTATCGTATAGATGACAAATATATGAAAAATGAATACAATGAAGATAGGTGCCTACTGCTGAAAGTAGGTTTTTTCTTGTTTTATAATAAATAGAGATTGAAGCAGAAGACTAGGAGTGAACCGGGTATGCAAAAAGAAACAGCTATTATAATCGGGGGCGGACCGTGTGGATTAGCAGCAGCGATTTCACTGCAGCAAGAAGGAATCAATCCACTAGTAATTGAAAAAGGAAATATTGTGAATGCAATTTATCATTATCCAACTCACCAAACTTTTTTTTCTTCTAGTGAAAAACTAGAAATTGGTGATGTTGCTTTTATTACAGAAAATCGTAAGCCAGTTCGTAATCAAGCGCTTGCTTATTATCGTGAAGTGGTAAAGCGTAAAGGAGTACGGGTAAATGCCTTTGAACGCGTAGAACAAGTGCAAAAAGATGGGAACTTTTTTAGAGTAAATACGACGAAGCGTGATGGGAACAAGGAGATATATACCGCAAAATATATTGTAGTGGCAACAGGGTATTATGATAATCCAAACTATATGAACGTTCCTGGAGAAAACTTAGATAAAGTTTCCCATTATTTTAAAGAGGCACATCCATATTTTGATCGTGATGTAGTTGTAATAGGAGGGAAAAACTCAAGTATAGATGCAGCGCTAGAACTTGTAAAAGCTGGAGCGCGTGTAACGGTGTTGTATCGTGGGGGGGAATATTCACCGAGTATTAAGCCGTGGATATTACCTGAATTTGAAGCATTAGTACGTAATGGTACAATTCAAATGCAGTTCCATGCTCACGTGAAAGAAATTACCGAACATACACTTACGTATACAAGTAAAGGAGAGGCATTTACAATTCAAAATGATTTTGTATTTGCGATGACAGGATACCACCCAGATCATAGTTTCCTAACAAAAATGGGAGTAGAAATTGATAAAGAAACAGGGCGTCCGATATTTACAGAAGAAACAATGGAAACGAATGTTGAGAATATCTTTATTGCGGGTGTTATTGCAGCGGGCAATAATGCAAATGAAATTTTTATTGAGAATGGAAGATTTCATGGTGGAGCAATTACACAAACAGTTGTATCAAGAGAACAAAAATAAGCTGTCGAATTTCGACAGCTTATTTTTTAATCCTGCATAAACATTTGTTGGATTTTGTCTTTAGAATCAGTACATTCTAAAGCAACAAGTAGTTTAATACGAGCTTTTTGGGCGTTTAAACCATATGTGAAAACAATACCCATATCTTTTAACTGTTTTCCCCCACCTTCATAGGAATATACATCTTGGACAATTCCGTTAAAGCATCGGGAAACAAGAACAATTGGAATTCCTTTATTTATTAAGCGTTGCAAACTAGAGAGCGTTCGTGGTGGTAAATTACCTTGACCAAGTGCTTCAATTATGATCCCATCTACCGGTAGGCTTTCAATTGCTGTTAATAATGTATCATCCATACCAGCGTAAGCTTTTAACACAACGACATTTTTAGAAACTTGTCCAACTTCGTATGTTTCATGATGTACGAGAGCGTGATGGAAGACAACCCCGCGCTTTGTTACCATACCGATTGGTCCGTATTGAGGGCTTTGGAATGTTGCGACATTACTTGTATGTGTTTTTGTTACATTTGTTGCACAGTGGATTTCGTCGTTCAACACGACAAGAACACCTTTTCCAAGTGCTTCGCTACTACTTGCAACCTTTACAGCGGATAAAAAGTTATATAAACCGTCAGCGCCTAATTCGTTGCTAGAGCGCATTGCCCCCGTTACAACAATTGGAATGTTCGCTTGTACAGTTAAATCTAAAAAATATGCAGTCTCTTCTAATGTATCTGTACCATGTGTAATGACAACACCATGGATGTCTTCATTTTTTACTCTTTCGTCAATGATGACTTGTAATTGTAACATCTCACTAGGAGTCATATGAGGTGATGGAAGATGAAAGACATCTTCAACAATTAAATCAATATTACCCTCTAAATCAGGAATGAACTTTAAAAGAGGATTTTGTTTTCCAGGTTGTACAACCCCAGTTTCTTTATCTTCTTCCATTGCAATTGTTCCACCTGTGTGTAAAACTAGGATTTTTTTCAATGCTTATACCCCTTTCTAGTCGAAAAATACATTAAGAACATACCACGTTTTTGCTAGATTCGACAATGGAAATGTATAAAAGTTTGTATTAAAAATGAAAATAAAGTTAGCTACTTTATATTTGAGATATATAGAAGTGAGAGGATTTTTAGTTTTGTATTGTAGGTTGTTGAAATGAATAAAAAAATGAGAAGAGGACATTTTTTGAAAAAAATTGAGGGAGTTTTAATTCGTATAGTATTAGTTCAATTTATTTGTCTTTGCATTATTCAATTGCTTTTTATGCAAGAATCTACAGTGAAATATTTATCGAAAATTGTTTATTATGAAGGTGTTGTAGATAAAGGTATAACGAATGTTTTACAAGTGAATAAGTAGTTTTCATTTTCTTCTAGTAAGGATTGTGCTACAATAATTGAGGATTTAATCGACATGAAACAAGCGCAGAGAAGCAGGGGATTTGTACCTGCTTTTCATTTTGTTTTACAAGTGAAAAAATGAGGTGTTACAATGGATAAACGAATTTCAATTGCGATAGATGGTCCAGCGGCTGCTGGAAAGAGTACAGTTGCAAAGATTGTTGCGAAAGAACTTTCTTATGTGTATATTGACACAGGTGCAATGTATCGTACACTTACATACGCTGCTCTTCAGCAAAATGTAGATATTGAGAATGAAGAAAGTTTAATGGAAGTTTTAAAAAATGTAAATATAGAGTTTCAACAAGGTGAAAATACACAGCTAGTTTTCTTAAACAACCAGGATGTATCCGACGCGATTCGTACACCGGACGTAACAAATCGCGTATCAATTGTTGCTAAGCATCGTCTTGTTCGTGAAGAGATGGTACGTCGTCAACAAGCTCTAGCAGAAAAGGGCGGCGTAGTAATGGACGGGCGTGATATCGGTACGCATGTGCTACCTAATGCGGAAGTGAAAATTTTTATGCTTGCTTCTGTTCAAGAAAGAGCGGAGCGGAGACATCTTGAAAACACGAAGAAAGGTTTCGCTTCTAGTTTAGAGCAACTGAAAAAAGAGATTGCTGAGCGTGATAAGTTGGATTCAGAGCGTGAAGTTTCTCCACTGAAAAAAGCGGATGATGCATTGGAATTAGATACAACTTCTTTATCAATTGAAGAAGTTGTCCGAGAAATCATGGATATTGTTTCTGTAGCATTTTCAAAATAAAGAAAGGGGGAATCCTCTTTCTTTTTTATTTTGAAAATATCAGTATAGTGAGACGCTTTCCTTGACAAATAAGTCAATTTGTAAGAAGTTAGTAAAAGAAGAGGAACTGTCAGAATATATTCGCTATTATATTTTAAAACATACTTTATTCAAGGAGATTTTGCTGTATACTATTTATATAGGTTACTATATCTTCTATAAAGTGTAGGATAAACAATAGGTTGTTGTATGTATTAGAAGCGAGTATATGCTAAAACATTCTTATAACATGCAAATGAAAGCATTTGTTTTCATTTCGTGTATACATAAAAAAGCTTTGTCAATTCTGTAGGGAGGTATTTCCATGGTAGAGAAAATGAATGAAGAAGTTATGGATTCAAAAGTATTACAAGTGGGTGACGTTGTTACGGGTTCTGTAACAAAGGTTGAAGAAAAACAAGTTCTTGTAAATGTTGGATACAAAACAGATGGCGTTATTCCGATTAGTGAATTAGCTAACGTTCATATTGAAAAAGCGAGCGATGTTGTAGAATTAGACCAAACTCTGGAATTAAAAGTTATTAAATTAGAAGATGATGATCTTGTGTTATCGAAACGTGCTATTGATGCAGAAAAAGCATGGGTAGAGTTGCAAGAGAAATTCACTTCAGGTGAAGTGTTTGATGTTACTGTAAAAGATATTGTGAATGGTGGTTTAGTTGTGGACCTCGGTGTCCGTGGATTTATTCCAGCTTCACTTGTAGAAATGCACTATGTAGAAGATTTTACTGATTATAAAGGAAAAACATTAGCGGTGAAAATCGTTGAATTAGATCGTGAAAAGAATCGTGTTATTCTTTCACATAAAGCAGTTGTCGAACAAGAATTAGATTCGAAGAAAAAAGAAGCAATTTCTTCTTTAAAAGAGGGGGACGTTGTGGAAGGTACAGTTCAACGATTAACTGACTTCGGTGCTTTTGTGAATGTTGGTGGCGTAGATGGTTTGGTACACATTTCACAAATTTCTCATGATCGTGTTGCACAGCCTTCTGATGTGTTAACACAAGGACAAGGTGTTAAAGTTAAAGTGTTATCAGTTGATGCAGATACGCAGCGTATTTCTTTATCGATTAAAGCAGCACAGCCAGGACCTTGGGAAAACGTTTCTGCTGAAGTTAAAGCAGGTGATATTCGAGAAGGTGTAGTGAAGAGAATTGTTACCTTCGGTGCTTTCGTTGAAATTTTACCAGGTGTAGAAGGCCTTGTGCATGTATCACAAATTGCAAATCGTCATGTGAAAAACCCAAATGAAGTACTGGAAATGGGACAACAAGTGAAAGTGAAAATACTTGAAGTGCATGCGGCAGAAAAACGAATTTCTTTAAGTATAAAAGAAGCTATTGAAGAAAATAATGAAACAGAAGATTATAGCCAATATGAGCCGACTTCTGAATCTGCAACTTTCCAATTTAGTGATATTATTGGTGAACAACTGAAAAAATTAAAAAAATAAAGAGGGATACAAGTGGTAAGGGCGAAACGAAAATTAGAACATATTGAATATGCTCTTTCCACCGGACAGTCTCGTATACATGGCTTTCATGACATTGCTTTTGTCCATCAAAGCTTGCCAAATTCAAGTTATGAAAGCATTACATTTGAAACAAAAATCGGCGAACTTTCATTAAGTTCGCCGATTTTTATCAATGCAATGACTGGTGGTGGGGGAGATCACACATTACATATTAATGAGCAGTTAGCACATGTGGCAAAGTATCACAATCTTACGATGGCTGTTGGTTCTCAAATGGCTGCTTTAAAAGATGAAACAGAAGCCTCCTCTTATCGAATTGTTCGAAAGGTGAATCCAAATGGAATCATTTTTGCAAATTTGGGTAGTGAAGCAAGCGTTGAACAAGCGAGGCGTGCAGTTGATATGATTGAAGCAAATGCGTTGCAAATACATTTAAATGTCATTCAAGAATTAACGATGCCAGAAGGCGACCGAGATTTTACAGGCGTATTGGAGCGAATTGAAAAAATCGTAATAAGTTCACCGGTTCCAGTTATAGTAAAAGAAGTAGGGTTTGGTATGAGTAAAGAAACGGTACAACAACTAGTTAATGTTGGCGTTACAGCTGTAGATATTGGTGGTTATGGTGGCACAAACTTTGCCGCAGTTGAAAATGAACGAAGGCAGCGAATGCTTTCTTATTTTAATGATTGGGGCATTCAGGTGGCTACCTCAATAATAGAAGCGTCCTCTACAAATAACACCCTCTCCCTTATTGCATCTGGTGGTATACAAACGGCACTTGATGTAGCAAAAGCAATCGCGCTAGGTGCGCAAGCGACGGCTTTTGCTGGTTATTTTTTACGTATATTAATGAATGATGGTGTAGACAAGTTAATCGAAGAAATAGAACTTTTACATACAGATTTACAATTTATTATGACGGCCCTTGGAGCGAGAACGATTTCTGAGCTTCAGCGAGTGCCACTTATTGTGAAAGGTGATACGTATCATTGGTTAGCACAACGTGGAATTGATACTACATGTTATAGTCAGAGATAATACACTCTTACATCAGGATTTTTCCATGGGCTATTTGTTAATTATAAGGTGAAATGATTAATATATACACGAAACTTCAAGTTTCTAATCGTGTAGAAGCAATTAAGAAAGCGATGAAAATTGGTTTAATAACATAATGAACTTTGAGACGATGAAATGAAAAAACAGCCAACATTGGCTGTTTTTTCATTTCATTTTGTTTAATGCTGATTTTGTTTACGAGCTTGTTCTGGTGTATCAAGACCAGTTGCACCAGGATATTGTAATGATTGGTCACGATCTGATTCAACACGGCGTGATTGTTTTAACTTCTTTTCTTGGCGGTCTTTTCCCATTGTTGTATACACCTCCTTAATAGAAAGTGTTGCTGTTATAAGAAAAACTATGCAAAAAGAAGAAAAGGATTAGTTTTCATAAAAAGTTCCCATAATGGAAATGATAGGAGGGAAAAATATGGAGGGAAGTTATTTTTATTTCGTAGCATGGATGGGTTGGATTGTTACAACATTTTTTTTGAGAAAAGATGAAATTCGTTGGAAAGTCAGTGCTGTTATATTAATGTTTATTATTTGTTCCCAGATAACCGTATCTATTGCTTCTTTCACTATATCAGTAAATGCTCTTATACTTGGTGTTATTTCTTTTTTGGGGGTTGCTCTATATTCTATATGGAAAAAAGTGTACGCTTTATTGTCGGCACTTATTATTGCTATGTTATACACGAGTTTTCATTTATTAGAGGTGTACGACCCGATTTGGATTGTTATTGATCGAACCTTTATGTTAAGTGGTACTCTTGTGTATGCATCGATTTTATTACATAGAGATCGTTTATTGCGTCTATGTTCCTTGTATGCCGGAGCGCTACAAGGAGAAATATTGGTAACATTTATTTTTCGCAGGCTTCATTTTCCATACGAATTTGGTAGTTTGACATTTTTTGATATCATTGCTGTTTCTACGCTACTTGTAATGCTGATGTTTTATATCGTAAAAATATCGGCGTATAGAGGACTGTTTAGGAAAAAACATGTAAAAGAAAGGCAAGGGTAATACATGACTGAATATACATCAGCCATTTTATGTGGCGTCATAGCTGGAACGCTAACACGAATTTTGATGCTTCGTACAGATACGAGGCAGTATCCGACACGTTTACATGGAAAAATCATTCACGTTGCTATGGGGCTAATTGCAGCAGCTTTAGGAGCGATTGCTATTCCGTCTATTTTGAAGAAGGACTTTTCAGCAATCACCTTTTTGACGTTAGCTGCGTCTCAATTTCGAGATGTTCGAAATATGGAAAGGAATACGCTGCAGCAATTAGATGGATATGAGCTTGTACCACGTGGAAATACGTATATTGAGGGGATAGCCCTTGTGTTTGAAAGTCGCAACTATTTAGCGATGTTAACAGCGTTTGTGACAACATTTACATATATAGGATTTCATTCATGGATTGCTGGTGTAGTTGCTGGCTTAGTGGGATTCTTTATTGCAAAAACATTGATGTCTGGTAAAAGGTTACGTGATCTTGTAGACATTGAACATGCTCCTCTCCGTTTTGAAGGAGCAGGACTATATATTGATAATATTTATATTATGAATATTGGATTGCCAGCAAGACAAGAAGAAATTATGAAGTATGGAATGGGCTTTATTTTAAAGCCTAAGTCTATTGATGCAAGGGTAACGATTTCCAATCTTGGACAACGACAAGCAATCTTGCATGATGTTTCGGTTGCGTTAGGCGTATTTAGAGATTCTGGAACTCCAGCGTTAGTCCCATTGGCTAAACGTGATTTAGAAGATGGAAGGGTAGGGTTATTTGTACTCCCACAAGACCAAGATGTAAAAAAAGCGATTGCAGTAATAGGAAGTGTGCCAACGTTAGAAAGTGCTGTTCACATGTCATCAGAGGCCCCGAAAGGAAGGGGAGATATGAGATGAGGTTAGAAAGTTATATTCTTGCTGTAATTACAACAACGCCAGAAAAGTTCGCTGGTGGAGCGCCTTTATTTATGTGTGATTCAAAAGAAGAAATGGAATTTGTAGCAAATAATTTAGAAGCGATTTTAGACGGTATTGCACACCGCCTACAAGAGAATGTATATATTATTGTGAAACATTAGTAACGTGTGATATAATATGAGGTGTTTTGATACGATGAGAAATATTCTGGAATGCAAATCCCTTCTTGCACAAAGAAGGGTTTTTTACATAATAAACAGAAGCAAGTTGAAAGGATGAAATGATATGCCGAAACCAGTAGTGGCAATAGTAGGACGCCCGAACGTAGGGAAATCTACTATTTTCAATAGAATTGTTGGAGAGAGAGTTTCAATTGTAGAAGATATCCCAGGGGTAACGAGAGATCGTATTTACAGTGCGGGAGAATGGTTAAATCATGAATTTAACATTATTGATACGGGTGGAATTGATATTGGAGATGAGCCGTTTTTGACACAAATTCGTCAACAAGCAGAAGTTGCGATTGATGAAGCGGATGTTATCATTTTTATGACAAATGGTCGCGATGGTGTAACAGCTGCGGATGAAGAAGTAGCAAAGATTTTATATCGTTCTAAAAAGCCGGTTGTACTAGCGGTGAATAAAGTTGATAATCCAGAGATGCGTAATGATATTTACGATTTCTATGCATTAGGATTTGGTGAACCATTCCCAATTTCAGGTACACATGGATTAGGTTTAGGTGATTTATTAGACGAAGCAGCAAATCATTTTCCAAAAATTGAAGAGGAAGCATATGATGACGATACAATTCGTTTCTCACTAATTGGTCGCCCAAACGTAGGGAAATCTTCACTAGTAAATGCATTGCTTGGTCAAGAGCGTGTAATCGTAAGTAATGTAGCAGGAACAACACGTGATGCTGTCGATACACCATATAGTAAAGATGGCCAAGATTACGTTATCATTGATACAGCTGGTATGCGTAAAAAGGGAAAAGTATACGAGAGCACTGAAAAATATAGTGTACTTCGTGCACTAAGAGCGATTGAACGCTCTGACGTTGTCTTAGTTGTTTTAGACGGCGAAGAAGGAATTATTGAGCAAGATAAAAAAATTGCTGGCTATGCACATGATTCAGGACGAGCTGTTATTATCGTTGTGAATAAATGGGATGCAGTTAAAAAAGACGAAAAGACAATGAAAGCATTTGAAGAAAATATTCGTGCGCATTTCCAATTCTTGGATTATGCACCGATCGTATTCTTATCTGCGAAAACGAAAAAACGTACACAGACATTATTGCCAGTTATTAATGAAGTCAATGAAAGTCATAGCATTCGCGTACAAACGAATGTACTAAATGATGTAATTATGGATGCGGTGGCAATGAATCCAACACCAACACATAATGGTAGTCGCTTGAAAATTTTCTATGCAACACAAGTTGCAGTGAAACCACCAACATTTGTTGTGTTTGTAAATGATCCAGAACTAATGCATTTTTCATATGAACGTTTCTTGAAAAATCGTTTGCGTGAGTCGTTTGGCTTCGTAGGAACGCCAATTCGAATTATTTCTAGAGCAAGAGACTAATGGAGAGGATGTGATTTTATGAAAAAAATCACAGTAGTAGGAGCAGGTAGCTGGGGAACAGCGTTAGCGATGGTATTAGCTGACAATGGTCATGATGTACGTATTTGGGGGAATCGTTCAGAGCTTATGGATGAAATTAATATGAAGCATGAGAATAGTCGATACCTTCCAGGAATTACATTGCCAAGCACAATCGTAGCCTACTCTTCTTTAGAGGAATCGTTAGTAGATGTAGATACGGTACTTTTAGTTGTACCGACGAAAGCTTATCGCGAAGTATTAAGAAATATGAAAGATATTGTTTCACAGCCAATTACTTGGATTCATGCAAGTAAAGGAATTGAACCAGGTACTTCAAAACGTATTTCAGAAATGATTGAAGAAGAAATTCCAGCGCATCTTATTCGTGATGTTGTTGTTTTATCAGGGCCAAGCCACGCGGAAGAAGTAGGGCTTCGTCAAGCGACGACGGTGACTGCTGCTGCGAAGCGAATGGAAGCGGCTGAAGAAGTACAAGATTTATTTATGAATAGTTATTTCCGAGTGTACACGAATCCTGATATTGTTGGAGTAGAGCTCGGTGGAGCGTTAAAGAATATTATCGCATTAGCCGCTGGTATAACAGATGGCCTTGGGTTAGGTGATAATGCAAAAGCCGCTCTTATGACGCGTGGCTTAACGGAAATTGCCCGTTTAGGAAGAAAGATGGGTGGTAATCCGTTAACATTTGCTGGTTTAACAGGAATGGGTGACTTGATTGTAACTTGTACAAGCGTGCATAGCCGAAATTGGCGTGCAGGGAATATGCTTGGAAAAGGATATTCATTAGAAGAAGTACTCGATAGTATGGGTATGGTAGTTGAAGGTGTACGAACAACGAAAGCGGCATACGAAATGGCTGAGAAAATGGAAGTTGAAATGCCGATTACGTCAGTTTTATATGATGTACTATTCAATGGGAATAATGTGAAAGATGCAGTAGGATCATTGATGGGACGTGTTCGTAAACACGAAGTTGAAGCGATACCTGATTTATTATAGGTAAAAGCTGTATACGTGCAGAAAAGCGCGTATACAGCTTTTTGTTTTTCTGGGTCTTTTCACCATTTGTTTCTTTTTGCATACGATGGATTGTAACTTGAAGAGAGGGTGAAGGGAATGGATAATAACATTTTCAGTAATATTGAGAAAGAAGCAAAAGTAAATAAAGACGATATTTTTAAATTAGCGTCATCTGTACAAAATGCAAATTTACGCGATGAGAAAGTACTACGTCAATTAATCCATCAAGTCGCAGTAATGGCAGGGCGAGAGGTACCAAAAGAACAAGAAGATCAAATTGTAAAAGCGATTATTAATAATAACATGCCGACAGACTTTAGCTCGTTAAGTAAAATGTTTAAAAAATAAAGTATGGGAAACAAAGGACTTAAGGATTGCATACGATAGCTATGAAGAAACGGGGTTAGAGCTGTTTGTGGGCATATTTGGTCAACCGAGGCGAAGGGGATATATTCGCTTCGGTTTTATTTTTGTTTTTTTACGATTAGCTGTGAGCGGTAATATTTTGTCTTAAAGTTTAACTGAAAGTAAAGGAGTGAGAGAAAAAGGGATTTTCATTAATGGAAGCTTACTTTTATTGATTGTATAGAAATCTATTTTGATTTTTAGATATACAAGTTACTGCTACGAAAAATAAAAGGTGACCCGTACTCATATACTCTCTTTGCCTTTATATGACATGGGACTGCTCTCTCCCACCTAAAAAAGAATGGTCTTATATTATTTTTCTATTTGTTTAAAATTTTTAATTTGTTAAAATAATATAAAAATAGATTAATAATTAAGGGGTGTACATATGTCTGAAGGACTTATCAAAATGTGGTTTTCTTTAGGGGCTATGGGGTTTATGTTTATTGCTGTGGTTTTCATTTTATTAAGCAGACATAAAATGAAGAATAAAATTTTGAAAGGGATTACAGCGAGTATTGCCTATACACTTATGATTGTATCCGGGATTGTTATTTTCCTTGTAGTGTTTAGTGGACCGGTTGAACAATAAGAATGAATCATCACCACTCTTTGTTTTCAAATAGATTGTGAGGAGGTAGGTGCAGATGTGTAAACAAATTTTAATGGATATGAGTGAGAAAATAAAGGATGGATTGTCTGTGAAAAAAACTTATATTATTTTAATATTTTGTTGTATAAGCCTTTTATCGGGGTGTATGTATCCTAAAGAAAATTTGAAACAAAATGCTGTCCCTTATGAAGATCAATTGCAAGCTGTTCAAAAGGCAGTTAATACATATAAGGAACAAAATAGTGGTTTATTACCAATCAAAACACGTGATATGAACACACCGATTTATCAAAAATACCCCATTGATTTTCAAAAAATTGCACCACGTTATATACAAGAAGCGCCTGGGAATGCGTATGAAAGTGGTGGGGTGTATCAATACGTATTAGTAGATGTAGAAACAAATCCAACAGTGAAGTTACTTGATGTCAGAATGGCGGAACAAATACGAGATGTTCAGTTGAAGTTGCAAATGTATCGCGATGATCATCAATATCCTCCTTTTAAAAAGGTGATTGCAGATGGTGTTTATGAACTAGATTTCAAAAAAATGGGATATAAAGATGTACCACAAGTAAAAAGTCCGTATTCTGGAAAGGGATTACCGCTTGTAATCAATGAAAAAGGAGAGATTTTTGTTGATTACCGAATGGATTTATATGAAATATTACAAAAAAATGGAGAAGAAATGAAAGAGGGAGAAGATATTCGGGATATGCTTTTAAAAGATACACCATTTGTGCCTGCATACTCTTTACCGTATACAGTAAAAAACGGAGAACCAATTTTTTTTAAATGATAAGTCATGAACCTTTCTTTTAGCGAATAAATTCTAGAAGAAAGGTTTTTTTCATGTAATACAACTTATGATGAAAACAAAAAGTTTCTTTTTAAATAGTCATATGAAATTAGGACAAAATCATATGATATATTGTCCGCACTTCTAGAATCCTTTATAGGATAGGAAACATCAATGAAAGGTATTGTTTGTGAATACAAACTTGTATTATTCCCAAAAATTTCGAGGGAGGGAATCAATTGGAAAAGGTCGATATTTTTAAAGATATCGCTGAGCGCACAGGCGGTGATATTTATTTAGGGGTTGTAGGAGCTGTTCGAACAGGGAAATCAACATTTATTAAAAAATTTATGGAGCTTGTTGTTATTCCGAATATCGAAAATGATTCAGATCGTCAGAGAGCACAAGATGAATTACCTCAAAGTGCCGCTGGACGTACAATTATGACAACAGAACCGAAATTTGTTCCAAACCAAGCAGTTTCCATCCATGTTGATGATGGTCTTGAAGTAAATATTCGATTAGTAGATTGTGTAGGTTATACGGTTCCTGGAGCGAAAGGCTATGAAGATGAGAATGGCCCACGAATGATTAATACACCGTGGTATGAAGAGCCTATCCCGTTTCATGAGGCTGCTGAAATTGGAACGCGTAAAGTAATTCAAGAGCATTCTACTATTGGGGTTGTCATTACAACTGATGGAACGATTGGAGAAATTCCGAGAAGGGATTATATAGAAGCGGAAGAACGTGTTATTAATGAGTTAAAAGAAGTAGGTAAACCGTTTATCATGATTATTAATACAGTACAGCCATATCATCCAGATACAGAACAGTTGCGCCAGAGTTTATCAGAAGAGCATGATATTCCTGTACTAGCAATGAGTGTGGAGAGTTTACGAGAAACAGATGTTTACAATGTACTTCGTGAAGCTTTATTTGAATTCCCTGTTTTGGAAGTGAATGTGAATCTTCCAAGTTGGGTCATGGTGTTAAATGAAGGGCATTGGTTACGCCAAAGTTATCAAGAAGCTGTTCAAGAGACGGTTAAAGATATAAAACGCCTGCGAGATGTAGACCGCGTTGTCTGGCAGTTTAGTCAATATGAGTTTATTGATCGGGCGAGCCTAGCTGGGATTGATATGGGGCAAGGTGTTGCGGAAATTGATTTATACGCACCAGATGAACTGTACGATCAAATATTAAAAGAAGTTGTAGGAGTAGAAATTAGAGGGAAAGACCATTTGTTAAAGCTTATGCTTGATCTTTCTCATGCAAAAACGGAGTATGATCAAGTTTCAGATGCTTTAAGAATGGTCAAACAAACAGGATATGGTGTGGCTGCGCCCGCCTTGGCTGATATGAGTCTAGATGAACCGGAAATAATTCGTCATGGATCGCGATTTGGTGTGAAATTAAAGGCAGTTGCACCGTCTATTCATATGATTAAAGTAGATGTTGAATCTACATTTGAACCAATTATTGGTACTGAAAAGCAAAGTGAAGAGCTTGTTCGCTACTTAATGCAAGATTTTGAGGATGACCCGCTTTCTATATGGAATTCTGATATCTTTGGACGTTCGCTTAGTTCAATTGTCCGAGAAGGGATTCAAGCAAAATTGTCTTTAATGCCTGAAAATGCACGTTATAAATTAAAAGAAACGCTAGAAAGAATTATCAACGAAGGATCTGGCGGATTAATTGCTATTATTTTATAAACAAAAGCTCCCTGCTGGCAGGGGGCTTTTGTTTTTTTATCTCGCTATTTGCAGGTGGTAGGATGCTCACGGTAAGGTTCAAAGAAAAGAGAGGAAGATAGATGGGAAGGTAACGATTCGTAAATACTTGATTCGTGAGGAGAGTTTTACTTTGTAGGGGAATAGATAGAAATAGACATTATCTAATACTTTGTAGCATATTGTCAAGTTTCATCGTTTTTTCACATTTTCGGGGTAACAATTTCTTTAAAAATATTGAATTATACAGGAGAATCGTATAATATAGGCGTTGATAATGATTTATCTACATCTTTGTAGTATAGAATTTGTAAAAATTGCCTACAAATGAAAGTAAGACTCATTTTATGATCATTATACAGTCTTATCTTTGGGAGGAGGTGAATGGCATGAACAAGACAGATTTAATCAATGCTGTTGCAGAAGCAAGTTCCCTTTCTAAAAAGGACGCAACAAAAGCAGTTGACGCTGTTTTTGATTCTATCTTAGAAGCTTTAAAACAAGGTGATAAAGTACAATTGATCGGATTCGGTAACTTCGAAGTTCGTGAGCGTGCGGCTCGTAAAGGACGTAACCCACAAACTGGTGAGGAAATTGAAATCGCTGCAAGTAAAGTACCTGCATTCAAACCTGGTAAAGCGTTAAAAGATGCGGTTAAATAATCCTTACATATTAACAGGGAAGAAGAGTTTCCTTTTTGGGAACTCTTCTTTTTGCTTTTAAAATCATAAATATGCTAGAATGTGTTCGTATCACTTTTAGGTTTTTCGGGAGGGTTAAGCGGATGGCAAAAGTTAACTTAGAACAAATCGAGCAAGCAGTGCGTCTTATTCTAGAAGCAATTGGAGATGATCCAAATCGTGAAGGAGTACTTGATACGCCGAAACGTGTTGCGAAAATGTATGCAGAAGTATTTTCAGGTATGCATGAAGATCCAAAGGAACATTTGCACAAAGTGTTCGGAGAAGATCACGAGGAGCTTGTATTAGTAAAAGATATTCCATTCTATTCGATGTGTGAGCACCATCTTGTTCCGTTTTACGGAGTTGCTCATGTTGCATATATTCCACGTGGTGGAAAAGTAACAGGTTTAAGTAAATTAGCTCGTACTGTAGATACAATTGCACGTCGTCCACAACTTCAAGAACGTATTACGTCAACGGTCGCTAATTCTATTATGGAAGTACTAGAACCTCATGGTGTGATGGTAGTTGTTGAAGCGGAGCATATGTGCATGACAATGCGCGGCGTGAAAAAGCCGGGTGCAAAAACGGTAACTACAGCAGTGCGCGGTGTGTTAGAAAATGATGCAGCGGCACGTAGCGAAATTTTGTCTTTTATTAAGACAAAGTAAAGGAAAGCGGGAAACTGCTTTTCTTTTTTATTTATATTATTTTATTTTAATAAGAGTTTCCTGTCGATGCAGGCTATTTGTAAGAAGAAATATCAGTATCAAAAAAAGAGATTAGGTGGAGGACTACGGCTTGTAAAATTTACATGTTTATAGTGAGGTAGATAGAAAGGAAACTTTCACTTTAATGTGAGTTTATTAAGGAAATATAGTCTTTGAACAAGGGTTATATTTTTTTATGGTTGTTCAAAAACTTATAGGTGAATGAAATTTTGTTTTTTTATGCGTATCGCACGAATAGAATTCTAAATTGTAGTTTGTTTTGATTCCCTAAGTTTTGGTTATAGAAAATAGAGTGTATGTGTTATAATAGGTTTTATGAATTAGAAAACAAGGGTGATTTTTTGTGTGTGACATCTACGGAGGGTATGCGGATATAAAGGAGCAGTTGTTATCAAACCTGCGCCATCCTTATTTTATAAACTATATTGAAGAACCATTTATTGATGAAGAAAAGGTAGTACTTTTATATGCTGCTTTAAAAAGTGCAAATTTACATAAAGACCAAATCGATCACTATGTTGTGACGATTATGCTTGTACAAATCGCTCTTGATACACATGAAAAAGTATCAAACAAGGCAGATGAAGAAACAAGTGGATTCCATAAGCGTCGTCAGCTTACAGTACTTGCAGGTGATTACTATAGTGGATTGTATTATTATTTACTTTCAATGAATTGTGATATTGTATTAATTCGTGCGCTTGCTGAGGGGATTAAAGAAATTAATGAACATAAAATTATGTTATATCAGAGAGCATATGAAACAGTAGATGAAGTAGTTAAAAGTGTTATGACCATTGAATCGGCACTTTTACAAAAAACGTGTGATCATTTTCATTTATCACATTGGAAACCGTTTATAGCGTATATGCTAGGGAATAATCGGCTTCAAAAAGAGTATCAATTGTATGCTGAAAGAAAAAATACACCTGTTTTTCAAGCGGTTCAAGCAGTATTGTCAAATGATGACAAAAATGTGGAAGCTGTCTTTACAGAGTGGATGGAAGAAATGAATAAACAAGAAAAAATATTTCTACAAAGTCATAAAGAAATTGATGGGGTAGTTTCTGCTTTAAAAGATAAATTGAAAACATAAGCAACTTTATATTGGAAGAAGGGTAAGCGCATGCAACAATCAAAAGAAGAAAGAGTACATGACGTATTTGAAAAAATCTCTGATAAATACGATGTAATGAACTCAGTTATAAGTTTTCAAAGGCATAAAGCATGGCGAAAAGAAACGATGCGAATTATGGATGTGCAGTTAGGAAGCAAGGCGTTAGATGTGTGTTGTGGAACTGCTGATTGGACAATTGCACTTGCTGATGCGGTTGGAACGACTGGGAAAGTATATGGATTAGACTTCAGTGAAAATATGCTATCTGTTGGGAAAGAGAAAGTTGAAGCTTTAAATTTAAAACAGGTAGAACTTATGCATGGGAATGCAATGGAACTTCCATTTGAAGATAATACATTTGATTATGTAACAATTGGCTTTGGTCTTCGTAATGTTCCTGATTATATGCATGTACTAAAAGAAATGACTCGAGTAGTAAAACCAGGCGGCAAAGTAATTTGTTTAGAAACATCTCAACCAACAATGATTGGTTTTCGTCAGATGTACATTTTGTATTTCAAATATATTATGCCGTTGTTTGGTAAAATGTTTGCGAAAAGCTATAAGGAATATTCATGGCTTCAGGAGTCTGCTAGCACATTCCCTGGGATGAAAGAATTAGGGAAGATGTTTGAATCTGCAGGGCTTGAGCATGTACAAGTGAAACCATTTACCTTTGGTGTAGCAGCTATGCACTTAGGATTCAAACCAAAGTCAAAATAGAAAAAAGAAAAAAGACGTTTTTAGGTTAAGGTGAACAATATGAAGTTACAACTTATGTACTCTTTTTTACGATCGGATATTGATGTAATAGAAAAAGAATTAAAAAAGGTTGTTGCCTCAGAGCAACAACTAATAGAAGATGCGGCATTACAGCTTATCGAAGCTGGTGGTAAACGAATTCGTCCTGTTTTTGTGCTTCTTGCAGGCAAGTTTGGAGACTACAAGTTAGATGCAATTAAACATGTTGCAGTTGCTTTAGAGCTCATTCATATGGCTTCTCTTGTTCATGATGATGTAATTGACGCAGCACTCTTACGAAGAAGTAGTGCAACCGTAAATGCAAAATGGGGAGACCGTATTGCAATGTATACGGGAGATTATTTGTTTGCAAAGTCTCTTGAGTGTATTACAAATTTAGAAGTTCCTGAAGCACACCAGGCATTATCGTATACAATTTTGGAAGTATGTAAAGGTGAAATCGAACAAATTAAGGATAAATATAATTATAATCAAAATTTAAGAACATATTTACGACGGATAAAGAGAAAAACAGCATTGTTGATTGCGGCTAGTTGTCAGTTGGGAGCTATTGCTTCTGGTGCGAGCCGTGATACAGTAAATCGTTTGTTTTGGTATGGTTATTTTGTTGGTATGTCTTATCAAATTATTGATGATATTTTAGACTTCGTTTCAACAGAAGAAAAATTAGGAAAACCTGCTGGTGGAGATTTGTTGCAAGGGAATATTACACTCCCAGTTTTGTATGCAATGGAAGATCCAAAGCTTCGCGCGAAAATAGTTTCTGTGCATGAAAATACAACTGCAAGTGAGATGAAAGAAATTATTCATGATATTAAAACAAGCTCAGCAATCGATCGGGCATTTGCATTTAGTGAACGTTATTTACATAAAGCATTAGAGGTAATAAAACCATTGCCACGTGGACAAGCAAAATATGCTTTGCAAAATGTTGCAAAGTATATTGGGAAACGAAAATTTTAATGACTTTCTTTTATAAATAAAATAATCTCTCTATTTCAAAACTATTGCACAATTGTGACAAGGGTGATAATATGTGTGTGGGGATATACAATTACATACATAATTCAGAAGTGGAGAGATTTTTTATGGAAAAAACATTTCTAATGGTAAAACCAGATGGTGTACAACGTGCCTTCATTGGGGAAATTGTAGCTCGTTTTGAGAAAAAGGGCTTTCAATTAGTTGGTGCGAAATTAATGCAGGTTACTCCAGAAATTGCAGGAGAACATTACGCTGAGCACAAAGAAAGACCTTTCTTTGGTGAATTAGTAGATTTTATTACATCTGGTCCTGTTTTTGCAATGGTATGGCAAGGTGAAGGTGTAGTAGATACTGCTCGTAATATGATGGGTAAAACAAGACCTCATGAAGCGGCACCAGGTACAATTCGTGGCGATTTTGGTGTAACAGTTGCGAAAAATATTATCCATGGTTCTGATTCTCTAGAAAGTGCAGAACGTGAGATTGGTATTTTCTTTAAAGAAGAAGAATTAGTAGACTACTCAAAATTAATGAATCAATGGATTTACTAATTATTTTAAAATAATTTGTAAACGCTTTAATTACTGTGGTAACAGTGAAAAGTGCAAGGGGAGTGTGAATACTCCTCTTGCACTTTTTTAGTTTCAAATAGTTACGAAGTAAAGGTTGGTATGATATATTGATACATAAAGTGGAACTTCTATAAATGAAGAATAACTTTGGAATAACTATACAAATTGAAAAAACGATATAAACTTTTTCTTTTTTAGGAAGAGATCATCGGGCCATGCATAAAAGCGGTCAGAGCCTCTTCCCGCCCGTTAATGTGGGATAAAAGAATTACAAGAAAAGGGGGAATAACCGATGCGATATATTACAGCTGGTGAATCTCATGGTCCGCAACTTACGACAATTTTGGAAGGTATTCCAGCAGGGTTACCTTTAGTAGCAGATGATATAAATGAAGAATTAGCAAGAAGGCAGAAAGGTTACGGACGTGGCAGACGCATGCAAATTGAAAAAGATCAAGTGCAAATAGTTAGTGGTGTCAGACATGGTCATACGCTTGGTTCTCCCATTACACTCGTTGTTGAAAATCGAGATTTTACTCATTGGACAAAGATTATGGGAGTAGATCCGTTAACTGAACAAGAAGAAAAAGAGATGAAGAGACAAATTACAAGACCGAGACCTGGTCATGCTGATTTAAATGGTGCAATTAAATATGGACACCGTGATATGAGAAATGTACTTGAACGTTCTTCAGCACGTGAAACAACGGTTCGAGTTGCAGCGGGAGCTGTTGCAAAAAAACTTTTAGCAGAACTAGGTGTAAAAGTTGCTGGACATGTAATTGAAATTGGTGGTGTGCAAGCAGAAAAGTTTACATACGAATCAATAGAACAACTAAAAGAAATTACAGAAGCATCTCCTGTTCGGTGTTTAGATGAGGAATCGTCTGAAAAGATGATGCAGGCAATTGATGATGCAAAAGCAAGTGGAGATTCAATTGGTGGGGTTGTAGAAGTAATTGTAGAAGGAATGCCAATTGGAGTAGGGAGTTATGTACATTATGATCGAAAACTCGATGCGAAATTAGCAGCAGCAGTAATGAGTATAAATGCTTTTAAAGGTGTGGAAATTGGTATTGGATTTGAAGCAGCACATAAGCCAGGGAGTCAAGTACACGATGAAATTCTTTGGGATAAAGAAAAAGGATATACGAGACGAACGAATCATGCAGGTGGATTAGAAGGTGGCATGACAACAGGAATGCCGGTTGTTGTTCGCGGCGTCATGAAACCAATTCCAACTCTATATAAACCGCTTCAGAGTGTTGATATTGATACAAAAGAATCTTTTTCAGCGAGTATTGAACGATCTGATAGCTGTGCTGTACCGGCAGCTAGCGTTGTGGCAGAAGCAGTTGTTGCATGGGAATTAGCAGCGGCTTTAGTAGAACAATTTGGAGCAGATCGTATGGATTGTATTCGTGAAAATATAAAGAAACATAATGAATATGCGAGGGAGTTTTAATGGAAAAAATACATATTCAAACACAGTCTAAAGAGTATGATGTATATGTCGGAAAAGATGCGCTGTCACATTTGACAACGCTTGTTCGAAATATGAAACCAATTGTTTCTAATATCATGGTCATTTCTGATGAATCTGTGGCATCATTCCATTTAGAAGCAGTTATGAATGCATTACAAGTAGAAAAACATGTTTTTTCATTTATTGTTCCAAGTGGAGAGAAAGAAAAATCATTTGAAAATTTTTATGCGGCTCATACATCAGCACTTGAAAATGTGATGGATCGACATTCTCTAGTTGTTGCACTTGGAGGAGGAATGATTGGTGATTTAGCTGGTTTTGTTGCGGCTACATTTATGCGCGGTATTCGCTTTATTCAAGTTCCGACAACTTTACTGGCACATGACAGCGCAGTTGGTGGAAAAGTTGCCATTAACCATCCGCTAGGGAAAAATATGATTGGAGCGTTTCATCAACCAGAAGCAGTTTTGTATCATACTCCATTTCTAAATTCATTACCGGAAAAAGAGTGGCGTTCAGGGTTTGCTGAAGTAATTAAACATGCCTTTATCGGTGATGTTGAATTGTATCATTGGTTACAGCGAGAAGTAAAAGGATTAGAAGATATACGGGATGAAAAATTAATTTATATACTAAAGCGAGCAATTCCTGTAAAAGCGAATATTGTAGCACAAGATGAAACGGAAAAAGGTGTACGTGCTCATTTGAATTTTGGACATACATTAGGACATGCTCTTGAAAAAGAGATGGGGTATGGAAAAATTACACATGGTGATGGAGTAGCGATTGGTATGTTATTCGCTATATTTTTAAGTGAACAAATTTACAAGGTAGACCTTGGTTATAAAGAAATACAGCGTTGGTTTTCTCAGTATGGTTATCCGCATATGCCAAAGAACCTACATATAGAACGTCTTGTGCAAGTAATGAAGCAAGATAAAAAAGCGAACGCAGGAACAATTCGTATGGTACTTATGCAGGAATATGGGGTAGTGAATGTCGTATCTATTTCTGATGAGACTGTTCATACTGCATTAGAAGCATTTCAAAGAGATGCGGAATCCATTTGATTTGTGTAATTTACGGCGCAATTACAGGTAAGGATCGTGTAGTTGAGGAGATATTGACTGTAGCAGAGCGTTTAATGAAAAGAATAAAAAATGATAATGGAACCCTATCCCACTGATACTGTATCGATGGCTGACATAAATGCATGTTTTCTGGCATCGTGAAGACGCTTGGAAGGCTTTACTTATGTATGAGTGATGTGTGTAAAAGACATAGATACATCGAATGCTTTACTTATGTATTCGTATGATGACAGTCATGACAAAAAAGTTGCAGCATGAAGTAGAGCATATGTATTGTGAAAAGGCGATTGTATTACGGTCTGATCTAGTAAAATGACAGGGGGAACTAAAATGAGAGTAAAAGAGCAATTGTTAACTTTGAAAGCATATGTGCCTGGTAAAAACATTGAAGAAGTAAAAAGAGAGTATGGGTTATCTAAAATTGTAAAATTAGCATCTAATGAAAACCCGTTTGGTTGTTCAAAACGTGTAGGAGAAGCGTTAGCTGCATTAAGTACACAATCCGCTCTGTATCCAGATGGAGCAGCGTTTGAACTTCGTGAAAAAGTAGCTGCACACCTTCATGTGAAACCAGAACAACTTTTATTCGGTAGTGGTTTAGATGAAGTGATTCAAATGGTTAGTCGCGCCTTATTACAAAAAGGTACAAATGTTGTGATGGCAAACCCAACATTTTCACAATATCATCACCATGCTGTAATTGAAGGGGCAGAGGTTCGTGAAGTGCCGCTTAAGGATGGTATTCATGACTTGGATGCGATGTTAAAGGAAATTGATGAAAAAACGCAAATTGTATGGATTTGTAATCCGAATAACCCGACAGGAACATATGTAGAAAAACAAAAATTACTTTCATTTTTAGAGGCAGTTCCCAAAACTGCCCTTGTTATTATGGATGAAGCATACTATGAATACGCAGGAGCGGAAGACTATCCTCAAACATTGCCGCTTCTTGAAAAATATGAAAACTTTATGGTGTTACGTACATTTTCAAAAGCATATGGTTTAGCTGCTTTTCGTATTGGATATGCTGTGGGGAATGAAAAACTTATACAGCAATTAGAAGTAGCAAGATTACCATTTAATACTTCATCTATTGCGCAAGCAGTTGGTTTGGCAGCGATAGAAGATCAAGAATTTTTACGAGAATGTGTGAAACGAAATGCTGAAGGGCTAAATCAATATTATACGTTCTGTCAGGAGTACGACGTTTTTTACTATCCATCACAAACAAATTTCATCTTCTTAGATCTTGGGATCCCTGGTAATGAAGCATTTGAAAGATTAATGCAAAAAGGGTATATAGTTCGTTCAGGTGCTGCGTTTGGATTGCCAGATGGTATTCGTATTACTGTTGGTTTAAAAGAAGAGAATGATGAGATTATTGGATTGCTTACGGAACTTGTGAAAGAGCAGAAAAAGAAAGAAGAAACATATTCTTAAGAAAAGTCACGGCTCCTCATTATAGGAGTCGTTTTCTTTTAGATCATATTTGCGCGATGAAGACGGAAAGCAGTACAATAAAGATATGTACATATAAATTGAAAAACTGACATAAAATCTAATCTTTAGGTGAGAGAGAGGATTCGGCCGTGCATGGAACCGATCAGTGTCTTTTTTAGCCATGTGCTAAGGGAAGATCAAGAGAGTAAAAGAGTAAAAGAGTATGGATCACCTTTTGCTCTTTATAACAACTTATATGTTAGAAAATCAACATGAATATATAGCGATGATATAGGTGTACAAAAGTATATATTATTTGTAATAGAGGTGATAAAAAATGAGGAGAATCATGAGGCGGAAGAATGGTTTGAATGGCACAATTGCTGTACCTGGAGATAAATCAATTTCGCACCGTGCTGTGATGTTTGGAGCTATAGCAGAGGGTACAACAAAAATTTCAAATTTTTTATTAGGAGAAGACTGTTTAAGTACGATTGCTTGCTTTCAAAAATTAGGCGTAATGATTGAACAAGATGGTAACGATGTCAATGTATATGGAAAAGGATTAGCTGGATTACAGGAACCAAAAGAGATACTAAATGTAGGTAATTCAGGAACCACCATTCGTCTTATGCTCGGTATTTTAGCAAATACTCCTTTCCATTGCACTATCATTGGCGATGAATCTATTGGAAAACGTCCTATGAAACGTGTTACGGCCCCTCTTCGCGAAATGAATGCACAAATTGACGGAAGGGAAGAGGGACAATATACGCCTTTGTCGATACGTGGAGGAAATATAAAAGGTATACACTATCATTCTCCTGTAGCAAGCGCGCAAGTGAAATCAGCGGTTTTACTTGCTGGTTTACAAGGAGAAGGGATAACATCAGTAACCGAACCGCTACAATCACGTGATCATACGGAGCGAATGCTACGGGCATTTGGATGTAAAGTAGATGTGAATAGTCGAACAGTTTCATTACAAGGTGGTCAATCGCTTAGGGGATTGGAAATTGAGGTTCCAGGTGATATTTCTTCAGCAGCCTTTTTCTTAGTAGCGGGTGCAATTGTACCGAATAGTAAACTTGTATTGAAAAATGTTGGCTTAAATCCAACAAGAACAGGGATTCTAGATGTGTTATCAGAGATGGGAGCGCGTATTTCAACTCACAATGTTCGAAATGAAGAGTTTGAACCATGTGGAGATATTACAATTGAAACTTCTGAGCTGAAAGGAATGGAAATTGGCGGTTCACTTATTCCAAGATTAATTGATGAAATTCCTATTATTGCCTTACTGGCGACACAAGCGATCGGGACAACAATTATTAAAGATGCTGAGGAGTTAAAAGTAAAAGAAACGAATCGTATTGATACAGTTGTGTATGAACTTCAAAAACTGGGAGTGAAAATTGAAGCGACTTCAGATGGCATGATTATTAATGGAAATCAGAAATTACAAGGAAATATTGTTGATAGTCATGGAGACCATCGCATTGGTATGATGCTTGCAATTGCGTCCTGTATAGCAGAAGGCGAAGTGCAAATTGAAAATGGTAATGCAGTCGCTGTATCCTATCCGGAATTTTTTGATCAGTTAGAATCTCTGTGAAGCAAAAGAATCTTTTCAGTTGGGAAAGGTTCTTTGCTGTTTCCTTTTAGTTGCGTACGTGGTGACAGTTGTTTATTATTAATGAACAGAAGAGAATATTATAAGAGTTAAAGGAGAAATTTATGCAAAAGTTTGAACAAGCTGTTTCTTACATTGAAAACGGTGAAGCGGAAAAAGGATTAGAACTATTAAAAGAATTGGTAAAACAAGGGACGGACGAAGAAAAATATGATATCGCCCGTTACTATCATACACTTGGATTTATTGATGAAGCGTTAGCTATTACAGAAGACCTACGTTTGTTATATCCCGAAGAAAGCGAGTTTACAATATTTTTAGCAGAATTATACATTGATTTAGATAAAGAAGACGAGGCGATCGAAGTACTTCATGATATTCCTGAAGATGATGAACTATATGTTCAATCTCTATTACTTGTTGCAGATTTATTTCAAATGCAGGGTTTCGATGATGTTGCGGAACAAAAACTATTAAAAGCAAAAGAAATGATGCCAGAAGAGCCTGTTATTACTTTTGGATTAGCAGAACTCTATAGCAGTAAAGGTGAAGAGCAAAAAGCGATTGCCTATTATGAGTCATTACTTGCTGAGCATAAAGTAATGGGAGGGGTTGTGATTGCTCTTCGTTTAGCTGAAACGTTAAGTGCAATTGGAAACTGGGAAGAAGCCATTACGTATTATGAAGAAGGGCTAGAAGAGCAGAAAGATATTCATTCTTTATTCGGCTATGCATTTACACTTTATCAAGGCGAAGAGTATCAAAGAGCAATTGGGGCTTGGAAAGAATTAAAAGAATTAGATCCAGAATATGCTTCTTTATATATGTATTTAGCTAAATGTTATGAAAAAGAAGGGATGCTTCAAGAAAGCTATGAAACACTTCATGAAGGAATTAAAATTGATGAATTATCCGTACCTCTTTATGTAGAACTTGCAAATATTGCAGCGAAGATAGGAAAGCTAGCAGAAGCAGAAGAATTGCTTCAAAAAGCATTACAGCTTGATCCGGGACATTTAGGTGCGATATTAAAATATGCATATATCTTAAAAGAACAAGAAAAATATGAAGAACTAATTGCTGCTGTAGAAAATGCAATGGATAGTGGAGAGCAAGATACACAATTACTTTGGGATCTAGCATTTGCGAAAAAACAATTAGAAATGTATTCTGATGCATTAAAACACTATGAGAGTGCATATACTTCTTTTAAGAATCATCCAGATTTCTTGGAAGAGTACGGTTATTTCCTGTTAGAAGAAGGCTTACGAAGAGAGGCAAAAGAAGTATTTACACGCTTACTACAACTGGACCCGACACAAATTCACATCGAAGAATTGCTATATAATTTAGAGGATTTTTCATAAGTTGGAAGGAAAGTGCATGCTGCTTCTTGAATCTAAATAAAAAAAGAAAGACAGAGGAGGGACTAAGCGCTATGAATACCCCTGTTTCTGTAAACGAGAAGAAGGATTTTGTAAAGTGGTTTTTAAACAATTACCAACTGAAACAGCGTGAATGTGTATGGATTTTAAATTATTTAATGAGTCATGATCAATTAATGCACAAAGTCCACTTCGTAGAACATGCAAAATACTGTCCTCGTGGTTTAGTGATGTCAGCAAATTGTGTAAAAGATACACCGTTTCACTTCTTTAAACAAAATGTTATGACGACGGATGCAGAAAAATCGTTTCATGACATCCGTTTAAATCGAGATGAGGACATTTATATTCAGCTTAATTTTAAATCATCGTTCCAAAATGCAAATTATGTAGCAGTATTAGAAGAAAATCCGTACTTACCAAAGCATATTGAAGTAAATGAAAAAGATCGTTTACTTGCGGAACGATTTTTAGAAG
Source organism: Bacillus sp. UNC437CL72CviS29 (assembly GCF_000482345.1). NCBI lineage: Bacteria > Bacillati > Bacillota > Bacilli > Caryophanales > Bacillaceae > Bacillus > Bacillus sp. UNC437CL72CviS29. The sequence continues at coordinate 72,257 of NZ_AXVB01000006.1, read as the reverse complement.
AGAGTGTATTTTCATTTCGAAGAGACCGACTTTTAAAGCAAATTGATGAAGCGCTCGACAATCAGGATAAGGAAACTTTTTGTAAGTTAACCGAGGAATTAAAAAGCTTATAAGGAATAATTTTTTATTTAATTTTGACAAATTTCCGACTACTTAAAGAAAAACTACCTATATTAGGTAGTTTTTCTTTTTTTACCCGTTTTAGTATGGTTTAATAGATATAAAGTGAAAGTTCTGTCATTTAGATTGAAATAACAAGTAAAGGAGGGAATTATGATGAAATGGGTTGTAAAAGATGCGGAGCAATTTGAACAAGCTAGGGAGTATGTGGATACTGGTATTATACCCCTTCTTTCTATTTCCGTAGCAAAAGAAATGAAGGGGATTGTAGAGCAAGGAGAATTTATTCAAACTTTAAGTATGGAATTAGAAAGAGAATATAAAGGAAGAGTACTCTTACTACCTCCTTTTACTTATTTAGCGGAGCAACAAAAGAAAGAGCAAGCGCGATTGCAAGAGTGGGCAAGCCATTTACAAGACCAAGGACTGAAACATATTGCGTATGTTACCAGTGATTTGGGATGGAAAGAGGCTGAAGATATGCTACCAGGTCATTTGTTTTGGTTACCATCTCTATCGTTAGAACAATTTAGTGATCAAGCGAAAAGAGAAGTAATTCAGGCACATGTAAAAAATATAATGTCTCTATTGACTGAAAAGTGGGAAAATAAATAATAAACAGATAGTTCTTATGATTATGAGTAGTATGATATTGACCTGTGCATGTGGGTATTATATCATGAAAGTGTCCTATTTTTTATTTTTTATACTGGTTTGTCACGAGGGGACAATTTCTGATAGAGGGGGGAAATTTTCGTGAGCGAGAAAGAACATCGTGTGTCAAGAAGACAGTTTTTAAACTACACGCTTACAGGTGTAGGGGGGTTTATGGCAGCTGGTATTTTAATGCCGATGACGCGTTTTGCACTTGATCCGGTTTTAAGGAAAGAGGCGGGGGGAGAGATGGTTCCTGTTGCACAAGTTAAAGAGATTACAACAGAACCAAAACGCTTTGACTTTAAGGTAAAGCAGGTTGATGGTTGGTACAAGTCCGAAGAACCTAAATCTGCTTGGGTGCACAAAGATGAAAGCGGAGACATTGTAGCGTTTTCGCCAGTGTGTAAACATTTGGGGTGCACGGTTAACTGGAATTCCGATAAGTCGCATCCTAATCAATTTTTTTGTCCGTGTCACGGAGGACGTTACACAAAAGATGGCATAAACATAAAAGGAACGCCGCCTCTTGCTCCACTTGATGTGTATGAATCTAAAGTGAAGGATGGAACGCTTTATTTAGGAAAAGCAAAGCCAAGAGGGGGTGCGAAATAGATGTTAAATAAAATTTATGATTGGGTGGACGAGCGGCTAGATATTACACCGATATGGCGTGATATTGCAGACCATGAAGTACCCGAACATGTAAATCCGGCGCATCATTTTTCTGCATTCGTCTACTGCTTTGGGGGACTTACGTTTTTTGTTACTGTAATTCAAATTTTGTCAGGAATGTTTTTAACAATGTATTATGTACCTGATATTAAAAATGCTTGGGAATCAGTTTATTATTTACAAAATGAAGTTGCATATGGGCAAATTGTTCGTGGCATGCACCATTGGGGTGCCAGTCTGGTAATTGTAATGATGTTTTTACATACACTTAGGGTCTTCTTCCAAGGTGCATATAAGAAACCTCGTGAATTAAACTGGATTGTCGGTGTTCTTATTTTCTTTGTTATGCTAGGTCTTGGTTTTACTGGATATTTATTACCATGGGATATGAAAGCACTATTTGCAACAAAAGTAGGGATTCAAATTGCGGAGCAAACACCGCTTATCGGCCCTTATATTAAAACATTACTTGCTGGTCACTCCGAAATTGTCGGGGCTCAAACATTAACTCGCTTCTTTGCTATTCACGTCTTCTTCTTACCAGCAGCACTTCTAGGTCTAATGGCCTTCCACTTCATCATGATTCGCAAACAAGGTATTTCTGGTCCGCTATAAGAGATTGCTAATTTAAAAGAATAGAAGAAAAACTGAATTAAAGGAGGGAGATTATGCATCGCGGTAAAGGGATGAAGTTTGTGGGAGATTCACGAGTACCTGTAGCACGTAAACCGAATATCCCAAAAGATTATTCTGAATATCCAGGGAAAACAGAAGCTTTTTGGCCGAACTTCTTGTTAAAAGAATGGATGGTTGGTGCGGTTTTTTTAATCGGTTATTTATGTTTAACAGTGGCGCATCCGTCACCACTTGAGAGAATGGCGGATCCTACAGATGCAGGATATATACCACTTCCAGACTGGTACTTCTTATTTTTATATCAATTGTTAAAATATTCATACGCATCAGGCTCATATACTGTAATCGGTGCATTTATTATGCCAGGAATTGCGTTTGGAGCATTGTTATTGGCTCCATTTCTCGATCGAGGCCCTGAAAGACGTCCGTTGAAGCGTCCAGTGGCAACTGGATTTATGCTATTAGCGATAGCTTCTATCATCTTTTTAACATGGGAGTCTGTGGCACATCATGACTGGGAAGCTGCAAAAAAACAGGGTGCAATTGTTAAAACGACACAGGTGGATAAAAATGATGATGGTTATAAATTAATGCAAAAAAATACATGTTTAACATGTCATGGTGATAACTTACAAGGGGGTGCAGCAGCACCAGCATTACAAAACTTAACGTTAAAACCAGAAGAAATTGCAAAGATTGCGAAAGATGGAAAAGGTGCAATGCCTAAAGGGGTATTTAAAGGTACGGATGAAGAGGTAAAGAAACTTTCAGAATTTATTGCGAAATATAATAAGAAATAAGTGAAGGCTGACTGCAATTTTTTGTAGTCAGTTTTTCTATTTGGAAGAGGAAGTTTGTTATAATATATATACATTTTGTTTTTCAATTTAAAAGTGTCTGCTATGAAGAACAAAAGGTAATCGCTATTTGTTTTCTCGTTGTGTTTCTCACTTGGCATGAGGTAAAGGATCTGACCACTACTATGCATGAACGGATGCTCTCTCCTACTTAAAAGGACTGGTTTTTATAAAGAATTACTATATTTGAAAGGTGTTGTACATATAGATTGGCTTATTTGTATGCATTATTAAGACAGCGTTCAGTTTTAATATTTTTACTTATTATTAATATTCTAGGAACAATATTTGGTTTTGTTTGGTATGGAGAACAACTGATGGAAACTTCAATGATATTCTGGCCATTTGTTCCGGATAGCCCTATTGCAAGTTTATTTTTTGTAATCGTGTTATTCGCATTTTTACGAAATAAAAATTGGGGACTAATAGAAGCGTTAGCAATCGTTTCGTTAATGAAATATGGTATTTGGGCTGTTGTTGTAAATGGTATTATGTTTATGGTTCAGGGCGATCTTGGGTTTATGGGCTATATGTTGGTATTTTCTCATTTTGCAATGGCCGTGCAAGGTTTATTGTATGCTCCGTTTTACCGTATTAAAAAGTGGCATTTCATTGTAGCGAGTATATGGACATTACATAATGATGTAATCGACTATTTATTTTGGCAAATGCCGAGATATGGTATTATGCATTTGTTTGTTGAACAGATTGGTTATTTTACATTTTGGCTAAGTATTGTTGTACTAGCTATTACATATTATTATTGTTTGAGAAGGAATCGAAAGCAGTTTTTGTTATGAATTTAAATGAGGAATTGGGGGAAATGAATGAATGCAAATAAGATAGGACCAAGAGTGCTGGATAGCTGTATAAATTCTATTGTCTCATACTGTATCGCATTTTTTATTTTTGCTGCTGCAACTACAATTGTTGTATATGGAAAATGGATATATTATGCAGATATACATTTTTTAAATATACCAGATTTAGCAAATATGACAGAGTCTGAAATTAAGAGAAACTATGATGTGCTGATTACATATCTTTCTCCTTTTTATCAAGGGTCATTACAGTTTCCTACACTGGATATGTCAACAAGCGGAAGAATTCATTTTGTTGATGTGAAAAATATTTTAGTGAAAATTCAATACGGAATGTGTATGGCGCTTGGTATTGTTTTATTGGGTGGGTGGTACTTATTACGAAAAAGAAAGGTGAAGTTTTTATTACATGGTGCAATTTTGACTATTATATTTCCGATTGCGCTTACTTTACCCATTGCCATTAATTTTGAAAAGAGTTTTGTACTATTTCATAAACTTCTTTTTACTAATGATTATTGGCAGTTTGATAGTGAAACGGATCCGGTTATTTTAATGCTACCAGAACAGTTTTTTATGCATGCAGCATGTGTTATTTTATTATTGATTTTATGCGGTAGTGCGATTTGTTATTTTATGTATCGTTATTTACGAAAAAAGAGTAAAACTTCAATGAAGAATCTTTATTCATAAAGTAAAACTTTCATTAGTCGAGAGTTCATCCCTTAACAATTAACATAAAATATTTTTCAACCTTGTTCTGTTCTATTCTTGTCCACCTTAACATATTTTGTACTAGTAGTTATAGGGGGGACCGGGATGAAAAGAGTCTTAATTGGAATGATAGCATTTCTGATTATATTGTTTCCAGTACGCATATATGCTGAAAAATGGACTGAGTTAACGGTACTACTAGATGATTCCTTACAACTTGTAAAACAGGAAGAATATGAGAAAGCAACGCAAGTATTGCGAAGTTTTTCAGAGCGATTTGTATTACGAGAGAACACAAAGGAAAATAAACTAACACCTATGCATTTTCGCATAATTTCTTTAGCATATGACAAGGCACAGCAATCGCTTGGAGAAGAAAGTGTAGATCGTCAAATAAAAATAGATGATGTATTAGCATTACAACTGGCGGTAGATGCGGAGGTATCTAAGTATCAACCGCTTTGGATAGAACGAGAAGGACGTGTTATGGGGGCTTTTGCTAAAGTTGAAAAAACACTTCAAGCAGGAGATAATGAAGGTTTCCAACGATCGTTAAATACATTTCTACGTGAATTTGATGTGATTTATCCAAGTTTAATGATTGCATTGCCAGAAAATCAATCGCAGCGTGTAAATGCGCATTTATCGTATTTGGATGAATTTCGTAATGTTATGTTAAAAAATAAAAGTGGACAAACGCAATTAGGGATTATAAAAGAAGATTTACAAAAAATATTCCAAACAGCAAAGAAAGATGAAGTGGATTCGTCTCTCATATGGTTTATGACAATTACAGGTGGGATCATTTTGTTTACATTAACATACGTTGGCTGGAGAAAATATAAGGGAGAGAAAGCAAAGCGTACCAGCGGGATGCATTCTAAAAATCGATAATATTACGAATATAGACAAGGATTGTAAGGTTTCTTTATTGACAATGTGTAAAGAAGAAAATAGAATGGAAAGTACTAAATAATTAAGACTTCACTGGAGGTTCATGATGTTTTATTTAATTTACTTCGCGATCATTATGATCATACCGTTGTATGCACAGTCTAAAGTACGTAGTGCTTACAGTAAGTATTCACAAGTGTATTCAACATCCGGTATGACAGGAGCGGAAGTGGCTCGGAAAATTTTAGATGAGAATGGATTATACAATGTAGCTGTAGAAGAAACACCAGGTCATTTATCAGATCATTATGATCCAACAGCAAAGACCGTTCGTTTATCAACGGATAACTATTATGGTCATTCTGTTGCGGGAACAGCGGTAGCGGCTCATGAAGTAGGACATGCGATTCAAGATGCAAATGATTATAACTTTATGCGTCTTCGTCATTCATTAGTGCCTATGGCGAATTTTGGATCAAATATGTCATGGATTTTTATCTTAATTGGTATGTTTGCACAAATGACTGGTTTATTGTTACTAGGGATTATTTTAATGGCTGCAGGTGTACTGTTTCAACTTGTTACATTACCAGTTGAATTTGATGCATCCAAACGTGCAATGCAGCAAATTGAAGCTCTTGGAATTGTATCGACAGATGAATATGGGCAAGCTCGTAAAGTATTAAACGCAGCAGCATTAACATATGTGGCAGCAGCAGCAGTTGCAGTATTTGAATTGCTTCGTCTAGTGTTAGTATATACGGGTATGCAACGTAGTGACGATTAAAGGCTATCAATTTTGATAGTCTTTTTTATTATGCTTGGATTTTAGGGGAATTTGGCAACTCAAACTTAACTGTTGGAACGAATTCTAATGTGAATTTTTGTAGAGATGAAATTCATCTTTATAGAATAAGAAGATGGGAATTTTTTTACTAGGTTTAATTTCATTTGTTTTTTTGTTCTACGTGTAATTCGGTAATAGAATTCTAGAGAGAAAGTTATAATAAGAATAGGTAGAATGATTAAGATTAAAGGTGATGAGTATGCAATATCCAGCTTCATTAGTGATGCATGTGAAAGAGCGTAGTGTTAACTATGCCGTAGAGGGATTTATAAGTGGACAAGGTCCTGAAAAGCCGAAATTGATGCTTGTTGGAGAAGCACCTGGAGAAACTGAAATTCATAATGGTATTCCATTTAGTGGAAGAGCAGGAGAGCAGTTAATGGTTTTTTTAGAACATATTGGTCTAAAAAGAGAAGAAGTATATATTACAAGTGCTGTTCGTAGTCGGCCTTATACGTGGAGAGAGAAAAGAGAGCGGAGCGGGCAAATTATTCAGAAGAAATACAATCGAACTCCTAATCAGAGAGAAGTACTTGCACATGCTCCTTTGTTAGATTATGAGATAGAGCATGTGCAAGCGCCGGTTATTGTCACACTTGGAAATATTGCACTAAAGCGTTTAGTGGGATCAGGTAAAAAGATTACTGATGTTCATGGGGAATTATTACAACAACCAGTGCGGAAATTGAAAAATAATCAAAGCACAGATTTTGTATGGACTGAGCAAGTGTATAATATCTTTCCGACATTTCATCCAGCTTCAATTTTTTATAATAGAAGCTTATTGGAATTAATTTATGCTGATTTAGAAAAGTTGAGGGAGTATATAAAGTAGAATGGTAAAACACCTAGAAAAGCTTATTTGGGCTTGAAAGCTTTTCTAGGTACACATATGGGTTTACGCTTGAAGAATTCATGTAGTTAATTATGTAAAGGGTTTTTATTCTCATCTAGTGTAAATCCTTCACCAACTACATCATGTACATCGCTTACTGCAACAAATGCATGAGGATCCACAGAAGTGATAATATTTTTTAATTTTACGATTTCATTTTTTGCAACAACACAATAAAGGACATTTCGTTCAATCTTTGTATAGGAACCAACAGCTTTTAAAAAGGTAGCCCCGCGCTCCATTTCGGATAGAATTTTGGCTGCGATTTCGTCATTTTTGTCAGAAATAATGGTTGCTCCTTTCGCTGCATATGCCCCTTCTTGCATAAAATCAATCACCTTCGCTCCGATAAAGACAGCAACTAACGTATACATGCCTTCGCGATAAGATAAGTATGTGAGAATTGAGATGACAATGACAACAGCGTCAAACATAAACATCGTTTTTCCCATGCTCCAGCCAATATATTTATGTGCTAATCGCGCAATAATATCGACACCGCCAGTTGTCCCGCCGTATTTAAATATAATTCCGAGGCCAATGCCAATAAAGGCACCTGCGAACAATGCAGCTAACGTCATATCGTTTTGCAAATTTAAATGTAAATTTAATGATTCATAGCGTTGGAAAATCCAAAGAAATAAAGAAACACTAAATGTTCCGATTAATGTATATAAGAAAGTTGTTCGTCCTAGTAACTTCCAACCGACGAAAAAGAGAGGGATGTTTAAGAGTAAATTTGTATATGATGGATCAAGTGAAAATAGAAAATAAAGTAATAACGTAATTCCTGTAAAGCCACCTTCTGCTAAGTGATTTTCAATATTAATATTTACGATGCCAAAAGAGAAGATAGCGGAACCAATCAAAATAAATATAATGTTTTGAATCTTCAAGTTAGTTTTCATGCCGTAAGCCCCCTAATATGTAATTGTTACTTTGCTCCGCTAAAACGATAAAATACAGAAAATAGTTTTACTTTGCCCTGCGCCAACGGTTGGTAGGAGATAAAGCTAAGAATGGGCGGACCATCCGTAAGAGTCAGATTGGCTAGGGCTAATCTTTTGCAAGAAGAGCGTTTGCGAAAGAAAGTTTCACTTTATTATAGTCTATCCAAAAATACGTGGCAAATAGGGGGGAAGAGGAATAATATTTGTCAAATCGCCATGAATTGGCTAACATGAAAGAGGAAGGATTAGAGGTGAACAATATGGAACAAAAAACGATGAAAGATATGCAGAAAGAAGTTGATGCATATATTAGTCAATTTAAAGAAGGTTATTTCAGTCCGCTTGCAATGATGGCACGTTTGACAGAAGAAATGGGTGAACTTGCAAGAGAAGTGAATCACTATTACGGTGAAAAACCGAAGAAAACGACTGAAAAAGCTCGAACAATTGAAGAGGAACTTGGAGATGTATTATTTGTTATGATCTGTATGGCAAATAGCTTACATATTGATTTAGAAACAGCACATAACATTGTAATGAATAAATTTAATATACGTGATAAAGATCGCTGGACACGTATTGAAGAGGGAGAGAAAGAGTAATGAAAGATATTAAAGTAATTATTGCTGGACCAAGAGGACGCATGGGATATGAAGCTGTACTTCTAATGGAGAGAACACCACATTTTCAATTAGTAGCAGCAGTTGATTATAAACATGGTGGTGACAAAATTTCAAATCTTCCAGGAATGCCAGCATTAGATGCCCCAATCTATGCGGACTTACATACTTGTTTAAATGAAGTAGAAGCGGATGTATTGCTAGATTTAACGACACCAGAAATCGGAAAAAAACACGTTACACTTGCTGTTGAACATGGTCTTCGTTCTGTTATCGGTACGACAGGGTTTACAGAAGAAGAACTTCAACATTTAACAGATACTGCGAAAGAAAAACAAGTAGGTACAATTATTGCTCCAAACTTTGCAGTTGGTGCAGTACTTATGATGAAGTTTTCGCAAATGGCAGCGAAATATTTCCAAGATGTTGAAGTGATTGAATTACATCATGATCAAAAACTAGATGCTCCTTCGGGAACAGCTGTAAAAACAGTAGACTTAATCCGTCAAAATCGTGAACCAAAACAACAAGGTCATCCAAATGAAACAGAACAATTAAAAGGAGCACGTGGTGCGAATGTAGATGGGATTCACATTCATAGCGTACGTTTACCAGGCCTTATTGCGCATCAAGAAGTATTGTTTGGTGGAGACGGACAGATGTTAACGGTTCGTCATGATTCATTCAATCGAGCATCATTTATGTCTGGAGTAAAATTATCTATCGAAACAGTAATGAATCTTGATCATCTTGTATATGGATTAGAGAATATCATCGATTAAAGGGGAGAAAACGGATGAAGATTGCCTTAATCGCACACGACAAAAAGAAGGATGATATGGTTTCGTTCGCATACGCATATAAACCAATCTTTGAACAACATGAACTTTTTGCAACAGGAACAACAGGTCTTCGTATTATGGAAGCGACAGGTTTAGAAGTTACAAGATATCAATCTGGTCCTCTTGGTGGTGACCAGGAGATTGGTGCAATGATTGCAAAAAATGATTTAGATATGGTGATTTTCTTCCGAGATCCATTAACAGCACAACCACATGAACCGGATGTAAATGCGTTGCTTCGTTTATGTGATGTATATGCAATTCCGCTTGCAACGAACATGGCAAGTGCAGAAATGTTAATGCACGCATTAGATCGAGGGGATTTGGACTACCGAAAGTTAAGAAAATGAGGGGAACAATTATGAGTGGATTACATATATTAGCGTTTGGTGCCCATGCCGATGATGTTGAAATCGGCATGGCAGGCACCATTGCAAAATATACGAAACAAGGATATCAAGTTGGCATCTGTGATTTAACAGAGGCTGATTTATCTTCAAACGGAACGGTCGAATTAAGAAAAAAAGAGGCCCAGACAGCTGCTCGTATTATGGGAGTAGAAACGCGGATTAATTTAGCAATGCCGGACCGTGGTTTGTATATGAAAGAAGAATATATACGGGAAATCGTAAAGATTATTCGTACATATAAACCAACGCTAATTTTTGCACCATATTATGAAGATCGTCACCCAGATCATGCGAATTGTGCAAAACTTGTGGAAGAAGCGGTATTTTCAGCGGGTGTTCGTAAATATATGCCAGAAATTCCGCCACACCGTGCGCAATCTTTTTATTATTATATGATTAATGGTTTTCATAAACCCAATTTCTGTATAGATATTAGTAAGCAGCTTTCTGAAAAGATAGCAGCGTTAGAAGCGTATGAAAGTCAGTTTACAACTGGAAGTGATGGGGTTAAGACACCTTTAACGGAAGGGTATGTTGAAACGATTATCGCTCGTGAGAAAATGTTTGGAAAAGAAGTTGGAGTTATGTATGCTGAAGGATTTATGAGTAAAAAGCCAGTTTTATTACATGCTGATTTAATAGGGGGATGTAAATGAAATTGAAAATAGGTATAACATGTTATCCTTCTGTGGGTGGTTCTGGAGTTGTGGGTACGGAACTTGGAAAGCAATTGGCTGAACGAGGTCATGAAATTCACTTTATTACCTCTGGAGTTCCATTCCGATTAAATAAAGTATATCCAAACATTTATTTTCATGAAGTAACGGTAAATCAATATTCTGTCTTTCAATATCCACCTTACGATTTAGCATTAGCAAGTAAAATGGCAGAGGTGGCGCAGAGAGAAAACTTGGATATTTTACATGTGCACTACGCAATACCACATGCAATTTGTGCATACTTAGCGAAGCAGATGATTGGAGACGATATTAAAATCGTTACGACGTTACATGGAACTGATATTACTGTACTTGGTTCAGACCCTTCTCTAAATAATTTAATACGGTTTGGTATTGAGCGATCTGATGCTGTTACAGCTGTATCTCACTCGTTAATTCAAGAAACAAATGAGCTTGTAAAGCCAAATAAAGAAATTCAGACTGTATATAATTTTATTGATGAGCGTGTCTATTTTAAGAGAGATATGTCCCAACTAAAAAAAGAGTATGGCATACGTGAAGGTGAAAAGGTATTAATTCATATTTCGAATTTTCGTAAGGTCAAGCGTGTACAAGATGTTGTCCAGTCATTTGCTAACATTGTAAAAGAAGTGGATGCGAAATTATTACTTGTTGGTGATGGACCAGAATTTTGTACAATTGTACAGTTGGTGAAAAGCTTACATATTGAAGAACATGTTTTGTTTTTAGGAAAACAGGATAATGTTGCAGAGCTTCTTGCCATGAGTGACTTAATGTTACTTTTATCGGAAAAAGAAAGCTTTGGTCTTGTTTTACTAGAAGCAATGGCTTGTGGTGTGCCATGTATTGGAACACGGGTTGGGGGCATTCCAGAGGTTATTAAACATGGTGAAACGGGATATATATGCAAAGTTGGTGATACGTTAGGCATAGCAAAACAAGCAATACAACTCCTTAAGAATAAAGAGCTTCATCAAAATATGGCAGAGCAAGCGATGGCAGCTGTATATGAGCAATTTGGTTCAGGAAAAATTGTTTCACAATATGAGGAGATTTATTATGACATACTAAGGGATGACAAACATGAAACGATTTAAGCAGGCTGCAGAGATTATTGAAATATTAAACCGACATGGACATGAGGCGTATTTCGTTGGTGGAAGTGTTCGTGATTTTATTATTGGTAGACCGATTGGTGATATTGATATTGCAACATCGGCTTTACCAGAAGAAGTAATGAATCTATTTCCGCGTCATGTTCCTGTCGGTCTTGAACACGGTACTGTTATTGTTTTACAAGAAGGAGTTCCTTATGAAGTGACAACCTTTCGAACAGAAAGCGAATATGAGGATTTTCGACGACCGAGCACTGTTCAATTTGTGCGTTCATTAGAAGAGGACTTGCAGAGACGTGATTTTACAATGAATGCAATTGCGATGACTGAACAGGGAAAAATCATTGATTTATTTGGTGGGCAAGAGGCGATTAAAACGAAAGAAATTATAACTGTAGGAGATGCATCTTCTCGTTTTCAAGAAGATGCACTACGTATGATGCGTGGTATTCGCTTTGTTAGTACTTTAGGCTTCTCTTTAGAGGAACAAACGAAGTATGCGATTGAAAAGTATGGACATTTGTTGGAACATATAGCGATTGAAAGAATTACGGTTGAGTTTGAAAAGCTGTTGACAGGTACATATTGTGTAAAGGGGCTTCAAAAACTAGTAGAGACAAAATTATTTACGCATTTACCGTATTTACAAATGTCAGAAGAGAGAATTTTAAAAGCTGCGCAATATAAATGGGATTCTTTTGAAACGGAAATTGAGGCGTGGGCATTTTTCCTATATTGTATTGGTGAAGAACATCCATCAGTTTTCTTGCGTCAATGGAAATTTTCAAATAAAAAAATAAAAGATATTGTAGCTGTTATATTAGCAATCCGTTCTAGAAAAACAAAGTCTTGGGATGCAGTCTTTCTATACAAAACAGGTTTGCAGACTGCTTTAATGGCTGAAAGAGTATATCAAGCTATTATAGAAAAATATGATATGTCTTCTGTAAATCAAGTGCAGTCATTATTTAATTCATTATCTATCCATAATCGTCAGGAAATGAAGGTAAGTGGTAATGATTTATTAGGTTGGACAGAAAAAAAGCCGGGACCATGGGTGGCAGAAGTGTTGCAAAGAATTGAAGAAGAAATTTTACAAGAACGATTAGAAAATGAGAAAGAAAAAATAAGGGAGTGGCTACACGGATGCAATCTACTATAAGAAAACAATTATTACAAGTTTTTTCTGAAGCGGATGGTGAGTTTGTATCTGGTCAAATAATTAGTGACAAGCTTGGCTGCTCAAGAACCGCTGTTTGGAAACATATGGAGGATCTTCGAAGTGAAGGGTATGAACTAGAAGCTGTACGCCGTCTTGGCTATCGGATTGCTAGTAAACCAGATAAAGTAACAGCGAATGAAATTCAATTAGGCTTACAGACAGAATTTATAGGGAGAACAGTTTATTTTGAAGAATCTGTAGAGTCTACGCAGCATATTGCAGCAAAACTTGCTTATGAAGGTGCAGCAGAAGGAACGATTGTTGTGGCGGAAGAACAAACGGCAGGGCGCGGTCGTTTGAGTAGAAAATGGCATTCACCAAAAGGGACAGGAATTTGGATGAGTATCATTTTGCGTCCGGCTATTCCAGTTCATCATGCGCCTCAACTTACACTATTAGCAGCTGTTAGTGTAGCTCAAGCGATTGAAAAATGTGTAGGTGTACATGTTGGAATTAAATGGCCTAACGATATTTTAATACAAGGTAAAAAGGCTGTTGGTATTTTAACAGAGATGCAGGCTGATCCAGATAAAATTAACGCTGTTATTATGGGAATAGGCATTAATGCAAACCAGGAGCAAGAGCATTTTGCTGATGAGATTAAGCAAATCGCAACTTCTTTAGCGATTGAATCAGGTAAACCAATTGTTCGAGCGGAGCTGATGCAACAGATCTTTTTACAAATGGAGAAGTTATATCAAGAATATGTAACGAATGGTTTTTCGGTTATTAAACTTCTTTGGGAAAGTTATGCGATAAGTATAGGAAAAGAAATTACGGCTAGAACGATGAAAGATACGATTACAGGTATCGCAAGAGGAATTACAGCAGATGGTGTACTTATGTTAGAAGATGATAAGGGGCAGATCCATCATATTCATTCTGCGGATATAGAAATTAAGTGAAGAGAAGTTCCAATTTGGGAGCTTCTTTTTATTTGTATATTTGATGGATAGGAATCAAATTGTGGATAACCGTTAATTGGTATTTTGAAAATTTCACATACTGTAATAAAATAGAAAATTATTTTTTCAAAAAAATGTAGTAATTTTATTTCTTTGTTTGCTATAATTAGTTCGAACATGGGCAGTATCTGAGTGAACTGCACCGTTATTTCAAGCGATGAAGAAAAATAATTTGGATTCTGCCTTGATCCAACAACGGACTGGGACAGAGGGATGAATTTTGCCGACTAACACAACCCTTCTGCTCTTTTGTGGCCAGAGGGGTTTTTTATATGATTTCGGTCATCTCCTCTCTCCTGAAATAAAGGAGGAGTAATTTTTGAAAACGACAACAGATTTTTTGAAAATGAAAGAGAAAGGTGAGCCGATTACGATGCTTACTGCGTATGATTATCCATCTGCTAAGCTTTCAGAAGAAGCTGAAGTCGATATGATTTTAGTAGGGGATTCTCTTGGAATGGTTGTACTTGGATACGATTCAACGATTCCAGTAACTGTAGATGATATGATTCATCATACGAAAGCAGTGCGCCGTGGAGCTAAGGACACTTTTATTGTAACGGATATGCCGTTTATGTCTTACCATGTATCTTTGCAAGAAACAATGCATAATGCACGTCGTATTATTCAAGAGAGCGGAGCACATGCAGTGAAAGTGGAAGGGGCTGATGAAGTAGTCTCAATCATTCGCTTCTTAACGAATGCAGGAATTCCTGTTGTATCCCATCTTGGTTTAACACCTCAATCTGTGGGGGTATTAGGTGGTTATAAAGTGCAAGGAAAAGATGCGGAAAGTGCAAAGAAATTGTTAGAAGATGCGAAGAGGTGTGAAGAAGCTGGTGCGATGGCAATCGTTTTAGAATGCGTACCAATGCAATTAGCAGAGCTTGTATCACAGCAACTGACAATTCCTACAATAGGCATTGGTGCAGGGAGTAAAGTAGACGGCCAAGTGCTTGTTTATCACGATCTCATTACGTATGGAGTGGAGCGTGTTCCAAAATTTGTGAAGCAATATACGTCTGTTCAGGAAGAAATTGTACGTGGGATCTCACAATATGTTACTGAAGTAAAAGCAAGACAATTTCCTGAAGAAAAACATTCATTCACAATGAAAGAGGAAGAGTGCTTAGCGTTATACGGAGGGAAACAGTAATGAAAATTGTAACAACAGTGCAAGAGATGCAGAGAATTGCCAGTGAAATTCGTGCAAGTGGGAAAGAAAGTGGCTTTGTTCCAACGATGGGATATTTACATGAAGGGCATGCTACTTTATTACGTCAAGCACGAGAAGAGAATGAAGTGGTTATTTTAAGTGTATTTGTAAATCCATTGCAGTTTGGACCGAATGAAGATTTGGATCGCTATCCTCGGGACATTGTTAGGGATGAGAAGGTAGCAAAAGAAGCTGGAGTCGATTATTTATTTTATCCGAGTGTGGAAGAAATGTACCCAGCAGAACAGACTACAAAAGTTGAGGTTGTAAAGCGGACAGACGTGTTATGCGGTAAGCAACGACCAGTTCATTTTTCTGGTGTTGCGACTGTATTGATGAAGCTATTTAATATTACAATGCCGAATCGTGCCTATTTTGGTATGAAAGACGCACAGCAAGTTGCTGTTATTGAAGGGTTTGTACGTGATTTTAATATTCCAATTACAATTGTACCTGTTGATATTGTTAGGAAAGAAGACGGATTAGCAAGAAGTTCTCGCAATGTATATTTATCGGAGAAAGAGCGCGAGGAAGCGCCGCATTTATATCGTAGCTTATGTATAGCGAAAGAGCGGATTGAAGAGGGAGAGCGTAATCCACAAGTGGTTACAAACCTCGTGAAAGAATACATTGAAAAAAATACACAAGGTACTGTTGATTATGCAGATCTATATACGTATCCAGCTTTGACAGAGTTAGAGGTAATTCAAGGACGTATTATTCTTGCAATTGCAGTGAAATTTGAAAATGCACGATTAATTGACAATATAACATTAACAGTTAAATAAGGGGGAACATCTATGTTTCGCACAATGATGAGAGCAAAGTTACACCGCGCGACTGTAACGGAAGCAAATTTAAATTATGTAGGTAGTATTACAATTGATGAAGACTTAATGGATGCAGTCGAGATTGTAGAAAATGAAAAAGTACAAATTGTAAATAATAACAACGGAGCTCGCTTAGAGACGTATGTGATTAAAGGAGAACGTGGAAGCGGCGTTGTTTGTTTAAATGGTGCAGCTGCAAGGCTTGTACAACCTGGAGATAAAGTTATTATTATTTGCTACGGCCTCGTAGCGGCAGAAGAAGTATATAAGCAAGCACCAAAAATTGCGGTGTTAGATGATAACAATCAAATTATTGAAATGTTAGGTGCTGAAAAAGCTGGCACGATTTTATAAAGTAGAATTTTAATTAGTCGGGGACTTCATCCTCACCGATTGAGAGAAACAAAAGAAAAGTTATTCCTTATGGAATAGCTTTTTTATTTTGAAATGAAATCATTTCATTTTGTGCATCTTTTCATTAAGATGATATAAAACGTGGTATAGTAACAATATATGAATTTTTATTGTTTGAAAGGGTAAGAAATTGAGGTGTTACATATGAGTAAGCGTTATGTCGTTGTCGATTTAGAGACGACAGGGAACTCCTGGAAAGATGGGAAGGACAGAATTACACAAATTGCAGCTGTTGTAGTAGAAGATGGAGAAATACTGGAAATTTTTTCGTCTTTTGTTAACCCGAAGAGAGAGATTCCCCCATTTATTACAGAATTAACAGGGATTGATGAAAATCTTGTGAAACAAGCCCCGCTATTTTGCGATATTGCGCCAATGGTAGCTGAACTATTACATGGTGCTTATTTTGTTGCACATAACGTTCACTTTGATTGGAATTTTTTGAAGGAAGAATTAAAGCAGGCTGGATATGGAGAAGTAAACTGCCCAAAAATTGATACGGTTGAATTGGCACAAATTTTATTGCCGACAGCTGATAGCTATAAATTGCGCGATTTAGCAAAAAAACATGAATTGGAACACGATCAACCGCATCGTGCGGATAGCGATGCTCTTGTGACAGCAGAATTATTTTTACAATTTCTAAATCAATTAGAAAAACTCCCCCTTGTCACCTTACAATCTTTTTATGAGCTAAGCGATGTATTACAAAGTGATATAGCGAATATCATTTCAGAAAATATTTTAAATAAAGTGATGCTTGGTACAGAAGAGGCAAATGAGTACGAAGTATACCGAAATATTGCGCTGCGAAAACGAAATTATGCATTAGAAATGGGTGATGATTGTTCATCTAAATTTGATGCTTTTTTATACAAGTCAATGGAACAACTTGAATTAAAGATGCCAACTTTTGAAAAAAGGGAAAGTCAACAGCGAATGATGAAGGAAATATATACAGCGTTAAGAGATTCTCGTTTTTCATTAATTGAAGCTGGTACGGGTACAGGTAAGACACTTGCTTATTTGCTTCCAAGTATTTATTTTGCAAAGAAAAAAGAAGAGCCAGTTATTATTAGTACGCAAACGGTACAATTGCAACAACAAATGATTGAAAATGAAATTCCTTTATTGCAAAGTATACTACCATTTCCATTCGAAGTGGCTCTCTTAAAAGGAAGGAAACACTACCTTTGTTTACATAAATTTGAATATGCATTGCAAGAAGAAGAGAAGAACTATGATGCTGCGCTTACGAAAGCAAAAATTTTAGTATGGTTACTGCAAACAGAGACTGGTGATCGTGATGAGCTTAATATCCCAGAGGGTGGGAAGTTACTGTGGGATCGTATATGTAGTGACACATATAGTCCAGGTGGAATGCAAAGCAATTGGTTTAGTCGCTGTTTTTATCAACGTGCAAAAAATAAAGCGTTGTTCGCAGATATTGTTATTACAAATCATGCATTACTATTTCAAGACTTTGTTAGCGAAGATCCATTGTTGGGATCATGTGAATATATTATTTTTGACGAAGCTCATCATATTGAAGAAACAGCGACTCGGACACTTGGAGACCAGTTTTCATGCATGTATTTTCAATTGATCTTATCACGATTGGGTACGTTAGAAACAGATGATGTACTATCAAAGGTGTATGAATTGGTGGGAAAATCTAAAAATTCACCACGATCAACTTTTCGGATGTTAAGTCATAGGTTGAAAGAAATTAAATTTGATGCGGATGAATTATTTCAAATGTTACGTACATTTATATTTCAGCAAACACAGCAAGAACAAGGGGCAAATAATATACCACTTATTTATCGATATAATGCGGATCAAGAGGATGGAAAACTATGGAGGAGTATAGTCGAGTTAACTAATCGCTTCGTATACGAGTTGAGAAAAATACTTACTGTGCTAGATAAACAAGCGGATATATTACAAAGTAAAATTGAATGGGAGATACATGTTGTTACAGGCGAATTTATGCATTTACTTGAAATATTGCGCAAAATGGCCGACTCATTACAATTGCTTATACTAGAAAAAACAGCATATGTGACATGGATGGAAACAGAAACGAAAGGTACAATTCATTCCACTGTGTTATATGCACAACCTGTCCATATAGGCGAAAGATTTGCGGATGAGTTCTTAACAAAAAAGAGAAGCGTTATTTTTACTTCGGCGACTTTGACAGTTAATAATACATTTGATTATATGCAGGAACAACTTGGCTTATATGACTTTGCACCAGATACATTAACAGTTTCATCGCCATTTCATTATGAGGAGCAAGTGAAATTAATGGTTCCTACTGATGTCCCTCTTATTAAGGAAGTAAGCGAGGATACGTATATAAGAGAAGTATCCTATCATATTACGAAGATTGCTAAAGCGACAAATGGAAGGATGCTCGTATTATTTACATCATATGAAATGTTAAAGAAAGCATATACAAACTTAAAACAAGCGGAGGAATTAGAAGATTTTGTATTACTAACACAAAGTGTTCATAATCGTAGTCGAAGTCGTTTAGTTCGGAAGTTTCAAGAGTTTGATAAATCAATTTTGTTAGGAACAAGTAGTTTTTGGGAAGGGATTGATATTCCTGGAGATGCATTAAGCTGTCTTGTTATTGTTCGATTACCATTTACACCGCCTCATCAGCCGATGATGGAAGCTAAAAGCGAATGGTTGAAAAATAAAGGGGAAGATGTATTTACGAAGTTGGCACTTCCGCAAGCGATTCTTCGTTTTAAACAAGGATTTGGTCGATTAATTCGTACAACGACGGATACTGGAACGGTGTTTGTGTTAGACCGTCGTTTAACTAATTCTTTCTATGGAAAAAGGTTTATGCAATCTATTCCGAATGTTCCTCTTTATGAAGGGACATTAGAACAACTATTAGAGCACTTAGAACAATAATGCCGAAACAAGGAAACTTTAGTTAGTAGGAGTTTCTTCATTCTATACCGGTTCTTCGTTTTTACAAATGGTTTTTAGACGAAAAGTGTACTCTTGTCTAAGTATTATTCCTAGAGGTAGGAAAGGTTACGATCCATAAGTAGTGGAATAAATAAAAATATGCCTGAAGTACGATGTACTTCAGGCATGAAATGTGGGTAGGAGGAAATTTATTTTTTCTTACTTCTTGTATACAAATGTTTCGGTTTTCAATTTGAAACCTTTTTTTGCTGAACATGTCCTGCTATAATAGATGGGTGATGAAGCAGGGGTTGTAAAGAATGTACTCTTATTGTAACCGCATTGCGTTCTTCTATAATTAGAAATTTTTGTGTAACGGAGGAGTTTTCATGGAAAAGAAAATCGAAGTGCTATCAACGACGCGTATTAAATATTCGTCTGACTTATATAAAATCGTTGATAGTTTAAATCGCACTTTAAAAGAGCAAGACCTCATGTTCGGATTGGCATTAGACGAAAACGAAAAAGAAACAGCAGTATTTACGATATACAGAACGTAGTGATACAATGAAAAAGTGGATCTTTGCCATCATTATCGTTATCGTTGCCGTTGTGCTATATGGGGTGCATGTTTATAATGCGACAATGGAAAAGAAAATTCCGAAAGAGTCAAAAGTCGTAGAGATTGCGAAAGAAAAAGGAAAACTTTCAGAGGTAAAAACCGTTGACTATTATAATGGAAAATCTTCATATACAGTCGTACAAGGTTTAAATGAAAAAAGAGAACAAACTATCGTTTGGGTACCTGAGAAAGAAGGAAATGTTCTAGTACGAAAAAAGAACGAAGGCATTTCTGAAAAGAAAGCTTTACAGATTGTGGCTAGTGACCGTAATCCAAAAGAATTTGTAAAGGCAAAATTAGGTGCTGAAAACGATGTTCCGTTGTGGGAAATTACATATATTGATCAAGAAGGTCGTTATACGTATTATTATCTAGAATTTCAAGATGGGAAATATGCTGGATATTACAGCATTGAAAAATAGATGCAGGGGGAACCACAAATGAAATTAGCAAAGCGAGTAGCTGCCTTAACACCGTCTTCAACTTTAGAAATTACAGCAAAGGCACAAGCATTAAAAGCCGAGGGGCATGATGTAATAGGATTAGGTGCAGGGGAACCTGACTTTAATACACCAGAACATATTATGAATGCCGCACATCAAGCAATGCTAGAAGGACATACAAAATATACACCAACTGGTGGATTAGCTACATTAAAACAAGAAATTGCGAAGAAATTTAGTCGTGATCAAGGATTATCCTATGATCCTACTGAGATTATCGTATGTAATGGAGCAAAACATGCACTTTATACGTTGTTTCAAGTGTTACTTGATGAAGAAGACGAAGTTATCATTCCGACTCCTTATTGGGTAAGTTATCCAGAACAAGTAAAGCTTGCTGGTGGTAAACCGGTTTATGTAGAAGGCTTAGAAGACAATCAGTATAAAATTACGCCAGAGCAGCTGCGCGGGGCAATTACAGAGAAAACGAAAGCTGTTATTATTAATTCGCCGAGCAATCCAACAGGGATGATTTACAGTAAGGAAGAATTACAGCAGCTTGGAGAAGTATGTTTAGAACACGATATCTTAATCGTTTCTGATGAGATTTATGAGAAATTGGTTTATGGTGGAATCGAGTATACATCTATTGCTCAGCTTTCTAATGCATTAAAGGAACAAACACTTATTATTAATGGTGTATCAAAATCGCACTCTATGACAGGATGGCGCATTGGCTATGCAGCAGGAAATAAGCAGCTTATTAAAGCGATGACAAACTTAGCAAGTCATAGTACGTCAAACCCTACTTCAATTGCTCAATACGGTGCAATTGCTGCGTATGCTGGATCGCAAGAGCCTGTAGAGATGATGCGTCAAGCATTCGAAGAACGATTAAACATTATTTATGATAAATTAATTCAAATTCCTGGTTTCACTTGTATTAAACCACAAGGTGCATTCTATTTATTCCCGAACGTAAAAGAAGCTGTAGCGCTAGCTGGATATGAAACAGTTGATGAATGGGCAAAAGCGTTATTAGAAGAAGAGAAAGTCGCTCTTGTTCCAGGAACAGGATTTGGCGCACCAAACAATGTTCGTTTATCCTATGCAACATCTCTTGAACAATTAGAGAAAGCGTTAGAGCGAATTAATACGTTTATGAGAAGTAAAGTACAGGCTTAAAAAGTTACTTATGTTCATTTTTATCACATAAGTAACTCTGAGCAAATGAAAATGACCTCCCTATCTATTCTATAGGGAGGTTTTTTGACGAATTGTGGTAAAAGGAAATCATAACAGGTGTGTTATACTAGAAAGCGAGGTGTATGGTTATGAAGAAA
Source organism: Bacillus sp. UNC437CL72CviS29 (assembly GCF_000482345.1). Classification (NCBI taxonomy): domain Bacteria; kingdom Bacillati; phylum Bacillota; class Bacilli; order Caryophanales; family Bacillaceae; genus Bacillus; species Bacillus sp. UNC437CL72CviS29. The sequence goes on along the minus strand of NZ_AXVB01000006.1, from coordinate 50,514 downwards.
AAAATGATGTTACAATGGTTTGAACAAGGCAGCATCGCAATTCCGAAATTACTTATGATGCATTATAGAAAATTAGGTTTAAATGAGATGGAATTTATGGTTGTACTCCATGTCCATACCTTTTTAGAGTCGGGGAATTCTTTTCCAACCCCTTCAGAGATTGCAGAACGAATGACAATAACAGAAATGAAATGTATGGAGATCATTCAAGCATTAATTCAAAAAGGTTTTTTAGCCTTAGAAGGTAGTCAAAAATCTGAAGCGATGATGTGCGAAAGTTATTCCTTACAACCGCTTTGGGAAAAGATCTTGCATTTTTTAATGAACGAGACAATAGAAGAAGAAAAAGAAGAACAAAAGCAGCTCCAAGTAAATTTATATACAATTTTTGAACGTGAATTTGGTAGACCGTTATCGCCTTTTGAATGTGAAACATTAGCGATGTGGCAAGATCAGGATCAACATCATCCGAATTTAATTCAAGCAGCCCTTCGAGAATCTGTAATGAGTGGAAAACTTAATTTTCGATATATTGATCGCATTCTCTTTGAGTGGAAAAAGAACGGAATTAAGACGGTTGATCAAGCGCAAGATCAAGGGCGAAAATTTAGAGCGAATCAACAACGATCGCAGCAAGTAACGAAACAAGAGACGAAATATACAGGGAAAGTTCCCTTTTATAATTGGTTGGAGCAGTGATATAGGAGGAAAGGTATGTTAAACAAGACACAAATTCGTTACTGTTTAGATACAATGGCAGAAATGTATCCAGAAGCACACTGTGAATTAAATCATGACAATCCATTTGAACTTGTAATTGCGGTTGCATTATCTGCACAATGTACAGATGTCCTTGTAAATAAAGTAACGAAAAGCTTATTTCAAAAATATAAGACACCCCAAGATTATCTAAATGTATCTTTAGAAGAATTACAACAGGATATTCGTTCGATCGGATTGTATCGGAACAAAGCGAAAAATATTCAAAAGTTATGCCGAATGTTGCTTGAAGACTATAATGGAGAGGTACCACAAGATCGTGATGAACTAACAAAACTACCAGGAGTTGGTAGAAAAACTGCAAATGTAGTTGTTTCTGTAGCATTTGATATCCCAGCTATCGCTGTTGATACACATGTGGAACGGGTAAGTAAACGCTTGGCTATTTGCCGTTGGAAAGATTCAGTGCTAGAGGTAGAGAAAACGTTAATGAAGAAAGTTCCAATGGAAGAGTGGGGAGTTACGCATCACCGCATGATTTTCTTTGGACGTTATCATTGCAAAGCACAGCGACCGCAATGCGAAGTATGTCCGCTACTAGAAGTGTGCCGTGAAGGTAAGAAGCGAACGAAAGGAAAATAAAAAGATGGAACAAGTCGTACAAATACCGGATGAATTTCGATGCACTCCTTTTTTTGAAGGGAATATAGACAAGATTGTATATTGTTCAGAGCAAACTTTTGAAGAACTGTTACAAAGTACTTATTTTTTATTTGATATTGAAAAACAATACGAGCCATGGAATGGAATTGATAAGAGTATCCCAATTGTATTAGATGTATGGAAAAGTAAGCAAGGGGATATAGCTAGATTGTTTCGAAATAGAAAGCGAAAAGAAGCGAGAGATCCCATGATTCAATTTATCGCTCATGTATTATCAGTTTTATACTGGTTAAATGGAAAACGCGTACCAGGGCTGAAAGATATGTGTAGAGAAATTGAAGAGCTAAATATAAAACCTGTTAATTTTATGGAACGATATTTATATATGATAGAGCAACCAAATCATTATCATTCATATATTCAATTAACGCAGCTGTATCTAGAAATAGAAAAACTATATGCGAAAAAAATTATAATAAAAAAGAAGTCACCGTCTCAATAGAGAAAGGTGACTTCTTTTTTATATTATGGTGCTGGATTAACATTTTCTGCTGGAGGAACATCTCCACCACCTGTTGGTTGATCTGGTTTTGGCTTGTTGGCTTCCTCTTCAGCCTTTTTCTTAGCTTCTTCTTCAGCTTTTCTTCTAGCTTCTTCTTCAGCTTTTTTCTTAGCTTCGTCCTCAGCCTTTTTCTTCAGCTCGTCTTCAGCTTTTTTCTTAGCTTCATCCTCAGCTTTTTTATTGACTTCTTCTAATTTTTTCTGCTCATCTTGCTTTTTCTTAGCTTCATCCTCAGCCTTTTTCTTCAGCTCGTCTTCAGCTTTTTTCTTAGCTTCGTCCTCAGTTTTCTTCTTAGCATCTTCACTCTCGCCAGGAACAGTAAAGGATACACCAGCCGCATTGCTTGTGCCTGTTCCTTTTTTCGCTACTACTGAGAAGCTGTAAGTTACACCTGGTTTCACTCCGCTAAGTGAAGCTTTTGTGCCGCTTACGGAGAGACCGCCACTAGAACCATCAGTCGCTTTATAGCTTGCGGAGTATGATTCAGCATCTGAAGGACCAGACCAGCTTAGTGAAATCGTATTAGATGCTGCGTCATAAGATGGCGTTACACCAGTCGGTGGATCTACTTTGATCTGCTTAACAGCATCCTTTTTCGCACCTTTCACATAGAGTTCGTCATTTAAACGTTCTACAGAAGAAGGTTGCTCAAAACGAGATGTATCTGTTGCGAACTTACTCATCATTTCTTTGAAAATTTGTTGGGCTATTCGGACCGAAGGTGATTTATCTGGAATATAGTTTTCTTCAGAATCTCTTTCATACCCTGTCCATACCGACATCGTGTATTGCGGTGAATAACCTGCAAACCAACTATCTCTGTTAGCACTTTCTGGAATATTATATTTTTTTAATGTATCTGGATCAAAGTTTTGTGTTCCTGTTTTACCAGCAACATCAATTCCTGATACATAAGCTGTTGGACCTGTACCACCAGAACCTGGTTTTACAACATCACGAAGAACATCCGTAATCATAAATGCTGTGTAGTCTTTCATTACTCGTTCTTCTTTTGGTTTAAAGCTTTTCTCTTTTCCATCAGGAAAGACAACTTTTGTTACGAAATGTGGCTTGTTATAATTTCCTTCGTTACCATAGGCAGCATATGCACCAGCTACTTGTAATGGAGAAGCGGTGTTACTACCAATTGCTGTTGATTCGTATACTGTGTTGTCCTTGAAAGTCATTCCAAGTCCTTCAGCAAATGCTTTTGATTTGTCTAATCCAACTGCTTGTGCTGTTTTTAAAGCAGGGATGTTTAATGATTTTTTCAATGCTTCACGTAACGATACGTCACCTTTATAGCTGTTTGTAGCATTTCGGATTTTTTTACCGTTAGAATACGTATATTCTGAGTCATTTAATTGATGGTATGTAGACCATTGCATATATTCAATAGCAGGACCGTAGTCAAAGATTGGCTTCATAGTTGAACCTACTTGGCGCTGCATATCAACGGCCATATTATGTCCTTTAAATGCTGCTTTATTTTCTTTACGGCCAGCACCAATTGCACGAACTTCACCATTTTTTGTATCCATAAATACGAAAGCACCTTGGAAACGATCATTTGGATAGTTAATAATATCTCCATCTAGTAATTGGTCAGCGTATTCTTGTGCTTTTGTATCAATTGTTGTATAGATCTGTAATCCGTCAGATCCAATATTTACATCGGGCATTTCTTTTTCGATTTCTTTTACAGCCGCGTCGATAAATGCTTGATAAGGCATTTCGGTTACTTCTTTAGATGGAAGAAGCCCTTCTGTTACTGGGATTTTTATCGCTTCATCCATTTCTTGTTTTGAAATAAAGCCATGTCGATTCATTAATGATAAGACTGTATTACGACGTTTTGTTGCTCGATCGATATTTTCTTTTTTTGTTGGATCATACATATTAGGACCTTGTGGTAATCCAGCAAGCATCGCAGCTTCATGTAATTTTAGATCCTTTAACTCTTTCCCGTAATAATTTTGTGCTGCCGTTGCAACACCATAAGAGCGATTGCCAAGGTTGATTTTGTTTAAATACATTTCTAAAATTTCATGTTTGGAATATTGTTGCTCTAATTTATAAGCTAGATACCATTCCTGTACTTTACGTTTTGATGTTTTTTCCATCGTTAGAAAATAGTTTTTAATTACTTGTTGGGTAATTGTACTACCACCTTGAGAACCAAAACCACCTGTGACATTTTCAAGAATTGCTTTTCCTGTACGTTTAAAGTCGATTCCATTATGTTGATAGAAGCGAGCATCTTCTGTCGCTAGGAATGCACTTTCTACTACTTTCGGAACTTGATCGTAAGTAATATTCGTTCGTTTTTCGGCACCATATTCATAAATGAAGTTCTTGTCTTTATCATAAAATTTAGTTGATAGTGGGTTGACAAGTTTAGCTTTATCTAGCTTTGGAGCATCCTTTACCATTATAAAAAAGGCGGAAACTCCAGCTATAAGACCAACAATGCCAAGAAGTAGGCAGCCAATTAAAAATTTCTTGAAAAAGGAACCTTTCTTCTTTGGTTTCTCCGTTTTGTTTGTTTCTTGTTTTTGATGTTGTGCATGTTTTCGTTCTGTACGAGAACGATAATTCTCTGACATTATACTTTCTCCTACCTTTCATTTTCTCCCCAAAAGTCGAAAAAAGAGCCTTATTGTTGACTCTATCACGAAAAATAAACCATGTCTAGTACACGAATATAATCAATTCGAGGATGATAACCGCATGATAACAAGTATCCGTGTTCTTCGATTTCTTGTTTCTTAATCGATTTACGTCCACCAGCATCTTGGCGATTCCAAAATGAAATGACATGTTTTGCATCTAGTAAATAAAATTCATCATAAAGTGTAAATTTAATAATAACAAATGCAATTCCGTTATGAGCCATTACTTGTTCCATATGCTTAATTTGATGAAGATGAAAATTTTGCAGCGGGAAACTTGTTTTATTTTTTGTCTCTTTTGCTTCGAAGTCGATATATTTTCCTCTATATACACCATTGTAGTCTGTTGTAGAAGGCTGTTTAAAATAAGCTTCTTTCACAACTGCAGCACTTCGAGCGGGATAATCCACTTTTACAATTTGAAGAGGGGTGGGTTTTTTATGTATACAGGCAATATTATGAGTTAAATAATATTGATTTGTTTCATTTAATTCCTCTTCAAGAGACATACCTCTATTGCTATAAGTATGCTTTTTAAATTGTGTTTTTTGAGGTTGCAATGCTTGATTATACCTTTTTCCGTTTGGATAACGAATGGTCATAGTTTGTCCACTCCAACTTACATAGAATCACTTACAAAGGTGATTATATCAAAAAAAACAAAAAAGATGCGATTTTTTTCAAGAGAGATGTGGTGATTCATATATGCTCATGCAGAATGAGTATGAGAAAATAAATAGAGAGCGTAGTGGAATAGCTTGTTCAATGGAAGAGAAGTACTTAATAACGCATATTAAACAGCAGACAGCTCTAGCGAATATTGATAATATTTCACGTACACATACTTATCAAGAATATTATTTAAGAAATAAAGAAATCCGGTGGTCATTTTTGGCGAGTATGGTTTCGAGAAACGCTGGGTGGAATATAACAGATCTAGGGGGGGAATACTATGCGAATGTTTTATCTGAAAGAATGAGAAAGCAATTGTTCCTTACTTATGAAAGTGCAAATTGGCTTATTTTTTCAGATGCATACCCACAATTGTTGTTATATGAGTATAGTAAAAAAATGAATAGATCACTTTTTCATTTATCACAGTTTTTTAATGTATCCATTTTTATGGAGAAGGAATGGAAAGATTTTTGGAATAAAAGAGATTGCATACGTCTTATTACAGCACTTGTTATTAATGAACAAAATAAGATTCAAAAACCGATTATTGAACACCCATATTTTCAAAAATACGTATTTCAAACTTTACTGTTTAAATTTCAAGAGCTCTTTCATTTCAATGCTGTAATTTTTCCGACAACAAAAGGAAAGCTATATGGTTTTTCGGTTTATCAATTTGAAGAATTACAAAAACGGATAGAATTGGGAAAAAAATTGGCGTGGTTATTATTTCACCCTAAATATGAAGTGTTATTTTATGATTTTTCTTTGCGAACATTTCCTACAGGATCGAGAGTGGATTACGAGCAGTATTTTACAAATCCAAAAGAAAAAGATACACCCCGGTTAAGAGATGCTTTTCCAGTTGTTCTGCATCAAAATAGCTTAGAGAAAGATTGGTTTCATACAAAAATGAATATTGAGCCATTATTTTTGTTCCAGGAACCGAAAGAAGAAATAGATATTACAGAATGGTTTCTACAAAAACAACATCAAATACATATTTTTTCTGCCTTGAATAGCTTTTTTAAAAGGAATAATGACTTCATGATATAATAGGAAAAGTCCCACTCTCTTATAGGGAGGTGGGACTACTTGATTACATAAATGAATCGACATTTTTTATACAAAGGTACGAAAAATTAAAGAAGCTAGGTGAAAGGAGAAGTCACACCATTTAAATTTCACTTTATCCCGCTATTCATGGGCATTCATACTCCCGCCTTAAAATTTAGCGCAAAGGAGCTAGATGGAAGATAAGTTGCCCGTGAAGATAAGAGCTACTAACCAATAGGGAATGAATCCCTCAAATTGATTATTGTTTCGCTTTATGTAGCAGGAAAGTTCGGGCCATCTAGCTTCGGATTTCCAGTTTCAGGTTTATTTTGTTGTTTGTTTTGTTTTTTCTTCTTCTCATTTTTATTTTTAACCATTGTAAACACCTCCCTTTTGTATTGTTACCATTTCTATAAAACCCATACAAACCGATTTCTTTGCCGAATATCAACTAGTTTTGTCAGTCGTGCAGGAGTGATAAGGGAATCGTCGAAATAACAGGACAAAGGAAAAGCAAAGAAGGAGGCGTTTTATAAATGGCGATGGTTCAGAAGGAAAATGTAATGAAAAAAATGGATCAAATGTTAAGTGCTCTTGATTTGCTGGAAATGAATGTCTCAATTAGAGTTAATCATTCTTTAAAAGATAAACGTGAAGATATATGTAATAGAGGAGAAGTAACAGAGATGCACATTCAACATATGGAGGATAAATTATTACATCACGAAGAAAAAGGGAGTTGGCTCCAAACGTTTCAAAATGTCATAGTAAGCGCATAAGAGGGTGGAAATAAATTGGATTATGAAACATTAATGCAGTCTTCAATGAAATTAATACAGTACAATGATGAAACAATTATAAAAAAAAGAGCAGAAAAAGAGTTTGATTTTTATCAGGATATGAAGCCTTTTGTGGATATGGTTGATCGGGAGTTAGAAGTGTGGAAAGAATTAGCTTATCAATGGATAAAACATGAAAAGCCTAAGTATATACATGTGCAACAAATTGATCAAGTATATGAGAATTTACAAAATAATGCACTGCAATGTTTTGTAAATAAGGGAAAAGGTAAGCGATTTTATGAAACACATCAGGCGATTTTATATACATTGCAAAATATAGTAGAACAATGTAAATGACAAGAGGGGAAACCCTCTTGTTTTTATGATTCTACAGTTGTATGTGTGGGTTTCGCCCCATTTATTTCTAATTCACGTATTAATACTCGATATTCTGAGATGCAGATTTTTCCTTCTAAGTAGTGATGTCTAGCAAAATCAAGCAACTCATTCATATCCTCTGTAGCGTACCCCTTTTTTTGAGTGAAAGCCTGTTTTAAATCCCCTAATTTCATGTTGATTCCTCCCCTATGAGAATCTTCCTCGCTATTATCGTAACATGAAAAGGCTTACTTTCTTATTTTTTTAAAAATTTAAACTTCCGACAAAAACAGACATTTATCAGGTTACACATTTTATTTTATAGGTACATATTCTATAGGTAGAAACTTAGTTAGAGGAGGGAGAATACATGTTTCAACAACCAAATGCATATACGCAGCAACATGCATATACGCAGCAAAATGTATATACACACCCCAATGCTTATCAATATAATGAGGATACATATTTACGTTATAATATGTATCCATTCGCTCCTAATTACGGAAATCAAATGAATTATTATCAGCCATTTGAAGTATCTTTTATGAATCAGCAACCACAGTCTTATACGAATCAACAATCTGATGTACCACAGCAACCACAGTCTTATACGAATCAACAATTTGATGTACCGCAGCAACAACAGCCATATACGAATCAACAATTTGATGTACCGCAGCAACAACAGCCATATACGAATCAACAATCTTATGTACCACAGCAACCACAGCCATATACAAATCAACAATTTTATGTACCACAGCAACCCCAATCCTTTATGAATCAACCATCAATGTTTTACCCGCCAAAACAGCCTTTTCAACCATATCCAACGATGAACAAACAAAAACAACAACAGCCAAGTCAATTTTCTAGTTTCGTATCTCAATTTAAGACCGCAGATGGTAACTATGATGTGAATAAAATGATGAATACAGCTGGTCAAATGATGAATGCAATGAATCAGGTCACTGGGATTGTAAAACAAGTTGGAGGCTTTTTTGCTAAAGGGTGATAGTTGTGTGTCCAAGTTATCGTATGTAAACAGCTGTCATATAGACAAATTTCCATTAAATAAATGGGTATATATAACAAGCGGCTTTTATCTCTTTCTCATATTGTAAAGTGTAGTCAGATTTTTTATGAGAGAGGAGAGAAAAAACTATGTATCATTGTCATCCTTGTTTTGGAGGGCATAAACCTGTAGGACCTATTGGACCTGTAGGACCTGTTTGCACAACACCTCCTGTCATTCATCCAACAAAACAATGTGTAACGAACACTTTTTCCACAACAGTAGTACCACATATTCACCCAACTCATACAACACATGTTCATCATCAACAAGTTAAAAATCAACATTTCTTCCCGCAAACATTTTCAAATGTGAATGTTGTAGAACCTGTTGCTCCAGGATTCGGAGGAGGCTTTGGACCAGGATCACAAGTATCTCCATTTGGGCCAGGATCACAAGTATCTCCATTTGGGCCAGGATCACAAGTATCTCCATTTGGACCAGGACCACAAGTATCTCCATTTGGACCAGGACCAAATGTAGGGCCACAAGTATCTCCATTCGGACCAGGGCCAAATGTAGGACCAAATGTAGGTGGAATGTTTAAAAAGTAAATGTTATGTTAGAACTAGCAAAATGCTAGTTCTTTTTTTATTGGAGTGTTGACATGAAAGTTGTTGCGGTGACAGGATATAAACCATTTGAACTTGGGATATTTAAGGATGATCATCCAGGTGTTATTTGTATAAAAAAAGCATTGCATCGTAAGTTACTTGCTTTTATAGAAGAGGGATTGGAGTGGGTTATTATTAGTGGGCAGTTAGGAGTAGAGTTATGGACAGCTGAAGTTGTCTTTGACTTGCAGCTAGAATATCCTGATTTAAAGCTTGCTGTGTTTACTCCTTTTTTAGAACAAGAGGAAAATTGGAAAGAAGGAAACCGAGAACTATACGAGTTTATTCTAGGACAAGCAGATCATGTGGATAGCATTACGAAAAGAAAATATGAAAGCCCAGAACAGTTTCGATTAAAAAATCAATTTTTTATTGAAAAAAGTGATGCCTTTTTAGCTGTGTATGACGAAGAAAAACCGGGAAGTCCTAAATACATCGTAGAAGTAGCAAAGAAAAGAGGAGAAATAGAAAATTATCACAGTTATTTCATTCTTTTTTCTGATTTACAAGATATAATAGAAGAGGAACAGTGGAATAATGCAGAGTAATATGTAATATAGCTCACGTATATTTGATTGACAAAAGACGTAGTTTCTGAAAAAATTTAGTTAATGAAAGTTTTGGTAAAAATTTGAGGTGAAGAAAATGATTTCGGATAAAATTAAATTAACAGCGAAAGATATTTTGGAAAAAGAATTTAAAACGGGTATGAGAGGTTATCAGCAAGAAGAAGTAGATAAGTTTCTTGATATGATTATTAAAGATTATGAAGCGTTTCATAAGGAACTTGAGCAATTACAACAACAAAACGTTCGTTTGAAACGTGAATTAGAAGAGCAGAAAGTAGCGGTAGCACAAGCACCGCAACAACCTGCTCCAACACCGGTAGCACAACCAGTATACAACAATACGAATACAGATATCTTAAAGCGTTTATCTAATCTGGAAAAAGCTGTATTTGGAAGTAAGTTATACGAGTAATCTAGGGATGGAAAAAGATTGAAGCATTTTACATATAAAAAAGCATTGCAAAATCTTTTTGTTTCCACTATACTAATGTTTGTCATAACGTTTGGGTAATCGCTGCAACGCCAACGTTGTAGAGGAAAGTCCATGCTCGCACGACCTGAGATGGTCGTAGTGTTCGTGCCTAGCCAATTCATAAGCTAGGGTATTCTGGCTGCAAGGCTGGATTAACGGCAGGGAAAAAACCTAAGTCCTTTTGGATATGGTTTGACTACCTTTAAAGTGCCACAGTGACGAAGTCCTTGAAGAAATGATAGGAGTGGAACGAGGTAAACCCCACGAGCGAGAAACCCAAATAATGGTAGGGGAATCTTTTCCAAGGAAATGAACGATGGAAAAGGACAGACTTGATAGTCTGTAGATAGATGATTGCCACCGGAGTACGAGGCGTGGGCCGTTTGCAGTACAAAGGAACAGAACATGGCTTACAGAACGTTATGAACCAATTATGGAATGACTCAGCTCTCCTTTGTAAGAGGAGGGCTTTTTATTTGTATGAAGTTATAACTAGTGAGTTAAAATGGTTAATAAGAACATACTTCGTAATATTTAATAATTAATAGAAAAAACTGTTAATTATTGTTGATTATACATAAGAGGTGAATGCAAATGGGAAAAGTTACTTTAATTGCAACAGCAGCAATGGGTATCGAAGCTTTAGTTGCACGAGAAGTTCGCGATCTTGGTTATGAGTGCCAAGTAGAAAACGGAAAAGTAACGTTTGAAGCGGATGCGAAAGCGATTTGTCGTACGAATTTATGGTTGCGTACTGCAGATCGTGTAAAAATTAAAGTTGGTGAGTTTAAGGCGACAACTTTTGATGAGTTGTTTGAAAAGACAAAAGCATTAAATTGGGGAGATTATATTCCTGAAAATGGTGAGTTTCCTGTTATCGGAAAATCAATAAAATCAACATTATTTAGTGTTCCAGATTGTCAACGTATAGTGAAAAAAGCTGTTGTTGAAAAATTAAAATCAACTTATAGACGTACAACTTGGTTTGAAGAAGATGGACCGTTATTCCGCATTGAGATTGCAATGCTAAAAGATATTGCAACATTGACAATTGATGCAAGTGGCGTTGGACTTCATAAGCGTGGATACCGTGTGGATCAAGGGGAAGCACCTTTGAAAGAAACACTAGCTGCATCTTTAATTAAACTGACAAATTGGAAACCAAATCGTCCGTTTGTCGATCCGTTTTGTGGTTCGGGAACAATTCCAATCGAAGCGGCACTAATTGGACAAAATATTGCTCCTGGTTTTAATCGTGAGTTTGCATCTGATGAATGGGGCTGGATTGGTAAGAAAAATTGGAAAGAAGCACGTCAAGAAGTAGAAGATTTAGCAAATTATGATCAGCCATTACAAATTATCGGATCAGATATTGATCATCGGATGATAAGAGTTGCGCAAGATAACGCGGATGAAGTTGGATTAGGTGATTTAATTTCCTTTAAACAAATGCAAGTAAAAGATTTCACGACAAAAGAGGAATATGGCTATGTTGTAACGAATCCTCCATACGGAGAACGTTTAAGTGAAAAAGCACTGGTTGAAAAATTATATAAAGAAATGGGAGAAGTATTCCGCCCGTTAGATACTTGGTCGCTGTATTTATTAACGAGCTATGAAGCATTTGAAAAATGTTATGGACAAGATGCATCGAAAAAGCGTAAGTTATTTAACGGCTTTATTCGTACAGATTATTACCAGTACTTTGGGAAACGCCCACCTCGTAATTCATAGTATAAAACCTCTTTTCTGCGCATATACTGGCTATTATGTAATGTGCAAAAGGAGGAATCATTATGGACGGGTTCCAATTGTCAATGATTCAAAAAGCGATTCATCGTACGTATGATGAACTCGGAAAAGAACTCGATTTTCAAGGTGCAGTAGCAGATGAAATGCAAAGAGCGCAGGAAGAATATTTATCTGCGTTATCACATGAAACATTAATTGATAAGCGTTATTTAAAGTCATTAATAGAGTGAAAAAAGTTTTCCTTTATATAAAGGAAAACTTTTTTCACGCATTTCTATGTATTACAACAGGGGAAAGCAACTGCTATTTAGAAATAGCAGTTGCTATATCTTTTTATAGAAAAACTTTTTGGTTGGAGGCTGAGGATGTTTACTGAGAAGAGATTACCATTTGAAGTAGGGAAACAAGATAATTTTTATGATAAGTTGAATGAGTGGATTGGAGATGTGTTTTACGACATCCTCCCGGAAAAAGGTTTTGAAGAACGCGATGAACAAATTTTTATGGCGTTTCAATTAGAACGCGCGTTTCAAGAGAAAAAAGTAATGTTCGCAGAAGCGGGTGTAGGAACGGGTAAAACGATTGTATATCTTTTATATGCAATTTGTTATGCGCGTTATACAGGAAAGCCAGCTATTATTGCTTGTGCAGACGAAACGCTAATTGAGCAGCTTGTGAAAGAAGAAGGAGACATTGCGAAATTATCAGAAGCATTAGGGTTATCTGTTGATGTACGTCTAGCGAAATCAATGGATAATTATTTATGTTTACGTAAACTTGAAGATGTAATGAGTGGACGAGCTCCAGAAGTAATTGAAGATCTATATTATGAATTACCTCAGTTTGTATTTGATCATGGAACGATGCAAAACTTTACGCATTACGGTGATCGAAAAGAGTTTCCACTATTAAATGACGAAGAATGGTCAAAAGTATCATGGGATTATTTCCAAGATTGTTTCACATGTGATTCTCGTCATCGTTGTGGTCAAACGCTCTCTCGTGAACACTACCGTAAAGCAGCAGATTTAATTATTTGTTCTCAAGATTTCTATATGGATCATATTTGGACATATGATGCTCGTAAGCGTGAAGGACAAATGCCACTTTTACCAGAAAGTAGCTGTGTTGTCTTTGATGAAGGACATCTTGTTGAGTATGCAGCGCAAAAAGCACTAACTTACCGTTTAAAACAAACGATGATGGAACAACTCTTAACAAGGTTATTACAAAATGATATTCGCGAAGAGTTTGCTCATTTAGTTGAAGAAACAATTTGGCAAACAGAGCGATTCTTTGATGTTTTACAAGAGAATAAAAAAGAAATTGCTGGTTCAGATCGTCTAGAAATAACTGTGACAGAAAAAGTAACTGCTGAGGCGAAACGACTCTATGCGAAAATCGCGGAAGTCGGTGATGCATTAGTATTTGAAAGCGAAATGTATACAGTAAACACATACGATTTAAATATCGTTGACGAGCACTTAGATGTACTAGAACATTCACTTCGTCTTTTCATGCATGAGAAAAATGTAATTACATGGGGAGAAGAAGGCGATGGTGCATTCACGTTAGTTATTATGCCGCGTGCAGTAGAAGAAGTACTACAGGAGAAAGTATTCTCAAAAAAAATTCCGTATATTTTCTCTTCTGCTACACTATCTGAAAATGATTCGTTTGCATTTACAGCAAATAGTTTAGGTGTAAAAGATTATTTATCATTCTCAGTAGCTTCTCCATTTGACTATGAAGAGCAAATGAAAGTGTACTTACCATCGTATAACCAGGAAAATGAATGGGAACGAAAATGTCAGTATACGCTTGAAAACATTCAAAAAACAAATGGACGTACGCTTGTATTATTCCGTACAACAGGGGAGCTTGCAGCGTTCAAAGAATATGTGAATAAAGAGCAAATGTCTGTTCCGTTCTTATATGAAGGAGACCAAGAAATTAGTCAGCTTGTTTCACGTTTCCAAAATGAAGAAGAGACTGTACTTTGTGCGGTTCACTTATGGGAAGGTTTAGATATTCCAGGTTCTTCACTATCACATGTGATTATTTGGTCACTTCCATTCCCTCCAAACGATCCTGTGTTTGAAGCGAAACGTAAGCACGTTAATGATCCGTTTTGGGATGTAGATGTACCGTATATGATTTTACGTCTTCGTCAAGGAATTGGACGCTTAATTCGTACAAGTGAAGATAAAGGTGTTATTTCGTTATTCTTATCAGAAGATGAAAATGAAAAAGTTATAGAAGTTGTAAAAAAAGTACTTCCAGTAGAAGGTAAAGTATTGTAAAAGCTTGGCATTTGCTGAGCTTTTTTTCTTTTTAGCAGAAAAGGACTTTATATCTTTATGTCGAAATATAGGTGAGATAGAAAAAGGAGGCAATACAATATGACGATCGCTACATATGAAATTGAAAAAGAATTTTTAGCATACGTGAAAAAGATAGAAAATTATGGAGAAGCATTGAGTCTGATATTTTGGGATTTGCGTACAGGTGCGCCGAAGAAAGGTGTGGATCAGCGCTCTGAGGTAATAGGGATGCTTTCGTCAGAGGTGTTTTCATTATCGACTTCTGATGAGATGGGAAGATACTTAAAAGAATTAGAACAGTTAATTGCAGATAATAAAATTTCTGAAACAACGAAGAAAATTGTAGAAGAATGCCGCAAAGAATATGATCGAAATAAAAAAATTCCACAGGCCGAGTATGAAGAGTTTGTCAAATTACAAGCAAAATCGGAAAGTGTTTGGGGAGAAGCACGTGAAAAATCTGATTTTGAAATGTTCCGACCATACTTAGAAAAAATTGTTGAATATAAGAAGAAATTTATTGCATATTGGGGTTATGACACTTATAAATATAATACGCTTTTAGACATGTATGAGCCAGGAGTTAAAGTAGAAGTATTAGACCATGTGTTTGGACAACTACGTGAGCGGATTGTTCCGCTTGTAAAAGAAATTGCTGACTCAAATAAAAAATTAAAAACAAATGCTTTATTTGAGCATTTTTCAAAAGAACAACAAAAGAATTTCACTTTAGAGTTACTAAAACAATTAAATTATAATTTCGAGGCTGGCCGTCTAGACGAAACAATACATCCCTTCGAAATTACATTAAATAGAGGGGATGTTCGCATTACGACTCGTTATGACGAGAAGGATTTCCGGATGGCAGTTTTCGGAACAATTCATGAATGTGGACATGCTGTATATGAACAAAATATCTCAGAAGAATTAGAAGGAACGCCACTTTGCAGTGGTACGTCGATGGGAATTCACGAATCGCAATCACTATTCTTTGAAAACTTTATTGGGCGTAATAAATCGTTCTGGAAGAAAAATTATGATGTATTGAAACAATTTAGCGATGGGCAGTTTGAAAATATGTCTGTAGATGAATTTTATGATGCTATTAATGAATCAAAACCTTCCTTTATACGTATTGAGGCAGATGAACTCACATATCCGCTTCACGTTATGGTTCGTTATGAACTGGAGAAGGAATTATTTGATGGAACATTGGAAGTCAAGGACTTGCCGGCAGCGTGGAATGATAAAATGGAAAGTTATTTAGGTATCCGTCCAGAAACGGATGCACAAGGTGTGCTACAAGATGTACATTGGTCAGATGGATCGTTTGGCTACTTCCCATCTTATGCGCTTGGTTATATGTACGCAGCGCAATTTAAACATAAGATGCTAGAAGAAATTCCTAACTTCGATGCATTGCTAGAAGAAGGAAATGTGACGCCAATTCGTGAATGGCTTACAAAAAATATTCACCAGTATGGTAAAACAAAAAAACCATTACAAATATTAGAAGATATAACAGGTGAAGGGCTAAATGCGAATTATTTAGCTGATTATTTAGAGGCGAAATATAAAGAGATTTATGGGTTATAAAAAAGAGAAGGAGCTGCTTTTATGTGCAGCTTCTTTTTCTGGATTAACATTTTACTGTATATGTGCGTTACTTAAGGAGGAGGAAGAGTGAATTATACTTTTGAAGTGATGACACAAGATCAGGCAGAGGATATTGCATACAATTGGCATTATGAAGGGGAATATTCTTTTTATGACTTGGAAGCAGATCAAGAAGATTTAGCTGAGTTTTTAGACCCTAACATACGCGAAGAAACCACATTTGCTGTTAGTGAGAATAATAAGCTTGTTGGTTTTTTTAGTTTTCATAAAATAGATATACATACAGTAGATATTGGCCTTGGAATGAAACCGAGTATAACAGGAGATGGGTTAGGAGCAGATTTTGTACAGGCTGGCTTAGTGTTTTGTAAGGGGAAATACAAACCGCGGTATATAACATTATCAGTGGCAACATTTAATCAAAGGGCAATTAATGTTTATAAGAAAGCAGGATTTGAAGCAGTTGGAACTTTTATTCAAGAGACAAATGGAAGTCGCTTTGAATTTTTAAAAATGATGTATGTGACTATATGTCTATCAAGATAACATAGTTTTGAAACGGTTTGTTTAGTAGTGATATATGTTTTTTTATGGATTCTATCGTATGTAAAAAATACATTTTTTGAAATTTAGGGGGGATGAAAGTGGGTTGTTTTGATAATTTCGATTTTAATAACTTTTGGGATGACAGCGAATATGCAAGAGATGAATATATTTCTGAATATCCTACAGATGAAATGATTTCTAAACTAGAAAATGAATTAGGATATAAGCTACCTGAATCTTATATTTGGTTAATGAAGAAGTATAATGGGGGAATTCCGATAAACGATTGTTTTCCTACAGATATTCCTACAAGTTGGGCAGAGGATCATGTTGCTATAACTGGTATTTATGGTATTGGATATAAAAAAAGTTCTTCATTAGGTGGAGAATTTGGTAGTGAATTTTGGATTGAAGAATGGGGATATCCTGAAATAGGAGTAGCTATTTGTGATTGTCCTTCGGCTGGACACGATATGATATTTCTTGATTATAGGGAGTGCGGCCCAAAAGGAGAGCCTTGTGTTGTGCATATCGATCAAGAATATGATTATAAAATTACATGGTTAGCAAAAGACTTTGAGAGTTTTATTAGAGGGCTTGTAAATGGAGAAGTTTATGATGATAGCGAACAAATCAGGGAAGAATATTTAGAAATGGCGAAGAATGCAAAGTTTTCACCGAATTTATTAGAAATTTCCGCAGATATAGATGAGATACCGGAACTTGAAAGAAAAATTAGAACGCTTTCTACTGAAATAATTGAAGAGAAAGGGCACTTTTCACTTCATGCTGATGAAAAGTCAATGCTACTATATGATTTGCAATTCTGGTTATATACTCGCCAGTTTAAAAAAGTTTCGAAAGAAAAATATTTTGAAGATTATTCTCAAATTATGGCATGTGCTGGAAAACGGGGAGAGTATATCTTCAGTTGTGGCGGATATGCACCCGCGTTTATAGAGGATTGGTTAGAGCAACGTATACAAGAAAAAGTAATTGTAAATAAAAATGGAGAAATATGCTTTACTTCAGAAGCTACAAGGTCGGTAATCAAAAAAATGAATACAATATGATTTTTTATTATAGGGGACTCACCAGATTGTTCGATTTTATGAAAAAGCAAGAGTAGGAGAAGGGGTATGGAGGACATTAATAGATTTTTGAATAACTTTTCAAAATTTAATTCAGATGAATATGTGATGAATTACTATGAATTTGTTATTCTAGCATCAAATAAAGATGAAGATATTAAAAATTTATTCGAAAAGTTTCCAGATGTATATAAAGTTGAGTTAAAATTAAATAAATGGAAGGAAGCGTTTTTGAGGCAATACCCCAGTAGTGAAATATATTGGTTTGGGAAGTTTCCAGAAGGATATGAATTAAGTGGCCTTACACCAAAACAATATTTAATAGAACTTTTATTAGAGGAATTTAAACAAGAACCAGATGAGGTTTATTTAGTTCAAGTAGAACCAAATGGTTATTATGCTTGTAGCTCAGAAGAATACATTTTTAAAATAGAGAAAGGAATATATTTATTAAGCCTGCAGGTGCATGATTAAATAGCTATTCTCGAAATAAAGCAGAGGGGATTCCCCTCTGCTTTTCACTTACCATAATTTAAAGCCTTTCGAACCAGGCGGAGCATTTTGAATCATATCAATAAATGGAATGGTATAAGCGAATAAAATAAGTAGCGCTGTAATGCCAATCCAAAGTTTCCAATTATCGAAAGCCATCGGTGTCCGTTCAGAGGCATCCGCTACTTCACCGATTGGGAACTCTGTTTGACCTTTTGGTGCAAAGAAGACAAGATCTAAATAAATAATAATCGCTATTACGATTCCAACAAATAAAATCGCTCCTCCGACTGCTTGCGCAATTTGATAGGGAATCCATTCAAGTGCTTGTTGTGAATTTCCATATGTAGAAAATGCAGAGCGACGAGGTGCTCCGAGTAGTCCAGCAAAGTGCATACCAGCAGACATAAAGAACATACCGATAGCCCACACGCAAGTTTGGATGATAGCAAGGCGGTTCATTTCTTTTGTCATGACGCGTCCTGTTAAATGTGGAACGAGCCAATAACCAATTCCAAAGAACGTTAATACAACCGAAGTCGCTAATGTTAAATGGAAATGTCCAGTTACCCATACAGTGTTATGAACAACTTGATTGAGTTGGTTACTTGCATTAACAAGACCGCCGGCACCAGCTGGTATGAACATAAGCATACCGACGAATGGGGCGAAAAATCTAGCATCTCCCCATGGAAGCATACGAAGCCATCCAAATAGTCCAGTAGCTCCTTTAGAACGGCCGAACTGTTCAAAGGTTGCAAATAAAGAGAAGGCCGTCATTAAAGATGGAATAACAACCATAAATGTTAAGACAACTTGTAAGTATTTCCACCCTGGGTCAATACCTGGTTCAGTTAATTGATGGTGGAATCCTACAGGCATAGAAAATAGTAAAAATAGAATAAATGACAACCGAGCTAGTGAATCACTGAAAATTTTACCACCAATAATTTTCGGTATAATGACATACCAAGCCATATAAGCGGGAAGAAGCCAAAAATAAACGAGTGGATGACCGAAGTACCAAAATAGTGTTCGGCTGACCAAAACATCGATTTTATCAACTAAACCTAAGCTCCATGGAATAAATTGAATAAGTGCTGCAGCTGCAACGCCAAGAGTTGCAACAAGCCATAGCGCCATTGTTACAACAGCCATAAAGCTTAACAGGGGACCTATCTTTCCTTTGTTGTGTTTTTTCCATGTACGATACTGAGCAAACATTGCAAAGCCGCTGAACCAACTTCCAACAATAACTAGGGTAAGTCCGATATAAAATCCAGGGTGTGCTTTTAATGGAGCATAGAATGTATAGAGTACAGTAGCTTTATTGAGTAGAATAAAAATAGCGGTGATTGTTGTCCCTATTGTCATAAGCCAAAAACCAATCCAGCCTGTTTTTCGAACACCTTTTGATAGGACACCCGTTGTTTTACTCATACAAGCAAATAAGAAGCCAATAATGAAGAACGTTGTTAATACAAGTCCGAGTAAAACGCCATGTGTTGTTAATACTTGATAGTAGCCAATCCCAGCAGGTAAATTGAATTTACCTGAACGAACGAGAACTTGCAGTAAGCCACATATTCCACCTAGAAAAAGAGCAATAAATGCGACATGTATATGAGCCATAGCTAATTTTGCATCTCGTTTACTTATTTTATCTTGCAGTGCAATCATTTTTCTGTCACCTCCACTTTCGCGCTCATCATATGATGACCAGTACCACAATACTCATTACAAACAATTAAATACTCTCCAGCTTTTTGAAATACTTGTGAAGCTGTGCTTACATAGCCAGGCTCAATCATCATATTGACGTTTGTACCTGCGATTTCAAACCCATGTACAACATCTTTTGTCGCAACAACAAAATCTACTTTTGCACCTTTTGGTACTTTAATTGTATTTGGTGTAAAAGAAAAAGCTTGTGAGACAATCGTAACTTGATAATGATTTTTTCCAACTTGTTTCACACCGGGTTGATCAAATGGTGCGGTTGCATGAACTTTTTCTGGGTCAATTGTAGTTAAACAACTCGGTGGTTTGTTTCCCATATAAAAAGCACTAATTCCTAAAATAGCCAAAAATACGAACAGTGAGCCGACACCGAAAATGAGCCAAATTTTTTCGTATTTATGTAAGTGCATATCCCCATCTCTCCTTAAAAAAACAATGTGTTATAAACGATTGACAAAAATTTGATAGACGCTAAACCAAGTGAAAATAATGAAAAATCCAACAAAAAAAACAGAGATTAATGTACCTTTTAATGAATTTTTTTCATTACTTTCTGATTGTTGCTGATGCAGTTTATGCTCACCCATGATACCCCTCCTTGGATAAATGAAATCTTACAATTTTATAATACAAAAAATTTAGACAATTTCATCACGTCCGAATATGCTTTCAAAAAGTGTTCATTAATACAATAAAAACTATGTCTATGATGAGAACTTATAAAGCCGCGAATTCTTATACATTTTGGGATATTAATTTGTGAAAAAAATGTGAAATAAAGGCTCTTTTGAAATGGTTGAGAAGGGGGTGTAGGATCATACCCATCAACTTAAGAAAAGTAAACACCCCCAAAACGAAAAAAACAGCCGACTTCTCAAAATAACTAACTATAGAGAAAGAAAATTTTCATTTTGGGGGTACTTCAAAATTTTAGCTTGATGGGCATGGGGTACCGCATAAAGAAAAGACACCCATAAGAGTGTCTTTTCTGATAGTTTTTTTAGCAGAAGCAAGCAGCTCCAACTATGATCAATAATATAAAGAGGACAACGAGTAAAGCGAATCCTCCAGCAAAGCCACAGCCTCCACAACTACCACCAAAGCCCATAAAATAGTTCCTCCTTTTGATAAGAGGGGGAAACGTTGGGTCATTCATGTGTTTTCACGGTTTACATTACCTTATGTTTTTAAATGATATATGAGCAGGTCCTTTTGAAAAAAGAAAAGACACTCTAAGATTTCTTTCTCCGACTTGAACAACTTGAGGTACCGCCAGCATTTCGAAACCCCCCCACGCTAAACAAAAAATAAAATGAGCCGTCCATTTGGACAGCTCATTTACATAATTATCGTTATTGGAAGTTGAAACTTTTTATTCTTTGCTGGGACTACCGCCGAGATACCTTAAAATAAAGATTGCTTTATATGAGATCCAACATCTTTTGATTTTTTATCCCCATATTTTAGCGATAAAACTAATTCCCCACAGAATGTATGCGAATTGTGACAATATATACATTAGAAGCTCAAAACGGGTAAATTTTCTTTCTAATTTAATTTTCCTTAAATATATATATAAACAAAATGCAGATAAAACTAGTAATATTTCAGAAGCGTTATTTACATTTTCTAACATATTAATACGCATTCAACCCCTTGCAACAAATTGTAAAATATAACCTAAAATTACCATAAAAATTATTTGAATAGAAGTTTAATTATTGTTTAATGAAAAATTAAAAAAGAATCAAAGAAAGAAGAATAAAGGGTACAGAAACGATTTTGGTAATGAGGGGCCACTCTGTGGTTTAATTACAAATTAAACAGAACTTTATTCAAGTTCTTTTAATCTACGATACAGAACCTAAACAATCATGTAAGCATCCAAATAGGTTGCTTTTTTCTCTGTTAGGGATACAATTTCGCTTTAGTTAAATGGTGATTGGCGACTTCCTAACAAAAAATTAGTTTAGTATTTTTTAAACCGTATTAAATATATAACTATTTTAATACCATAAAAGAGTATTGCAATGGTCATTATTTTTCCAAAAATTTTTATCGTTAATTCTAAAAGAGCACCTTGTTTAAATGCTTTCTTTAGAATGAATTCAAATAGAAGTCCAAATACAACAATTATAGCTAAAAAAATTAATAAGGAAACTATTTTACTGGAATACGTAGTCGCATTAAAAATAAGATATTCTGGAAAGATGACAAAATCTATTACAGGGCTTAATGTGTTACATATTTGATTATCACATATGTCTGTAATAGAAGTTGATTCTATTATGGATTCAACTAATTTTTCAATTAATTTTTTCATGCCTTCTCCTTTTAAATCTATGCAAAATTGTTAATATAATAATGCTCTCTAAATACTGACCTATAATAAAATAATAACAAAAAAGTAAAAAAATTCAAATTAGATAAAAATTGATTTCGATTAAAAGATGTATGTTTTCATTCAATGCGCCTACTACTTTTCCTTCATTAATCCCTCCTAATACGATACTTAATAACAATACATTTAGCTGAAGTATGGTACCATGATGTAAAAGGGGGATGAGAATATCAATGCAAAATATACAAAATGGGTACTATGAACAATTGAAAAATAAAAAAGAAAAAGTGTTGGTCATTTTTAAAAATGGTTTTCGAGTTTCTGGTCAAATACTTGGTATTGATAGATTTACAATTTTATTGATGGTGAACGGTAAACAGCAATTAATTTATAAAACGGCTATTTCCACCATTACTACATAATACATAAGAACAGAATATAGAATCGACTTTGTTCTCAATGAAAGAGTTGCTTTTGATATATACGCACATTAGGCCCACGGCAACGATTCTTTATGCTACAATTTGTGATACCTATGATTTCTATTACATCTTGGGATTGGAATTCAATGAAGATATCGGATTTAAGGAAAGCAATCAAAGATTACAAACGACCGGCAAATATTTATGAGAATTGTCCCTGTAATAGTGGAAAAAATATAAGTTTTGTTGTATGAACAAAGAAATTGAGTTGGATATATAAAACCGAGATACTCCCATTTTTTCGGTTTGGGTATATCTCGGTTTTGTTAACTTGCTGGCGGTGTTTCCGTACCCCTAATACAGTGAAAAAAGGACACCTCGCCAGATACTCCTAGCAAGTTTGTCCTTTTTCACTCTTCTATCAATGAAACTATTAGTTTACTCCTACGTCATTCCAAGCTTTTTGCACAGCTTGATATGTTGCACTATTAACGCCATCGTAATCAGCGGCAGATTGTAATAAAGCAGCACGTGCTTTGCTGAAATCACTTGTTGGTGTAAGGTACGTTGTTAAAGCACGGTAATAGATTTTTTCTGCTTTTTCTTTACCAATAGCAGTAATGGTTAAATAAGCAGCTTTATTTGGAATACCGCTATTGATATGTACGCCGCCATTGTCTCCTTCCTCTGTTTCTGGTAAATATTGATAGTTATTCATATGAGTAGGTTGGCCATACTTTTCAGGATTTGATAAGCTGCGAAGTGCATCTCCTGCAACTCTTGGCGTATATACAGCTTCTCCTAAATCCCAGTTGGTTGGATCAACAAAATATCCAAATACATCAGAAAAAGATTCATTTAGTGCCCCGGATTGACTTAGGTACTCAAGATTAGCTGATTTTTCAGTTACCGCATGTGTTAGTTCGTGTGCAACAACATCAAGTGAACCTGACAGCGGTGCGAATTCAACACCATCACCATCTCCATAAACCATTTGTTGTCCATTCCAAAATGCATTATTGTACTTGGTTCCAAAATTGATTCCAGAACGAATTGTTGCACCGTTTCCGTCAAAACTATTGCGGTTATGAACATTTTTATAATAATCATATACTTTTCCTGCATTAAAATGAGCATCAACTGCAGGACCTTGGCTCTTATCTACCCAAGCATTATCCGCATCGAATAGAGAGTAATTAGTTGGATTTTGCCAATTAGTAGCATTTTTAACTGTATTTGTAACAATAAAGCCACCGTTCATCGGCTTTGTTGTGTCTTTTAAATAGTATTTTCCATATTGACTGCTGTAAGTTGTATTCAGGCTTTTTCGATCCCCAAATACGCCGTTACCATAGCCTTTTTGCGGAGTATCTGCATCTGTAACTGCATTATATGACTTTACAATTGTTCCATCTACTGCGTTTACATAGATTTGCCAGTTTGCTCCATAAGGTTTAACGAATTGTAATTGTACTTTATAAGCTAAGTAATAATTCCCGTCTTTTTCATAAATAACTAAATCTGCTTTTTCATTTGTAGAGTTTGCTTGTTCTTTTATTTGTTCTAACGGAGTCCCATTTGTTTCTACCAGTGTATCTTTTTTTGCTAGATTAATATGTTTCCATGCACTTGAAATGGCAGTTTCTTTTGAAATCTTTGCCTTTGTATTTCCTTTCAAACGGTCAGCGGCAGCAGGATGTACGTCTCCGTTTACTGTTGTTACTTTTCCATCACGATTTGTATGAACAATGAAACGTGCCCCATCAACTGGAACTTTATTAATAGATTGAATGTACACATAATGTTTCATTCCTAAATCATCTGACTTTACTTCTTTCAGTGTTAAGTCAGTTTGTGGGTTGATTTTAAATAATTCTTTATTTTCTTCAAGGAACAATTTTACTGCCTTTTCTGAATCGACCTTTTTATCAGATAATTCACCTGAAAGGAAGGATGGATTTCCTTTTTCATCATTCCACTGTTTTTGAACGACTTCCATTTTGTTCAAAGCTTCTTGCTGTGATACTTGTTCGGCTGCAAAGGCACTTGAAAATGGAGCGCCTAAAACCATTCCGGTTGCTAGTAATGTAACGACGGATTTCTTCATTTTTTCTTCTCCTTTGTTTTTACACCCTGTTTTAAACAGAATATTTATATTTTTTGAAAATTATATTTTTATATATACATCCTGTAAAGGTAGGAGACTGTAAAAAATGGGAAATGATTCAAATTATTCCGGTTTGTTTACTTACATTTTGGTTGTACAAGACCTTAAACTGTTGAGTTTTCTAGGTTTTCATAATGAATATGCAATTTTGCATATTATATAAATATAAATTGAGAAATATAGATTTTATAAAAAAGTCAAATGATGGTTTAAGCGAGAAGGGGAATCAAATATCATTTAATAATTAGTTAACTACACAATCGAATTATGGGTACGGAAACGATTCATGGAATGAGGGGCAACTATGGAAAATAAATACAAAATTAAGAGTGTCACTTTAGGAGATAATTTGCACGGTTCTGTTGCAAAGTTTCCGAAGACATAAAGAGATGGGGGAATATTGTGGACCAGTTTTATGAAACTATTAATAATTCATGTAATGCGTTATACGTCGAAAAAACGAAGTTTGGTTGAAGACTTCGTTTTTGTTTGTATATAGCATGAACAGTTTCTATACCTTTAGCAGTTCGTGAGGCATGGCGAAGACTTTGAAATCCTAAAGAACGGGAGCGACGTTTCACATGTCGGTGATCTTGCTCAATGATATTATTGAGGTACTTGATTGTACGATGAAAGGTATTTTTGTAAAGACCTATCTCCTTTAATTTTTTGAATGCGGAAGCTAAAGAAGGGGCCTTATCTGTCGTCAGAACCGTTGGTTCTCCAAAAGTTCGAACAAGTCTTTTCATAAAGGCATATGCTGCTTGTGTGTCCCGTTTTTGACGAAGTTGAATATCAAGTGTTTGCCCCTCTTTATCAATTGCTCGATATAAATAACACCCTTTCCCTTTCACCTTGATATAGGTTTAATCCAAACGCCAAGATAACAATGTATTTTTGTTTTTCTTCTTCCAAATGTGATAGATAAGATTTCCATATTCATGAACCCAGCGCATGATAGTTGTTGGATGAATAGAAATACCACGTTCTTTGAGAATTTCAGACACATCGCGATAACTTAAAGAAAAACGACAATAGTAGCCAACGGCTATTAAAATAATATCCTTTTTGAACTGTTTCCCTTTAAAATATCCCACCTGTGATTCTCCTCGTTTTCTTTTTCGAAAGTGTAGCTTAGTTTAGAAAACTTTGCAAAAGAATCATTAAGAAAGTCAGTCGTTGAGGGTGGATTTGAGCCTGATTTTCATACACCAATCGAAGCCATGACGTATACGACGCTACAAGAACTTGCAACGATGGTGTTTTACAATAATGTCGCTAAGGTTGCAAGTAAGTATGATCCAGATGTTGCTACATTATTACGCCGTCTTGCAAAAGATGAAACTCTTCATTATGCGTTTTATCGAGACGTCATTCGAACACATTTAGAATTGGAACCTAATTATTGCTATCATATTGCCAATATAATTAGAAATTTTAAAATGCCAGGTGCTTTCATGCCTGATTTTGAAAATAGAATGGCTGTGATTGCAAAAGAAGCTAACTATGGACCACTACAATATTTTGATCAAGTACTTGATGTCGTGATTGATTATTGGGGGTTAAAGGGCTTACGACCAATTGCACCTTAGCTGAAAAAGCAAGAATTGAGATTTTGGAGTACCACACAAAATTGAAAAAAATAAGAGATCGATTTGGTCGTTTTCAAGGGAAAACTGATCTACGTTAATGAGTAGCGGTTTCAGAATATGCGCGGGGAAATTTTCCTTCCCTTCATTAGAAATCTGGCACACTCCCTATTCTTTTGGTGCTGTTTTTATTTAATTTGATTTTTAAAGAAAAAGAGATTGACACTAAAAATAATTTTATGATATTATGAAATATTTGATAAAAAACAACATATATGTTAAGCTTAAGAAGGTTACCATATATGGAGGTGGATTATATGTTTCAAATTGGCGATAACATTGTTTATCCAATGCACGGAGCAGGTATAATTGAAGCCATAGAAGAAAAAGAATTCTCAGGGAAAAAACAACAGTATTATGTTATAAAAATGTCAATCAGTAATATGCAAGTCATGATTCCTATGGGTAAAATATTAAGTTCGGGTATACGACCAGTTACTGATATACTTGCATTAGAACACATTATACACATTTTTCAGCATGGAGAATCAGATAAATTATTGCCGTGGAAACAAAGGTATAAAGTGAACACGGACAAAATAAAAACGGGTGAAATACAAGAAGGTGCTGAAGTTGTACGTGATTTAATGCGTATGAAGAAAGAAAAGGCACTTAATACAAGCGAAAAAAAAATGTTGGATAACGCACATGAATTTTTGATTAGTGAACTAGGATTAATTAAAGGAATCACTGAAAATCAAATAAAAAGTTTCTGTTAAGGTTCATTATAGATAATGTATTACACCTCCCGGAAATATCCTGAATTTTTCGGGAAAATGATTATTATCAAAAGTAAATCATTTCAAAGACATTCAATTTCTTCAACTCACTTTTAGAGTAGGAACCTCTTTTGTTATTACTTCAACCTAATCCATTTTTATTATAAAATTTCTTTTACGAACGTTCGAAGTTCCATCAAATAACTAGGTTAAATAGTCACTTGATTTTTGCAATCCTGATTCACACTGGCGCGGACAAGGAGCCGTAAGGATGAAAGAGAGGTAGGGCTTTCATTGTTTTAGGTAATATATTATCTAAGTCATTATTTCTAGAAGAAAAAACAATCAATCTCACTGCTATCTTTAAGAATTTCTTACATCTACTGAGACAGTGAAGAGTAATTGTTTATCTTCTCTACGTAAAATTGATAAACGAACTGGTAAAACCATATGGTTAACTACAAAAATGGTTTCCAGACCAGGAAATCATTTTTAATTTCATTTACATAACAATAGTAAATTAAGCATTAAGAAGGAGTGCACACATGAAAAAATGTTAACAAATGAATTGAGTAATGAATTAAAGAAGCGGGAAGGGATTATTTCTATTACAGTTGAGCCTTATGAAAAAATCGAAGTTGGTGGCATTCGTGTAGATGGACTAGCTGTTATTCTAATTAATCAAGAATAGGTAAAAATAGTTGCATGTAAGGAGAAAAGGATCAGCCTTTAAGAGAAGGGGGGATCCTTTTTGTTTGCTGCAGCTAATATGGGATATACATAACTTTTATCTGATGTGTTGGGGTTAAAAGGAAGGAGAGGGTCGGGATTATCATGGTGGAAAGCTTAATATTGGTAGGATTTCTTTTTACGTTATATAAATTAGTTGATAAAAAAACAAACTAATTATTTAAAACGATAGATTGTTTCCTTTTTAAGGGCGAGATTTATTTGAGAGTGAAATGGATCATTTAAAGGAAGAATTTAGATAGATGCAAGGAAAGAACGCATAAAATACGAGAAGATGTCAAAGAATTATAATCGTATTTATTTAGTTTCGTTTATCCTATTAATTGTACTTGTTTGTAGTAGTGTGATTATCATAGGAGTTGCAGGGGGAAAATATGGAGTGTTTTTATTGTTAGCAATTTTACTTAACGCACGTATTACGAAAGAATCTCAAAAAAAGTATGAGAACTATTCTAATAAAGGGCGTATTTAAAATGATACATATCCTAAAAGGAACAGCCTAGATGTACATTCAAAATATCCCTATATCATCTCCTATTAACTAGTAAAAATAACTTTATATAAATCATTTTTTTAGCAATGTAGAAATAGAAACCGTACCTTAATAAAATGTTATTTCCGTTCCTATAATGAATTATCCTTCTAGCATATTGATAAGATTTATATCATATATTAGGAGAAAGAATGCAAGCTAGAAAGGAGTCTTATAGAATGAGTTATTCGGAAGGAAATAACTTGAGTGAACAACATATGGTAAGTGCACCCAATCCCTACGTATATCAGACATTACAATCAGTAATTGGTAAACATGTGGTTATTGAAACTGTAAGAGGTAATGTAAGAGGAAAGTTAAAAGATGTAAAACCAGATCATTTGCTCATTGAAGATACGATGCCATATATTGTACGCATTCAACAAATTGTATGGATTATGCCAAAACAATAATCAAATTATATCTAATCAGATTTATAAAAAATTAGTGTCATAGTCCACCTAGTAAAAACACAGGGTTATATCTCTGTGTTTCTTCAAATTTCCGTTTTTGAATATATGTTTGAGCATGAATAAGTTCTTCCTGAAGCTCTTTTAATTCTTTCATTGATTCTGATTCAACGGCCATATAAGTAGTAACTAAACTGATCATCATATCCATTTTCTCTACTATATTTTGAATGACTTGTTCAGATTGCTCTTTTTGAGGGTGTTTTATTGCTGTTAATACATCTTCTATATAATTATTCTTTCTTTGCTGGATATCATAAATAAACTGTTTTGTGTTTGAGTTCATTTGTTTTCCCTCCGTTTTGGATATATTTCCATTCTATCATATTTGAATAGAAAATACTGGATTCCCTCAAAATTATGCCTGTCTCATACATCTCCTCAAATATACAAGCAAATTCCTTAATGTACAGGTAACTAATCAAAATATGTAAAATTTGTGTCTAAACGTACAATTTTCTTTTTTGATATGGTGACCCCATGCCCATCAACTTAAGAATTCAGAATTACCCCAAAACGAAAAAATGAGCTTTTTTGTTGCAAGTTAGTACAAAATTTCGTACTGGGGGTACTATAAAATTTTAGCTTAATTGTGAGTTTGAAATAAAGTCACGATGTTTTTAAGAAAGACGCGAGGTTTTGAAAAAAGTTGCGACGTTTCTAAAAAAGATGAACCGAAATGTCTTATTAAAGATGAGATTTCGGTTTTTCTTATTGCACTAACGAGGTTTGATATTGATTTTGAATAAAGCTTGATTATTTATAATGGGAGTTTTCTTAAAGATTGTTGTTTTGTAACTAAAAATACAGATAAGAACGTACGTTTGTTCATTTGGGGTTTTCTGTTATAATTATATTGATTTATCTTAGAAAAGAGGGAGAAAATTGAGTGAGGTAAAAAACATAATTAGTAATTTTAGTCATTATTCATCTTGGTTAAGCACTTTAGAAGAAATCAATGAAACATTATGATCTAAACCGATAGCCGAGGGTAAATGGTCTGTAAGTGAGATAATAGCCCATATTATGAATTGGGATAATTATCTATTAACAGAAATCCTCCCATCTGTTCAAAATGAAAAGGGAATGGAGTTTCCAGATTTTGATACATATAATAAAAAAGCTTCAAGCTACGCAAAATCGGGCATATCACAATCAAAACTTCTTGAAGAAGCAAAAGATACAAGGGAATTACTTGTAAAAGAACTTAACGAATTGCCAACCGAAAAGTTAAAAAATTCATTAACTGCAAACGGTGTAACCCATTGTCCGCATACTGGAACACCTTATTCACTTATATATTTTGTTAAGGAATTTACAGACCACGATAACCACCACAAAAGACAAATTATACAATTCCTAAGGGACAACAACATGGACTAATTCAATCACGGGTTGTAATTATGAATCATGGAAATGGTCAAACTTTTTTATAAAATTTTGTAGTATAGAATAACTAATCCCAATTATTTTGATTAATCTTTCTTCAAAATAATTGGGATTCTATTATAATGAAATCAATTTTTTTAGCTAGTTTTTAATTGAACTTTATTTCAAATCTACATTAATGGGCATTGGGAGGTACCCCTATAGAGTTAATTTGCCTTTTATGCAGGGAAACAAGCATTATTTTTGAATAGGTAGTTAGTAAGGTTAAGTAAAGGAGAGGAAATTGAAATCTTTCAAATTTGTTAAAAGAAAAAAAGACGACTTTACATTAGTCCTCTTTTTTCTAAAAAATCATGTCAAACCAATTGAATTATTAAGCATTTATTTTATTTAAAATTGAAACTTTATTAGTAGTAAATAGTACATAATCTTGCTTGCTAGTTCTAATTAAGATGCGATCAGTTGTAGCATAAGGTGTCCCAATTCGAATTGCATCATTTTTTTCAACACCAGCATAAGTGTCATCTTCAGTAACTTCAATAATTTCGTTTAATGGAATATTAACTTTTGTTAATTGCCATTTAATAATTAATTCCTCTGTTGTTTTTATAACATCAATACCCAACATATTACCAAGACCTTTCTATTCCATTTTCTAAATATAATTATAAATAAAATAATTATATTTGTAATTAAGTATCTTTATTGGATATCTATAATTGTAAGTAGCGAATCCACTTCTTTTTTATTTTAAATAGAAAAAGGAACCATAATAGGCTCCTTAATTTGCTTCAGAAGTTGTGTAATTTTTCTTGATGATATCTTTTATGTTGATAATTAAGGATATAAGGAATCCAGTAGCTAGAATACCATTTACCCAATAATATGTATTCCCTGATGTAAATTTATTATAAAAGGAATCGATATTATA
This sequence comes from Bacillus sp. UNC437CL72CviS29, assembly GCF_000482345.1. Lineage (NCBI taxonomy): Bacteria > Bacillati > Bacillota > Bacilli > Caryophanales > Bacillaceae > Bacillus > Bacillus sp. UNC437CL72CviS29. The sequence continues at coordinate 19,341 of NZ_AXVB01000006.1, read as the reverse complement.
ATATACTAGGAGTACTGAAAAGATAGTAGAGCATACTAACATACCAAAACTTTTCATACTGTTCACCTCAATTCTAAAATTTTTGACTCTTGATATAATTATACATGTAAATAAAGAGATTTTAAGTAAAACATACAATAAGCTGCCCATATGGACAGCTTATTGTATGTTTTACTTAGCGTGGTTTTTTCCAAAATGCTGACGGTACCTCCATATGTAATATTGTATATAAGAATGTATTGATAAAAATGTAAGCGCTTACTATTATGAAAGCATAAAGATAAATCACATCTTAGCAATAACAAAAGAGGAGGAAATAACATGACAATCGCAATGGCAGTTTTAAAATTTGTAGGTGGAATCATCCCATTAGTAGGAGAGCTTTTAAAAGCAGTAATGTAAGTTCATTATTCCGCAATTATTTATAAAGATTATCATACAAATGATCTGTATATCAAAGATGAATTGATGTGCAGATCATTTGTGTGAGTAAAGTCCCTTTAGCATTATGAAGGGACTTTTTTAAATTTCTACATACTAGGGTACCGTTACGTCGCCATCAAGCCAAGAAAACAAGTCACCGCAAAAACGATAAAATGACCTTCTTAGTTACAAAAGGGTCTTAATTTTTGTTTTTGGGGTGCTGCAAAATATTAGCTTGATAGCGATAGAGTAGCACCACACATCCATCAACTTAAGAATATTATAATGCTCCTAAAACAAAAAATTGTACATTTTCACCCGGGGATGTTAATTTTTTCGTTTTGGGGGTATTTTGTTTTGTTAGCTTGATAGCGATGTGGAAATGATGGAAGAACGAGGCTTCTCTATTGCTCACACAACCATCATGTGTTGGGTTCATCAATATGGTCCTGAACTGGACAACAGAGTTCGTCGTCATCTTAAGAAAACCAACGATTCTTGGCGAGTGGATGAGACCTATATCAAAGTCAAAGGACAGTGGATGTATCTGTATCGTGCAGTTGATTCAGAAGGAAATACCATTGATTTTTATCTAAGTAAAACAAGGGACCACAAGGCTGCAAAGCGATTCTTTAAGAAAGCCTTGCGGTCTTTTCATGTTTCAATACCTCGTGTGATTACAGTTGATAAGAATCCCGCCTATCCTGTGGCGATTGAAGAGCTGAAGAAGGAGAAAAAGATGCCTTTAGGCATCCAAATAAGGAAAATAAAATATCTTAATAACATCGTAGAACAAGATCATCGCTTCATTAAAAAGCAGGTTCGTTCCATGTTAGGATTAAAGTCCTTTCAAACTGCCAAACAAATTCTTGCAGGAGTAGAAGCCGTGCATATGATGAAAAAAGGACAAACCCTCCAAGGGGAGAAGTCTGTCCGAAATCAAGTAAACCTCATTCATCAACTATTCGACCTTCCAGCATAAAATAGGTTCCACTAAGAAACGTTTCGCCTCTTTATGCCTCTCCTGAAGTATTTGCACCAGAACCTTAAATGCTAAAACTTCAAATGTATCGGGTTATGCTTCGAATGATTTCCGTTTGCATAAAGATCTTATATAGTTGAATTTCTTGTTATATTTTCGCCTGATGCTGATGAGATACCATCATCCAATTTTTTTATGATTCAATTTAGGGTGAATATCTACTGTCGTTTGATAGGCAGTGCATAATAGTTAAAAGCTAAATCCAGCAAGGCACTTGCTTCTTGACGCAGTAACAAATCCTTCGGACGGAAGATAAAGGATCCATCAGCATTGATGGAAGTATCAGGACCTAGAATTCCTTGGGAGGCAAGTGCTTGAATCGATTGGACTGCCCAATCATCTGCCGCATCAAGCAATTTAACTTTATTAGCTTGATCAGGTTGAATCTGTTTTAAGTTTTGAATCATGGTTGCTGCGATCTGTCGAGTAATTGGAGCTGTACGGTCATATCCAGGAATACCTATGGTAGATTTCTCTTTGGCCTCTTTGGATTCATCTGGAAAACTACTCCACCCATGTGCACGCAACAAGGAATCAGCAAATTCTCCTTGTGTCATAGTACCCATCGGATCGAATAAATTACCTTTTTTAGCATCCATGATATCTAAAGCATAAAGATTATCGATATGGCTTCTATAGTTACTCATTTGCGGGACATCCGCTAAGGACGGTTTGTTGTTAATTTTTTGTGCGTCAGCCATAAAATCTAGGCTTTTAGGAGAAGTATAGTGAAAATATGTGATTTCTCCAGCTGCATTTTTTTTGAAAGCAACTTTGTTGCCTTCCGAATCTTCAAATAACAACGGATGAATCATTTTGAGAACTTGTTTTCCGGATAATCCCCCTTCCATGACCAAATTCCCATCTTCATAGGTAAAGTGGGTGCGAATTGCAGCTAAACGTGTGTTTTGGAATATGCCCAGGTATTTATGAGCTTCCTTTTCCTCTAATGGGAGATAACTTGTTTTTGCTGCATTCTTCTTAGCAGGGAAATAGTGATCCATGAGAGCTTCATATATGTCTATGCTCATTGATGAATCATTATTGTAAGACATGAAGAAAGCTGTTTTTTGTTCAGGTACTAAAATCATCAGTGATTGATGTCCAGGCATACTTCCCCCTTTTATTACAACGTGTTGACCATTAGCAAATTTATTAAAAGGCGTTTCAAATCCAATTGTCGCAACAGGGTTGGTTTTATCATCAAAAACTTGATAGGCATGCATCATATCTATGCTTTTTTTACTTACAATTTCTTTGCCTTTAAACTTTCCTTTCTGTAGTTGCATAATCATGTATTTTGACATGTCTTCTGCAGTAGATAAAATGCCTCCTTGTGGCGTATCCCTTAAACCGCTCCCGTTTGTTGGGATCGGTTCACCAGTGGGACCATAATGTGTAGCCATTCTTTCTAAAAGTTCAGGCGTAAAGCTCATACTTGTAGATTTCATATCTAATGGTTTAAAAATATTATTTTCCATATATTTGGAGAAAGGGCTGTTAGTAACATTCTCTACTGCAAACCCTGCGAGCGCAAATGAGACGTTGTCATACGTATAAACTTCCCCTGGTGGCCGTACTACCGTTGGCATATGTTTAGAGAAAAATTCCTTCATTGGTATGCTATTGTTATTATCAACATATTCAGGTCCAGTTATATTTGTAAGGTCGGGAAAATCAAATCCGCTGGTATAAGTGAGCATATCAAACAGTGTTAGAGGTTCCCCTGTTTGATTAGGTATTTGTAATCCACCAAGATATTTTTGTACGTCTTGATCTAGTTTAAGATTTCCTTTATCGACTTGTTGCATTACAGCCAAGGCAGTAAAAGTTTTTGAGACTGAAGCAATTTGGAAGACAGTGTCCTTAGTAACAGGAATTTTCTTTTCTTTATTAGCATATCCATACCCTTTATTAACAACAACCTTTCCATCATGAACGACGACAAAACTAGAACCATTCACATTATACTTTTTCATTTTTTCCTCAAATAATGGATCAGCAAAAGATTCTATTTCTTTTTTATTATTGGGTCCTCTCATCATTTCAATATTAGTTGTGGATGCCGATGGTTTTGATGTTTCTCCTTCTAATGATTGTTGGGAACATGCAGAAATCATAGTTGATGAAGAAAGAAGAATTGCAACGATCCCCAGTTTGTTAATTGCTTGTTTCATTTTTGAACGCTCCTTTATTTAGTTAGGATTTTTTGTTAGCTCAACGAGTTAGCGACTCGCTAGCTTATGAACAGAGCGTAGCAAGCGGCGAGTCATAGTAGATAGTGAACTTCTGTCATATTTATAAAGAACAACAAAAATTGAGTGGATAAGGCTGTATTGATAGTTATGTCATAAAAGTCATGACATTTTGACACTAACATATGTGACAGAAAAACCCTTAGAATCAAGGAGCAGTTTATTACCCATTAATAACAAATGAGGAGGGGAGAGCTTCATTGTGTATGTTAAAAATATAAAGAGGCGTGAAATGGGAAACAAGTATGACCTATTTATAAAAACAAACCAGTAACAAGATTGTTTCAAGGAAAAAAGTAATTTCTAGTGTTAACGGTTAACATACATATGGAAAAAGAGGGACTTACTTAGGACAGAATGGCGTTTGTAAAAATAATAATTATGAATATGATTACGAATTCAATTCTGACCTTTTGTCATTGGTGGAGATAATAGCTGTGTGGTTAATATGAAACAGCAAGCAACTAACTATGCAATATAAATAGAGGAGAGGAATACTTTATGAAAACACGTAGCCAAATTACATCTGCAAGTCTAGCAATTTTAATAGCTGGAAGTTCCCTGTTATACATAACACCAGCCTCAATTGTAAAAGCAGAACCCACGCAAAATGTATCTAGTTCGTTACAAACAAGTACTCAAAGCGATCGTACTTCCGTTAAGAAAGCAATGCGGGATGTACTGCAACTTGGATACCCTGGAATACTCGCTCAAATTTCTAAAGGTGGTAAAACCTGGAGTTATACCGCTGGGATAGCGGATCTGAGAACCAAGAAACCAATGAAAGCAGATTTTCGCTTTCGCATTGGTAGTGTGACGAAAACGTTCATTGCAACAGTGCTACTTCAATTAGCTGGAGAAAACCGCTTAAATTTAGACGACTCCATTGAAAAATGGTTGCCTGGTGTTATTCAAGGAAACGGATATGATAGTAAACAGATTACTATCCGGCAGATATTGAATCATACAAGTGGTATCGCTGACTACATAAAGTCAACAGACTTTGATATTAAAGATACAAAAAAATCGTATACAGCTGAAGAATTCGTAAAGATGGGGATTTCTCTTCCCCCAGACTTTGCCCCAGGAAAGGGCTGGTCTTATTCAAACACGGGATACGTATTACTGGGTATCCTTATTGAAAAAGTAACTGGAAACAGCTATGCAGAAGAAGTTGAAAATCGAATTATTGAACCGCTTGAATTGTCGAATACATTTCTACCTGGTAATTCAACGGTTATTCCAGGCACCAAGCATGCCCGTGGATATGAAAGATATGACGGAGAAAGTGAGCTAAAAGATGTTACTTATTCTAACCCAGGTAGCTCGGATGGAGATATGATTTCTACTGCTGAAGATTTAAACAAATTTTTCTCTTACTTACTTAGTGGCAAATTATTGAAGGGACAGCAACTAAAACAAATGCTTACTACAGTTCCTACAGGAATAGAAGAAATCGATGGATATGGTCTTGGAATCTATGAAACTAAACTTCAAAACGGTACCTCGATATGGGGACACACAGGCGGTGTTCCAGGCTTTTCAACTTTTGCTGGAGGCACACTTGGAGGCAAGCATATATTGGCCATCAATTTGAATGGCCATAAAATTAGTCATTCTGATCCTTTTAAAAATATTTTACTTGCTGAATTTAGCAAGTAGGCAAAAAGGAAAATCGAATAAGTTTTGTCATAGTTTTTATAGTTTAAAATATGCCTTTCTGGTTCAAAAAACAACTTACTCTAAAAAAATTGAATAAAGCAAGTTCTTAAGTTGATAGGCATGAAGTCCCGCCACATCGCCATCAAACTAGGGTTTTGAAGTATCCTCTAAACGAAGATTTGTTTCTCTACAGGTAGTCACTTTGAGATGTCAGTTCCTTTTTTTAATTGATGAGTGTGGGGAGCATCCATCGCTACCAACTTAAGAGATTTTAATACTCGTAATTAAGTACCAAAAAACGTTATCCTTTCTAATATAGTTTAACCATGTGAAAAATGATTGACTTGAGCATTAAGCTCACGAAATGAATAACTAAATAACCTACTTCCTTTATTTTTAGATTGAAGGTTATTTGGTTTTATATTGGTATAAATGAATTCAGAATTTTTTAAGAACCTATTAAGAAATAAGTAAGTTTTAGGAACTAGAATAAATTTATCTTAACAGTAATAAGAGAGTTAATGGTTTAAATGGAAGTCCCTATAGTATGTCAAAAATTAATAAAGATGTATTTCAGGAGGTTTTTATGAAAAAGAAAATGATTATTGCAATTGTTACTTCTGCTATAACATTGACTAATTTTGTAGGAAATACTTATGCAGATTCGAAAATAGAAGCTTCTGTTACAGCTTCCTACAATACAAATCAAATAGTGAAATGGTTAGAAGTACATGCAAAGCCTTTAGAAACAACTAATCCAACTGCACCACTTAATGATTTGAAACCCCTTAAGAATATAGTAGGTTCAGCTTCAATTGTAGGTTTAGGTGAAGCTACGCATGGAGCTCATGAAATTTTTAAGATGAAACACCGTATTGTTAATTATTTAGTATCTGAAAAGGGCTTTACCAACTTAGTTTTAGAAGAGGGATGGGACAGAGCTTTGGAACTTGATCGATATGTTCTTACTGGTAAGGGAAACCCAAGCCAACATCTATCACCTGTATTTAAGACGAAAGAAATGTTAGATTTACTTGATTGGATTCGGCAATATAATGCTAATCCAAAACATAAATCCAAAGTGCGTGTCATTGGGATGGACATTCAATCAGTAAACGAGAATGTTTATAATAATATAATAGAGTATATAAAAAGAAACAATTCCGATCTTGTGCCTAGGATAGAAGAGAAGATAAAAGGTCTTATTCCTGTAACGAAGGATATGGATACCTTTGGCAGTCTTACGAAAGAAGAAAAGGAAAAGTATATTTCAGACGCTAAACAAATCGGTGCTTTATTAGAAGAAAATAAAAGTTATTTAAATGGAAAATCCACAGAGTTCTCATGGATAAAGCAAAATGCTCGTATTATTGAACAGTTTACTACAATGTTAGCGTCATATCCTGATAAACCATCGGACTTTTATTTGAAACATGATATTGCAATGTATGAAAATGCGAGGTGGACTGAAGAACATTTAGGAAAAACCATAGTTTGGGGACATAATGGGCACGTTTCGAAAACAAATATGATTCCTTTTGTATACCCTAAGGTAGCTGGGCAGCATTTAGCAGAATATTATGGGAAACGATATGTATCTATTGGAACATCAGTTTACGAAGGACAATATAATGTCCATAATAGTGATGGTAAATTTGGCCCATATGGAACATTAAAATCAGATGATTCAAACAGTTATAACTACATCTTTGGACAGGTCAAAAAAGATCAATTTTTTATTGATTTACGCAAGGCGAACGGAGTGACAAAAACTTGGTTAAACGAACAACACCCAATTTTCGCTGGAATAACTATGGAAGGCCCTGGTATACCGAAAACTACTGATATATCATTAGGTAAAGCGTTTGATATACTTGTTCAAATTCAAAAAGTGAGTCCATCTCAACTACATCAATAAGAATCTCTTAAAATCTAATACTATGTATTATTTAGTAAATTAAATGAGGGGCCAAGGAATTTATAAGTATGATGCACGAAATTAAGGAATTGATTATGTCACTTCGTTTCTTTCAGGAATTCTTATTATAAGGATTCCTTTTTTGTATCAAAAAATCTGTAAAGAAAAAAGATAAGATCGGGAACACAATCTTATCTTTAGCACAACGAGTTAACGTATGGACAGAGTGTAGCAAGGGGCGAGTCATATTCAATAGTGAACTTTTTGTCATATTTATAAAGGATAACAAAAGTTGAGTGGGCTAAGGCTGTATTGATAGTTATGTCATACAAACCATGACACTTTGACACTACCATATGTGACAGAAAAATACTTAGAATCAAAAAGTAGCTTTTAACGCATTAACAATGAATGAGGAGGAGAGATTTTAATGACGAAAGCATCAGCTCAAAAAACTTTGCAAGATTTCTATTTCTTGTTATTTACTTTTGCATCCGGATTCTTTTACTTTTGTTTCTATCTGGTCAGTATTACATTTGCATTAGTAATGACGATTATCTTTTTGGGTATTCCCTTGTTGGCTTGGGTGCTACAAACAACTCACACGTTTGTTCAGTATGAACGCATTCAGACGAAGGTTTATACGGATATATCGATAGAGTTATTCGAATCAAGGAAAAAAGAGGAGGGAGATAAATGGGTCAAAGCGAGAGATACAATCCTTAATAATAGCAACTGGAGGGCTATTTTTTGGCTCATGCAGAAATTTTTTATCGGAATAATGAGTCTTATATGTGCTATTTTACTGTATGTAACGCCGCTAGTATTTATCGTTATGCCCTTACTTTTTCGATATTTTAATATATACTTATTGGGAATTTCTATGAATTCATGGACAAAAGTTTTTTTTGTCATGGTTGTTGGATGTATTCTCATTTGGATACGTATATGTATTGGAAACTGTTTAGTTCGAATAATTGGAATGTATACACGTACTATGTTTAAAGCTATAAAGGAGTGATAATTTGTTTAAGACTTTGAAAATATGGTTCTGGTATGATTGGGCCTTACTTTGTATACGTTTTATTATTTGGCTATCATTGATATCAGTGACTATCCAACAACAAGATTATTTGACCGTACCACTTTGGTTCATTATTCTTTGGGAAGTCGTTTCATTTTCAGTACCTTGGATTTGTTTAATGTTCAGTTATCGCTATTATTTGTTTACTGAAATAATATTATTTGGCGGAGTGTGTTTCTATTTAACTTTATTATTTCCGTCAGCGTATCTTGCTTTTTTAATGCCAACTTTTATGATTGCGGCAAATAGCGCTCATAAATCTTACCTCTGGTCGGGTCCTATCACAGTTATTTTGTTCCCGCTGCTCATTGCGATATTTTCCAAAGTAACAGATTTATGGGTAATCATCCTACAAATCAGTTTAGCTTTTGCTATGGGCTCTTTCTTTCGTTTACTAGCTACTAACTACCGTCAAAGTAAAACTATTCGGAACCAGAAACATGTATTGGAACAATACATATCTCAAGTTGAGCGGATTACTTTACTAGAAGAACGTGACAGGCTCTCAAAGGATTTACATGATACTATGGGGCATTCCTATACCTCAATTATTATGGGGATGGAAACATTACGTACGGAATTAAAAACTAAGGAAGGGGAGCAACAGCTCGATTCATTAGTACAATTGGCCCGTAACAGTATGGAAGAAGTAAGACTTTATTTACATCAATTAGATTTATCACAAGAATCGCTTCCTTTAGCTGTCACATTACAACAATTGACAGAGGAATTTAAGAAACATGCAAAAGTAAATGTACGTACTCGAATAATAGGGGAAGAGTATATGGCCTCCAAACAATCAAAAATGGCACTATATCGGAGCTTGCAGGAATCACTAACAAATGCTGTTCGCCATGGGCATTCCACAGAAATCATTGTGTCACTTCACTTTGAACCACAACAGATAAGATTGGATGTACAAGATAATGGCTGTGGGGTAGAAGAGTGGAAGGATGGCTTTGGATTAACTGCAATGAAAGAGCGTGTGAGTCAGTCACAAGGAAGAGTCATTGTTTATTCCAAAAAGGGGGAAGGGACGTTAATTTCATGTGTTTTACCGAAACAAGTACAACTGTCTAATGAACAAATCCGCCTGTGTATTGTCGATGATCATTCTTTCATCCGAGAAAGTCTTCATACAATTTTGGATGGACAGGAGGATTTACAAGTAGTGGGAATGGCTGAAGATGGAGAACGGGCTTTGGAATTGTGTGAGAGACTAAAACCAGATGTAGTATTAATGGATTTAGAGATGCCAAATTTGGATGGGATTCATGCGACTAAAATGATTAAGGAAAAATGGCCGGACATTCGTGTACTCATTTTGTCAACCTTTCAGAATACAGAAAGGGTAAAAGAAATCATACGAAATGGTGCGGATGGATATTTATTGAAATCCATAGATTCGCGTGAACTAGCTGAATCAATTCGTCTAGTCTATCGAGGAGGCACTATGATTAATCATGACTTGTTCCATAGAATATGGGAAGAAAATGAAGAAACAGGATCATTTGAATCAAAATCAGATGGAAAAGAGTATGGATTAACGAAACGAGAATTAGAGATTTTGGAACTATTATCACAAGGAAGTCGTTATAAAACAATAGCTTCGAAACTTTACTTGTCAAACGGAACAGTAAGAAATTACGCTTCCAATCTTTATGAGAAGCTGGGAGTCAAAAATCGAGAAGAAGCCGTGCAAAAAGCAAAAGAAATAGGATTACTTTTGTAAGAGGGAACGTACTCAACTGTTAGGATACGTGAACAATTCTCTATTTAAGAGCCACATTTTAAAAAGTGTAATTTGAATGTCTCTATAGGGGATTATTTCGCTTTTGATGGAGGAAATATGGGGGAACTATCACTATTGATGTGAAGAAAAAGATAGTTGGCATACGAATAAAGTTACAACTGTTAGCTTCTAAAATTTCTTATGTAATCCGATACGGGGTTGAATTGGATTCAATAGGATAATGATCACAGGTTAATATATTCCTAATCATTTAAAGGGAAGGGGATGTAATTGAGATGGATAATACATATAATGAAAAGATACATACATCGATTAAGCAATTGTTTAATAAGTTTTCGCCACAAGCTCCGGGTTTTGCATATATAGCTAGTTTCGATAGCGGGGTAATTTATAAAGGTGCATTTGGCTTAGCTTCTATAGAGAAAAATCTACCCATAACTACAAAAGTCATTTTTAATATCGCTTCAGTTTCTAAACAATTTACAGCGTTTTCTATATTACTCTTAGAACAAGAGGGGAAATTGAATTTAGATGATTCAATTGTAAAGTTTGTCCCTTTTATAGGAGCATATGCTGAACCGGTAACATTGAGACACCTAATTCATCACACTGGTGGACTAGTTGATTATATGGAATTAGCTGAAGCAGCAAATATTAAATATACTGATACATTAACTGTGGGAGAAACGCTAGAACACCTTAAAAGTCATCAAATTGCAAGGTTCCCAGTTGGAACAAAGTTTGAGTATAGTAATACAGGATATTTCTTATTATCACAAGTGATAGAGAAGGTAAGTGGTAAGTCTCTACGTCAGTTTACAAAGGATCGTATTTTTGACCCTTTAAATATGAGGGCCACAACAATTGTGGATTACTACCCAACTACTATATCAATTGCAAGCGGATATTCGAAGAATGAGCAAGGAACATATGAAATCTATGAAAGCCCTTGGGAACATACAGGGGATGGAGCAGTTCATACAACAGTTGAAGACCTAGTAAAATGGGGAGAGAATTTAACTACAGGTACGGTTGGTGGAAAAGACCTTGTTAAACGAATGAGCGAATTGGGTACGAAAATCTCTCCAACTGGAGAGGGAATTATTGAAAAAGAAGATTATGCTTTTGGACTGAGGGTTAGAGAAGGTTTTAACTGTCGATACTTGGAACATTCCGGACGTTGGGCAGGTTATAGTTCACACTTCATTTGGTTTCCTGAAGAATATTTGTCTGTTGCGGTACTAAGTAACTATGATGAATTTGACTCTAAAAAATATGCTAATGAAATAGCTAAAATTGTTTTAGAAAAATAAAAAATAGACTTAACTTAAAAATAGAGTTGTACTTTTAGTTTTCGGAATAATAACTACGATTGTTGTGGTAATATTAAAAATCGGGTATCCTTGTATTCTTATTAAATCAAAGTGAGAATGCAAGGATAATATAAATATAAAATTTTAGTTTTGAAGGTAATTACTTTTCTTAGCTGGATGGACATGTGGTGCTACCCCATCGCTATCAACTTAAGAAATTGATTGTTCCCCAAAACGAAAAAAATGGGCCGAATTCTCATAAATAACTGTAAAAAGGTAAAATTCTCGTTATGAGAGTGTCTTAAAATCTTAGCTTGATGGGTATGTATGGTGAGGCCTAATTGAAGAAAAAAGCACGGAATTGTATGGAACGAGTTGTCGAGATTGCGATTTTAAGACGATTATCTTTTCTTTCATGTATAAATCTCCATCGTTAAATGTCTTCTAGAGTTCAATAGGAAAATATGAAAAAAGAGCATTTCTTACTGTAATAACAAGAAATGCTCTTTTATAGTAATGTACAGATAATCAACGGTTTTTTTACGCTTTCACTTATGATCTTTGCTTTTGTAACGAATGGCTCATATTTAATGGATTCGAAAGTAGAGCGTTTAACGCCATGATGTTCAGTATAGAAAGTCAGCATTTAAAACAATACTTGATAATATCGCCTTTGTACGATTGTCTGATACTTCATAATAAATTTCTAATCCTTTCCGAGTACCTGTAATGATTTTAGCAGCTTTTAGTTTGGATAAATGTTGACTAATTGTACTCTGAGGCATTTGTAATTTTACATACATTGTTGTTACATTAGTAGGGCCCTTTGTAAGCATTATGTCTACTAAGGTTAAACGGATAGGATGCGCCAATACCTTTAATGTTTCAGTGACCTCTTTATACTTTTCTATTTTTTCCTTCATATTTCTTCCTCCCTTTATATATAAAAATTAATGATATCTATATATAGTTCGAAAAGATATACGATTTTGTGTCCGTTGTTTTAAAAAAATAGATATTAAGAAGCCCTTTCAGTTCGAAACTGGAGTACAGCTGCATGTCCATCAACTTAAAAATTCAAAATTATCTCAAAACGAAAAAATGAGCTTTTTGTTACAAGTTAGTACAAAATTTCATTCTGGGGGTACTATAAAATTTTAGCTTGATGGCTATGGAGTACGACAACGATTCGTTCTTTTTTGGGCCACTCGTAAAAAACTTTAAAATGTATGATGAAACGATGAATTTAAAGAAATTAGTTTACAAAAAGAATAAAACTAAGTTAAGAAAGTGAATTTTATCAATACGAGTTTTTTCTATTACATATTAAAATGGAATTACCCTTTCAATTTATACTGACCCCTTCACAAATTGTGAGGGGATTTTTTATTCAACATACGAGTTTTACAAATTATAAAGTGGCATCAACTTAGTTTTACTTTTACAATAAAACCGTCCCAAAAAGTAAAGGTTTTGGAACCATATTAATTAGGGATAATTGCAATTGAATGTTGTAACTTTTTAGTGCTCCAAAAATTGATGCCAAAAGTGAGTTTAGAAATTTGATTCATATTTGTATAAGTTTGCATGTCCATTTTGCTTTTAAGCAATTATTTGGTACAAATGGTAGTGAGGATATTCTCATCGCGTTTTTAAATGCGATACTACAAGATTCCTTAGAGTCACCTATTGTTTCTTTACAGCTAGAAGATTCACATTTACATTGAGAACATGAAGAGGATAAATTATCGATTTTAGATATTTCAGCTACATTAGATACAGGAACAAAAGTAAATGTAGAAATACAGCTCAATAATAATCACGATATGATCAAACGAAGTTTGTATTATTGGGGGAAGCTATTCACATCTCAATTACAAAAGGGGATGCCATATAGTTCTCTTCATAAAACTATCACCATTAATCTGTTAAACTTTGTCATGTTTCCAGAATATGAAGCGTTTCATACAACAGGAATCCTGTGGAATCAGCAACAACAGAAGATATTGAGTGATGATATAGAAGTTCATATGGTTGAGATTCCGAAGTTAATGCAACAGTGGCGGAATGAACAAGTAAATCCCTGGGAAGATTCTTTTGTTCGTTGGTTATTATTACTTCCAGCGAATGAAGATGAACACTTAACTCAAACATTGGAGGACATTGCCATGAATCAAGATCCAATTTTACAAAAAGCAATGAATAAGTGGGAACGCATGAGCCAAGATTCTTCTTTCCGACAAGCCTATGAGGCAAGGGAAAAAGTGTTAATGGATGAAGCTGCAAAGGTTGCTCATGCTCGTAATGAGGGGAAGAAAGAAGGAATTCAAGAAGGAAAAATACAAATGATTAAAGGTATACATGAACTAGGTGTACCACTCGAAACAATTGCTAAAGCAAGTAAATTAAGTATAAATGATATTGAACGTATTTTAGAGGAGAAATAAAATAAAAAAAGCACATGAAATGGGGATAACATGCGCAAGAAAATAGTAATTTAGGTAACTTAACCATAACATAAAAGCTCTGATTTATGGGGCTTTTTCTTTTTTTCTCAATAAACAATATAGATAAATATGGTAAAATGGTAAGTGGATGGGAGTCCACATACATATTATTAAAATTAAGATGGTTCAAGTCGGAGGAAGGCACCTTAGGGTGTCTTTTCTTTTTTAAAAGGACCTGCTCATATATTATTTAAAAACATAAGGTAATGTAAACCGTGAAAATACATGAAGATGACCCCATTTTTCCCCTCTTATTAAGTAAGGGAGGAACTATTATGGGCTTTGGTGGTAGTTGTAGAAGTTGTGGCGGTGGCTTTGCTGGAAGCTTCGCTTTACTCGTTGTCCTCTTTATATTATTAATCATAGTCGGAGCTGCTTGCTTCTGCTAGAAAAACATCAGAAAAGACAATCTTATGGATGTCTTTTCTTTATGAAAAAATCCCTGCAATTGTGCTTTTATACTATTTTCATTATAATAATAGTGAAAAATATCTATACTAAACTTTGGGAATGTTCTGCATAAATGTTATCAATTTACAGTATTTTCTGTTAATGTTAAGCTTTAAGTGTAATATATATCTGTTTGAACCATGTCCCCTAATACAAGGTTTGAATAGTCATCTCAATACGCGAGAACAAACAAAGAAAAAGCACCTAAGGGTGCTTTTTCTTTATGGGGATCTCAGACCATGCCCATTAACTTAAGAAATTCGTTGTTAACCAAAACTAAAAAAATGAGCTGAATTGTTATAAATAATTGTAGATAGATAAAAATTTTCGTTTAGGGGGTACTTCATAACCTTAGCTTGATAGCGATGGGTAGAACCACACATCCATCAACTTTAAAAAAATAAATACCCCAAAAACAAAAAATTGTACATTTTCACCTGAAGATGCCATTTTTCTCATTTTTGGGGTATATAATTTCGTTAGGTTGATGGCGATGTGGCGGTATCCCTAATAAATAAAAAGAATTATGTACGATACAGTTTTGGATGGCTCGATCACAGTATTGAATAGTTAATCTTTTTATTAGTTTTTACTCTTATTGTTTTTACTTCAGGATATGATTTTTCTACAACTCCTATATCTGGAATATTACCCATTAAAGTGTTTTTAATATCAAAACGCAATATACTAAAAGTATTTTCTTTTAATAACAGCTCTTTATAAATAGAATCATCAACAATTATTAATTTAGATTGTATTTTTTGTCCCTGTCCAACGCCGATTCCTAAATCATCTCCTCCTTTTGTCACAGGAATAATTTGAGTTCCAATCTGTATCTCTTCACTAGAAATATCTTTTCCATATACCACACCTTTTTCTTTTGTGATGGATGGCAAAGATTGGATAGGTTCTGTAACACGTGGACGTATTGTTTTTTGCAACATCTGTTCTTTTAGTAGTTTCTCAGCTGTAGTTTTATTTAAAACTCGTACTGATCCAGTATTATTACAGGATGTTTCATCTTTATCTTTAAATTGAGAACCACACAACTGTTTTTCTTTATACTGCGTAGATGAACTTAATTTAGACTTATATTCTTCTGTTACTTTTTCTACTTGTTGTTGATCCCCAGATACAAGCAGTACATTTGGCAATGCTTGATAGAAACAATATCCTGCTCCTATTATTAATAAAATAATACAAAAAAATAAAAACTTTTTCATCAATCAAAATTCCTCCGTCTTATTAGTGTTTTGCGTCTTCACGTGTTTGAGGAAAATATGTGAAGTCGCAAAATAATAAAAATTATATCGTTTATATATAATATTTACTTATATTTTCTTTTTTAAGGGGTATTTTGAATTATAAATAGCATTTCTTAATAAATACTGATCAAATTTCTTAATTTTTTCTTAATAAATCCAAAAATTATTATATAGAGATTCATAAATTTTTATAACATCAACGCCCGTTTATCCTAATAGAGGTCACCATACATGCCCATCAAGCTAAGAAAATAAGTTACCCCCAAGAACGATAAAAATAAATTTCAGGTCTATAAAAACACAAAATTTCCATTTAGAGGGTACTTAAAAATCTTAGCTTGATAGCAAAACATACCCTTATATATAAGGGTATTCACTAAAATAGGTCGCCAGTCGTTACAGTCATAAACTCTTTAAAAAACTGTTCATAATTCATTTGTATTGCAATCCTATGTTTTGGACGATTACCGAATGTTTCTGGTTCAAAAGTAGATCTAAAATCTCCTATACTTTGCCCTCGTACAGTATCAAGTACATTAACCGTCACTGCTGATTGATGGTATGTAAAAATATCATCACGATTAATTGCAATCAAAGTGAGCGCATCATGAATTGGGCTACCTTGTATTCCAGGAACTTTTTTCTGATAAAATTGATAATAGTAATAGTCTAAAAGGGGCTTTAAAAACTTAGTTTTTCCTTTAGAGTGAATATAATTGACCATTTCTGGTGTTACGATAGCCGATTGTGTAACATTCAAAGGAAAAATTGATAGATTCTTTGCGTATCTCATTACAATATTGGCCGCAACAGGATCGCCATAAAAGTTGGCTTCGGCAATGGGAGTAACATTTCCTGGATATAGAAAAGCTCCTCCCATAATATAATAAGAATGTACATATTCCATCACATCTCCATAAAGGAGGAATAAAGTTGCAAGTGAAGTTAGCCTTCCGGTATTCACGATAATAAGTTCATTTTTATACTGCTTAATAAGTGCGAGAACCTCAAAAAAATTCTCAAATGTTTGAAGCTCTAGTCCTGGGTGAATGGGCCCTATCCCAAATTTACCGTGAACTTCTGGATAAAAAGTTTCAGCTTCTGAAGACATAGAATGCTCCGCCCCACCAAACACTTTTATATATTCTTTTCCTACACTTTTAAGTAAAAAGCGAACATTTCTAACAACTTCAGCTTGAGGTACGTTCCCATAGTCTGCAACAATTCCTATAACATCAATTTTATCTGTTAAATGCGCATATATGATAGCTATCGTATCGTCAATTCCAAAATCTCCAAAGAACAATACTTTTTTCCCCATACGATGTTTCTCCTTAATTTTACTAGCTTTTTAAATGGATTATAATTATGTATCTTGATGTGAGATTGTTCCCATGTTTTTTTGTAGTACTGTGTATGAATGAATTCGTCTAGTTAACATACACTTTCGTTAATAATGAACAAATTCCTTTTGTATGAAATGAAATAGTATATAATTACTAATCTTAACTTGTTTTTTTGATATCCTATGCTCATCAAATGGCCCTCAAAACATAAAAATGAGCTGACTTCTCAAAATAACTAACTGTAGGGAAAGAAAATTTTCATTTAGGGGGTACTTCAAAACCTTAGCTTGATGGCGATGTGGTGCTACCCCACATCCATCAACTTAAGGTATATTTTTATGGAAAATGCGGTCTTTTCATATAGTTTATTATTATCTTTTATAGATTTTATAAAAGTGGGCATATCAAATAAACCCTGACGGGTTTCAATTTTTTTACTATGCTACCTGATGAGTAGAAGTGGTATACTCATAAATAACACCCAAAACATACTAAGATTAGTAGTGTAAACCAATGCATTGGTTTACACTACTATTTTTTTATAGTAGAAGTGAAGAGTAGGTCGCTTTGATATTGGGATTTTAAATCCGTACCCAAAACAGACCTTCTTCACTTACCTTATTTGAATCAGTTTAGTATGTGGATCCTTGAGATCGTGTATAAGAAATGGGAATCGATAAGAGTAAGATGAGGACTTCAATTCTACATAAGGAGGAAAAATATGCAACATGTAATTGCGTTTGATGTTAGTATGGGAAAAAGTTATATGGTTATTTATAATGCTCAAAAACAATGTATTTTTGAAAGTGAAATCAATCATTCTAAGCCTGATTTTGAAGAACTACGAAAACGAATAGATCAACTTATGAATGAAAATAAGAAATCACCTCACATTGTGTTCGAAGCAACTGGTGTCTATTCGAGACAACTAGAGCGTTTTATGCAAGATAACAAGTTTGAATACTTTCTGTTGAACCCTTTAGAAGCGAAATTACAATGTGACTCCTTACGGATTCATAAAACCGATAGAAGCGACGCGCATCAATTAGCTCTCACACATTTCACGGCTTCCCGGAGGGAAAAGACAGGCACAGATAACTTATTTTATCAATTAAAATCACTCTCAAGGTTCTATAATGAACTGGATGACGAATTATCTTTGATTCGTAGCCGAATGCATAAAGTCATTCAATTGACATTTCCGGAATTGGAACAGATTTTCATAACTAAGTCAGATTTATTTCTAAACTTTGTTCAATTATTCCCTCACCCAGACTTTGTTCAAAATCTTTCTAAAACGGTCATGAAGAATCAGATTCGTAAGAATACCAATAAAAACATCTCAATCCGTATAGCAGAAAAGAAGGCTATGGAAGTACTTGAAGCTGCCAGGTATTCTTATCCAGCCGTACGTCAGGATGACGTTTTATGTGAACAACTCAAATCGTACGCGAAACGCTATCAGGAGCTCCTTCATCAAAAAGAACAGTGTATCACGAAGATGGTACGATTAGCTGAAAGTCGCACAGAATATCCAATTATTCTTAGTTTTCCGGGAATAGGTCCCAATACGGCTATACGCTTGTTAGCTGAAATCGGTGATATTACTCGCTTCAAGAATAACAAACAACTTAATGCATTTGCAGGTATTGATATACGCCGTTTTCAATCAGGAAAAACTTTTTTCAAAGATAAGATCAATAAACGTGGAAATAAGCATCTGCGTAAGCTTCTTTTTCTCATTATCCAGAACATGATAAAACTACGTCGTTACGGACAGAACCACATTGTTGAGTATTATGATAAATTAAAAACGCAACCTTATAACAAATGTCATAAAGTTGCGTCAATCGCATGTGTAAATAAGTTATTGAAGCTTCTCTTCTACCTTATTACACATAATATACACTATGATTATCGGTTAACCGCCTGAAATCATAGTCTCATTCATCATACTATATTTATTCCCCCTAGTAAAAAAATGAATACATATTAGGGGTATTTAGTTTGCATTAAATTTAATATATGCGATATTCAATTGATTAAAAATCTAAAAATAATGATTGACTAATCGTAAGAAATATCAAAGACTGTCTTTTTCTCGTATCGATGAGATTTTCGTCCGTTGTGCTGTAGGAGGTTAAACAGACGAAGGAGAACCTTTGATAGTTCTTGGGTGTTTTTGTGTAATGCTTGGTGAAAAAGTAAAAAATAATCCTTAATTATGTACATCGCTTTATATTCACTTAGCTCTTTCTGTTTCTTACGTAACAGGAGTTCTCGCATTTTAAACATAGTAGAAGAACATAATAGAATACTAATG